>NZ_JBYSWM010000004.1:0-199011 GCF_058781125.1 Pseudogulbenkiania sp. FW507-F1 | reverse complement strand
GTGGTGGGGCTCAACGCTGCCCGCATGGCGATGGGACTGGGGGCCGATGTCACGCTGCTCGACAAGTCGCTCAACCGCCTGAAAGAGATCGACATGGTGTTTGGTGGCAAGATCAAGACCTTGATGTCCGATACCGCCACCATCGAAGAGATGATCAAGGAAGCCGATCTGGTGGTGGGGGCGGTGTTGGTTCCGGGCGCCGCGGCGCCCAAACTGGTGACGCGGCGCATGTTGAAGATCATGAAGGCGGGCGCGGTGCTGGTGGATGTGGCCATCGACCAGGGGGGCTGTTTCGAAACCAGCCGTCCCACCACGCATCAGAGCCCGACTTACGAAGTGGACGGCATCGTGCATTACTGCGTGGCGAACATGCCGGGCGGGGTGGCGCGGACGTCCACCCAGGCGCTGACCAATGCCACGCTGCCGTTCATGCTGGAGCTGGCCAACAAGGGCTGGGTGCAGGCGCTGCTGGACAATCCGCATCTGCGCAACGGCCTCAACGTGTGCCGCGGCAAGGTGACGCACCGCGCCGTGGCGGCCGGGCTGGGGTATGAATACGTGGACCCGTTCGAGGCGATCAAGGCGGCGTCCTGAAAGATGAGGTGAGCCATGCGGCGACCGATCATCGGCATCCCTTGCGATGTCAAACGGATCGGCTTGTTACCGTTCCATGCAGTGGCTGAGAAATATGCCGAGGCAGTATCGGGTGGCGTCGGCGGCGTGCCGCTGCTGATTCCGGCGCTGGGTAGCCGCAGCCACGTTCGAGAAATCCTGGACACGTTCGATGGCATTCTGCTGACGGGCTCGCTGTCCAATATCGAGCCCCATCATTATGGAGGGGCGCCGAGCCGGCCTGGGTCACCGCACGATCCGCAGCGCGATGCCACCACGCTGCCGCTGATCGACTTACTGCTACAGGAGGGGATTCCACTCCTGGGCATCTGCCGCGGCTTCCAGGAAATCAACGTGGCTTTGGGCGGCGAACTGTTCCAGCACGTGCAGGAGGAGCCGGGCTTCGCCGATCATCGTGAGCCCGAGACCGACGATCTGGACGAGATGTACGTGCCAGCCCATGTCGTGCACTTCACCGAAGGTAGCCTATTGCGGCAGTGGCTGGGTTGCGATTCTATTGAAGTGAACTCGCTGCACCAGCAGGGCATCAAGCGTTTGGCCCAGCGGCTCGAGGCCGAGGCGGTGGCCGACGACGGTCTGATCGAGGCCTACCGCGTGCGTGACGCGCGCACTTTCTCTTACGCCGTGCAATGGCACCCCGAATGGAAATATCATGACAATGCGATTTCGATCGCGATTTTCAACGCTTTCGGCGCCGCTTGCCGGGAGCGGGTAGCTGCACGCGCCAAGGCGTGAGCGGGCTTCGGATCCGTTGTGAGACAGAGCCATCGATGGCCAAGGATCTATAGAGGTAGGGGTAGTAAAATGGAAAACCAGATTTTTGAGTGGTTGCGCGAGCATCGCATCACCGAGATGGAATGCATTGTCCCCGACTTTACCGGGGTCGCACGCGGCAAGATCGTGCCAAAAGACAAGTTCGCCGTGGAGCCGGAAATGCGCCTGCCGGAGGCGGTGCTGATCCAGACCGTCACCGGTGATTACCCGGACGACAGCATGATGGACCTGACCGACCCGGACATGGTGCTGAGGCCCGATGAGAATACCCTGCGCCACGTGCCGTGGGCGGTCGATCCGACCGCGCAGCTGATCTACGACGCCTACCGTTCCGACGGCACGCCGGTGGACGTGGCGCCGCGCAACGTCCTGAAGCACGTTCTCGATCTGTTCGACGAACTGGGGCTGGAGCCGGTGGTGGCGCCGGAGATGGAGTTCTACCTGCTGTCGCCCAACCCTGACCCTGACATCCCGCTGGCTCCGCCCATCGGTCGCACCGGCCGTGCCGAGTTCGGCCGCCGCTCATACGCCATCGACGCGGTCAACGAGTTCGATCCGCTGTTCGAGGATATCTACGACTACTGTCATGCGCAGGAACTCGAGGTGGACACGCTGATCCACGAGGTTGGCACGGCGCAGATGGAGATCAACTTTCTGCATGGCAACCCGCTGGAGCTGGCCGATCAGGTGTTCCTGTTCAAGCGCACCGTGCGCGAGGCGGCGTTCCGTCACAATATGTACGCCACCTTCATGGCCAAACCGATGGAAAACGAGCCGGGCAGCGCCATGCACATCCATCAGAGCCTGAAGGATAAAAAGACCGGCCAGAACGTGTTTTCTAACGAGGACGGTACGCCGTCGGAGCTATTTTTCCACTTTATCGGCGGGCTGCAGAAGTACGTGCCGCAGGTGATGCCGCTGTTCGCGCCCTACGTGAATTCGTTCCGCCGCCTGTCGCGCTACACCGCGGCACCGACCAATGTCGAGTGGGGCTACGACAACCGTACCGTTGGCCTGCGCGTGCCGCATTCCTCGCCTAAGGCGCGCCGCGTGGAAAACCGCGTGCCCGGTGTCGATGCCAACCCCTACATCGCCATGGCGGCCACACTGGCCTGCGGCTACCTCGGCATTGTCAACAAGATCCAGCCAATGGAGCCGCGCCAGACCGACGCTTACGAGCTGCCGTACCAGTTCCCGCATTCTTCGGAGGAGTCGCTGGTGGCGTTGCGCAACTGTCACGAAATCGCCGAGGTGCTGGGCCATCGCTTCGTCAAGATGTACCTGGCGATGAAGGAAAAGGAGTATGCCGAGTACTTCCGCGTGATCAGCCCGTGGGAGCGCAAGTTCCTGCTGCTGCACGTGTAGCGAGCACAACGGGTTGGCCAAGTCTTCGGCCAACGTTGGGCCGGCGTGAACGGCCGGCGCCACCGCATTGGGAGGAATCCTATGCAGAGCGAACGTACCACCGAACAATGGCGTGCGCTGGATGCCGCGCATCACCTGCACCCGTTCACCGACACCGAGTCGCTGAACCAGCAGGGCGCCCGCGTGATCACCAAAGCCGACGGCGTGTTCCTGTGGGATTCGGACGGCAACAAGATCCTCGACGGCATGGCCGGCCTGTGGTGCGTCAACATCGGCTATGGGCGCAAGGATTTGTCCGAGGTGGCCAGGCGTCAGATGGACGAGCTGGCCTACTACAACACCTTCTTCAAGACCACTCACCCGGCCGTGGTGGAGCTGTCGCACTTGCTGTCACAGGTCGCGCCTGAAGGATTCAGCCGCATCTTCTACACCAACTCCGGCTCCGAGTCGGTCGACACCATGATCCGCATGGTGCGCCGCTACTGGGACGTCAAGGGCAAGCCCGGGAAGAAGACGCTGATCGGGCGCTGGAACGGCTACCACGGCTCCACCATTGGCGGTGCCAGCCTGGGGGGCATGAGTTACATGCACCAACAGGGCGATCTGCCGATTCCCGGTATCGAGCACGTGGAGCAGCCGTGGTGGTACCGGTACGGCCAGGGCATGACGCCGGAGGCGTTCGGCGTGGTGGCGGCGCGCTGGGTGGAAGAAAAAATTCTCGAGCTTGGGCCGGACAAGGTGGCGGCCTTCGTCGGCGAACCGATCCAGGGGGCCGGCGGGGTGATCATTCCGCCGTCGACTTATTGGCCGGAAGTCGAGCGCATTTGCCGCCGGTACGACGTGCTGCTGGTGGCCGACGAGGTGATCTGCGGTTTCGGCCGCACCGGGGAGTGGTTCGGCCACCAGTTGTTTGGCTTTAAGCCGGACCTGTTCACCGCCGCCAAGGGCTTGTCGTCCGGCTACCTGCCGATCGGCGCGGTATTCGTCGGCGACAAGGTGGCGCAAGGGTTGGCCGAAGGCGGCGATTTCAACCATGGTTTCACCTATTCGGGTCATCCGGTCGCGGCGGCGGTGGCGCACGCCAACGTCAAGGCGTTGCGCGACGAGGGCATCATCGACCGCGTCAAACACGACACCGGTCCCTATATGCAGCAGCGCTGGCGCGAGGCGTTCGGAGGCTTCGCCCACGTCGACGACGTGCGTGGCGTCGGCCTGATCCAGGCCTTCACGCTGGTGAAGGACAAGGCCACCCACGAGCTGTTTCCCAACTGGGGCGAGGTGGGCACGATCTGCCGCGACATCTTCTTCCGCCACAATCTGATCATGCGCGCCTGCGGCGACCACATGGTGGCGGCACCGCCGCTGGTGATCAGCAAGGCCGAGATCGACCAGCTGATCGACACGGCGGTGCAGTGTGTCACCGAGTGCGAGGCGGTGCTGCGCCAGCGCGGGCTGGTCTGACCACGGTGTTGGGATGAGGAGGGCGTGCCGCCACGGGAAGTGGTTGCACGTGAACGGATGGTGAGCTCAGCGTCGCCGGCAGGGAGGGTAAGGCAGGGGAAAAAAAGGGAAAGCACATCGGGTGCTTTCCCTTTTTTGACTGACACATCGGAGGAGCTGCCGTCGGGCTAAACCCCCTCCACGTTGTTCTGTGCGTCGCTTTCCTTGAGCACCTCCTGCGCCCAGACCACGGCATCCAGGTAGATGCCGGTGACTTGCTCCAGGCTGACGCGCTGCGATTCGCCGAGGCGGGCGATGGCCTCGTTGTCATCCTGTTCGCAGGCCAGCACCAGCTGCAAGGGTTCGGCAAACAGGCCTTTCCCTCTCAGCAGGGCATCCGCAATCATCATCGGCAGATCGAGCGGCGCCAGCGCCTCGGCCAGCGTGGTGTTCAACAAGGTGCCGAGCAGCGAGAACATGCCCGTCAGGAACAAGTGCTCGGCCTCCAGCTTGTTGCCGTGTGCCAACCCCAGCTCTTCCATGAAGCGGGCGCGGATCAGCGACTTTTCCATCAGCGTCAGTGCCGAGCCGCTGTCGCTTTCCGCCGTGAACAGCATCAGCGACAGCCACTTGAACAAGTTGCCCCGGCCCAGCAGCATGATGCCTTCCTCGATGGTCTGCACCTTGCGGTTCAAGCCGTTTACCGGGGAATTGATGTAGCGCATCAATTTGAACAGCAACAACGAATCCAGCTTGAACTGTGCTTCGATCTCCTCGATCGGCGCGTTGGCGCGCAGCAAACGCATCACTTCCAGCACGCGCCCTTGGTTGGCGCCTTCGTTTTTGCTGGTGTTCCTGGGCAGGGCCACGTTCAAGTAGGAACCATGGAAAAGCACGAAGTGCTGGCTGCCGGGAGAGTGGAGGCAAAGGTCCAGTTCTTCGGCCGAGTTGATGTTGCGCCCCAGCCATCGAACGTGAGGAAACCGCTGCGGCAGCTTTTCCAGCAGGGGGAAAAGCATGCGCGCGTTGGGCGCAGCAAAGTCCAACACCAGGTAGTCCATACGCTGGTAAAGGGCCAAGGCCGCCGGCTGGCTGCCGACACCGGCCGGTTCCACGGCAAAACGCAGGCCGGCCTGGCGCAGGGCGTCCAGTCTGGACATCAGCGCCTCGTCCAGGGCATCGCCTTGCCGTATGCCCAGAATGAAAATGCAGCTGTCTGCGGGCAGGTCCGGTGACGGCAGGTCGTCCAGTGAGGCCAGCGACAAATGAATGAACGCGCGCCGGTAGGCCAGCAGCCGGAACACGTTCATGTTGCGGAGGGTGGTGAGCAGCAGCCGGTCGAAGGCGCGCTTGTGAGCCGCGGTTTTGGTGCTGTCCTGGCTGCCCTTGACGATGAATTCATAGGCGACAACGCGCTGGTCCTTGTCCTGCACCGGATGGTGCGAGACGAAACCCAGCGTTTGCACGTGATGGAGCGGGGCCGGGGCGTGGGCCCCATCCAGAACACGAGCGGGAGGCGCAGTGGGTGATGTGCTTGCCGGCCCTGGTTCGATGCCAGGGGCTGATTGCTTATCCTTGCCAAGCAGGCCGCCAAACAGTTGCTTCAGCATTTGGCATTCTCCAATGCGTCATTTATTACCGACTTTTACAATAATGTCATCGCTGTATCAAGTATTTCGGTTGAAAATACGGAACAATCGTCAACTTGTCTGATCGGGGCTTTAGGCGGGTGGCGCTGACGAACCCGTTTCGGGTGGCGGTGGCCGTGTTGAATGCGGGTCCCGCCTCGTCGCCTTTGCATCAACGAGGTCGGGGAATGGCACTCCCGTTGGGGTGATGTCTGCCGCGTGCGGACGGTGCGACCCCTGTGCGCGATCTGGCACGCCACCGTGGGGCGACCGCCCGGTAAGGTCATGCGTCGCGGCGCCGGGGTGCGCGCTGCGCAGCATTCCCGTTGGCGATATCTGCCCGAATTTCTTCACGCCTTTGTCTTGCCTCGGCGAGTCCAATGCCCGGATAATTGCCGACCGGAAGGGTGTCCAGTTTCTTGTCATGGGCGCTGATGCGACACCCGCCAGACGTAAACAATGAAGCAAAGCCGTGCCCAAGAAAGCCGGGTTTCATCTTCATCATCACAGGACGTGACGTATGTTTGTCGGAATCGGGTATGTCGTTATCCTTCTCTCGGTGCTCGGGGGCTTTGTCATGGCCGGGGGGCATCTGGCCGCCTTGCTGCAGCCGCTGGAAGTCCTGATGATTGGAGGCGCGGCCATCGGCGCCTTCGTGGTGGCCAACGGCGGCACCCCACTCAAGGCTACGCTGGCTGCCTTGCCGACCCTGTTCAAGGGGTCCTCGTACACCAAAGCCTTCTACATGGAGCTGTTCGCGCTGCTCTTTGAAATCCTCGCCAAGGTGCGCAAGGAAGGGCTGATGTCGGTCGAAGCCGATGTCGACAATCCGGAATCCAGCCCAGTGTTTTCCAAGTACCCGGCTGTTCTGCACGACCACCATGTGGTCGAATTCATCTGCGACTACCTGCGATTGATGGTGGGCGGCAACCTCAACGCCTTCGAAATCGAAAACCTGATGGATGTCGAAATCGAAACCCACCACCACGAGGGGGAAGTTCCGGTCAATGCCATGAAAGGTCTGGCCGACGGCATGCCGGCGTTCGGTATCGTGGCCGCGGTGATGGGGGTGGTGCACACCATGGAATCGGTCGGCATCCCGCCCTCCGAGCTGGGCATGCTGATCGCCCACGCTCTGGTCGGTACCTTCCTCGGTATCCTGCTGGCCTATGGCTTCGTCGGTCCGCTGGCCACCATCCTGGAGCACAAGCTGGCCGACGGCACCCGCGTCTTCCAGACCATCAAGGTGACCCTGCTCGCCAGCCTCAACGGCTACGCGCCGCAGGTGTCGGTGGAATTCGGCCGCAAGGTACTGGCCTCGCACGACCGTCCGTCGTTCAAGGAACTCGAAGACCACGTCAAGCAAGCCAAGAACAAGTAAGCCACCCGGAGTGACCACGCATGGCTGACGAATCGCAACGCCCCATCATCGTCAAACGCATCAAGAAGGGTGGCCATGGCCACCACGGGGGGGCATGGAAGATCGCCTACGCCGACTTCGTGACCGCGATGATGGCGTTCTTCCTGTTGATGTGGCTGTTGGGCTCGGTGTCGCAGGGCACGCTGCAGGGCATCGCCGAATACTTCCGCACCCCGCTCAAGGTGGCGCTGGCAGGAGGGCAGGGCTCAGGCGACGCCACCTCGATGATCAAGGGCGGGGGTACCGATCTCACGCGCCAGGCCGGGCAGGTCAAGCGGGCGAAAGAGGAAGAAATCCAGCAGGAAAAGACCCGGCTGGCGAAACTGCAAAAGAAGATCGAGAGCAACATCGAGCAGAGTGCGGTGCTCAAGGCTTACAAGAATCAGCTGCAACTGGAAATGACCCCGGAAGGGCTGCGCATCCAGATCGTCGACGAGCAGAACCGTCCGATGTTCGACTCCGGCAGCGCCAACCTGCTGCCGCATACCCGAACCATCCTGCAGGAACTGGGCAAGGAACTCAACGGCGTCGCCAACCGGCTCAGCATTTCCGGCCATACCGACGCCAAGCCGTTTGGCGGTGCCCAGCACGGTTACAGCAACTGGGAGCTGTCGGCCGACCGCGCCAATGCCGCGCGCCGTGAACTGCTGGCCGGAGGCCTGATGCAGGACAAAATCCTGCGCGTGGTTGGCCTTGCCGCGGCCAACCCGCTCATCCGCAGCAACGTGTTCAGCCCTGAGAACCGCCGCATCGCCATCGTGGTGCTCAACAAGGAAGCGGAAGCCTCGATCCTTGGCGACGGCTTGAAGCCGGACGCCGAAGCAGCTCCGACACCCGCGGCTCCGCCGGCACAGCCCGCCGCGGCTGGGGCAGGCCATTGAGTCGAGCCGTATTCGTCGCTTTGTTGCGGCATGGCTTGCTGCAACTGGCCGCCGCGCTCGGCGCTTGGTTCCTGATCGCTCCGGCACTGCAGCCGCTGGCCTGGTCGGTGTTGCAAGGGCTCCTGGCGGCGGCACTGGCGGCCTTGCTGCGCTTGCGTCGTGGCAGTTGGCTGGCACATGGCCTGTTTGCCCCCGCCGTTGTGTACTGTCACCAGCTGGCACTGCCGGCGTGGGCCTATCTGCTGGCCTTGCTGTTGACCTTCGCCATCGGGCGAAATGCCTGGCTGGAGCGTGTGCCGTTCTACCGCTCCTCGCCGCGGGTGGTGGAGAGGTTGGCCGAAGCCTTGCCGGAGCAGGCCCGTTTGCTCGAAGCCGGCTGCGGCGACGCCAGGCTGGCCTTGCGGCTGGCGGCGCGTCGTCCCGATCTACAGATCGCGGCGCTGGAAACCGCCTGGGCGGCCTGGGCACTGGCGTGGCTGCGCTGGTGTCTGGCGGGGCGTCCTGCTAATGTGCGTATTGCCTGTCGCAGCCTCTGGCTCGAGCCCCTGTCCGAATACGATGCCGTCTATGCCTTTCTCTCGCCGCAACCGATGCCCAGGCTGTGGCGTAAATTCGTGACGGAAGGACAGCCGGGCTCCCTGCTGCTGAGCAATACCTTTACCGTGCCCGGCGTGGAGCCAGAACGCTCCCTCGCCTTGGGCGGCCCGTTGCAAAAACAACTCTTGATCTGGCGCCACCCACATGGAACTCGCTAACTGGCTACAGTCTATCGCCGACCGGCGCTGGCCCATCCTGCCCGGTACGCTGGACGAAGTGCAGCTGGCCTGCGCCCGCCACGCCGAGCTGATCAATCTTTCAGACCTGTCCAATATTTGCCTCTCCGACCCCTTGCTGTTGTTCGACGTGCTACGCGCGGTCGGATCCGCTTCGGTGCTACGTGAAAACGAAGCCGCGCCGACCGTGGAGCAGGCGATGATGCTGATGGGGCTGGAGCGTGTAACGCGCCGCTTGTCCCAGGCGACGGCGCTGCGAGCGCAGGAAGGCAAGCTCGACGACGAGGTGATCGAGGTCGTGGCCGACTGGCTGGGGCGCAGCCGGGTGGCGGCCTACCTGATCAAGGACTGGTTGTCGCTGAGTGGGGAGCACAAGGTCGAGGATTGCTTTGTCGCCGCCTTGCTGTACAACCTGCCGGCCTGTTTCTTTCTGCTCTATCGCAATCAGCTCCCTGACCAGCCGCTGTTGCAGGCGGTGTCGGGGTACTTCGGGATGGACTATCCCAAGTTGCTGGAACGTTTCGTCGAGGCTACCGGCCTGCCGCCGGGACTGGTGATGCTGTTGGGCAGCGGCAGTGCGCCCTCGCCGCGCAAACAACTGCTGAAGCTGGCCGTGGCGACCGCCAACGCGATCGAATCGGGCTGGTGGCGCTCGCCGTGGACGACCGGGATCGAGGTGGCGGCACGGCAGATGCGGGTCAGCTATGACGATGCCTATCGCTGCGTGCTCAGCGCCGCCGCGAACGTGGCGAGAAAGCCGCGAGCACCGGCCTATACCTACCCGATACGCGAGCTGCTGATGCTGCCGGGCGACTACCCGCCACGGGCGCATCTGACCGCCACTACCGTGTTGAGCGATGCCGCGCAGCTCGAGCAACTGATGCGCGAATCGATCCGCCATCTGGCCAACGACCTGCGCTTCGAACGCATCCTGTTCCTGCGCTACGAGCCGTCCGAGCATGCTCTGCGGCTGCGTTACCAGGTGGGACTGGCAGAAACGTCACCGCTGCGGCAACTGGCGGTGGGCCTGGAGCCGGGCTCCTTCTTCGCCTTGCTCACCAGCAAGCCGCAAAGCTTCCATGCGCCGGCGCACGTGAGCGCCCAGCTAGGGGCGAAATATCAGGACCCGTTCTTCGAGCATATCGGCGACGGCGAATTCGCCGTGATGACGCTCTATGCCGGCCACACCCTCAGTGGCGTGTTCTACGTCGACAACGGCAACAGCGGGCGAACCATCGACCCCGATACTTATCTTCGTTTCAAGGATCTGGTGACCCGCTTCACGCATCACCTCTGACCATTTTCCATGCCGCACCCATACCGTACCCTCACTTCGCCTCACAACGACACCCTCAAACACCTGGCACGGCTGGTCCAGTTTTCCCGCGACCGGCGCAAGGACGACGTGATCGTGCTCGAGGGCATCCATCTGCTCGAGGCGGCGCTGGAGCAGGGCATTGTCCCGGCACAGTGCTTCATCAACGAGGCCGCGCTGGGGCGCGCCGAGGTCTCGGCGCTGCTTGCCCGCCTGCCGCAGACGCTGTCGCCGCTGGTGGTGCCGGAGGCCTTGCTGGGCAAACTAACCTCGCTGTCGAGTGCCCCCGAGCTGATCGCCGTCTGCCCGCGGCCGCACCCGCCGCGCCGTAGCGGCAGCTGCCTGTTGCTGGAAGACATTCAGGACCCGGGCAATATGGGTACGATTCTGCGCTCGGCGGCGGCCTCCGGGGTGATGGAGGTGTTCCTCTCCAAAGGCTGTGCCGACGTGTTTTCTCCCAAGGTGCTTCGCGCCGGCATGGGGGCGCATTTCGTGCTCAATCTGCACGAGGCGGCGGACCTGGAGGAGGTACTGGGCGGGTTTGCCGGGCGCAGGCTGGTCACTCATCTGGAAGGCAGCCAGTCGTTGTATGCGCAGGATCTGCGCGGCGACGTGGCGTTCGTGTTCGGCAACGAGGGCGCGGGCGTGTCTGCAGAGCTGTTGCAACTGGCAGACTGTCGTGTACGGATTCCGATGCCGGGCCATGCCGAGTCACTGAATGTGGCGATGGCGGCCACTATCTGCCTGTTTGAACGGGTGCGACAACTCGACGCCAGCGCTGCCTGAGCAGCCGGGGTGGTTCGTCGGCTGCCGAAAGGGCACCTCGACCTGTTATTTCAAATCTTTTTGGCCTTGCCCTTCCTCCGGGGGATTGGCTTCTGCGCTTCCGTTCCTGCTCGGCACACCCTGGGACGACAGCAGGTCGCTCAGGGTGGCACGGTCCACCACTTCCTTTTCCAACAGCAGCGTTGCCAAGGCTTCCAGGCTGGCGCGGTTGGTTTGTAGCGTGCGCTCGACACGCGCATGGGCCTCTGCCAGCAGCTTTCTCATTTCGTCGTCGATCGCCTGTGCGGTACGTTCGCTATAGGGCAGATGAGGCTGTGACGTAGGTAGGTCGAGATAGGCACCGGGGTGGGATTCATCGAAGGTGGCGAGGCCGAGCGACTCACTCATGCCGTACTGCGTGATCATGTGGCGAGCCATGTCGGTCGCGCGCTGCAAGTCATTCTGTGCTCCGGTGGAGACGTCACCGAAGACGAGCTCCTCCGCCACTCGCCCTCCCAGCAGCACGTCGATGCGATCCAGCAGTTCGCTCTTTTTGAGCAGATACCGGTCTTCCGTTGGAATCTGCTGGGTGTAGCCCAAGGCGGCGATGCCGCGCGGAATGATGGAAATCTTGCCGACTCTGTCGGCATTCGGTCGCATTTCCGCCACCAGTGCATGCCCGGCTTCGTGGTAGGCCACGGTCTCTTTCTCCTTGGGGTTCATGATCCGGTTCTTCTTCTCCAGTCCTCCCACTATCCGGTCGATCGCCTTGTCGAAGTCGGTCATGTCGACGGCGTCCTTTTCCTCGCGGGCCGCGTGCAATGCCGCTTCATTCACCAGGTTCGCCAGGTCGGCGCCGGCGAAGCCGGGGGTGCGGGCGGCGATGGTGGCGAGTTCGACGTCCGGGGCAAGCCTGACTTCTTTGCAATGGACCTGGAGGATTTTTTCGCGGCCCGTCAAGTCGGGACGGTCGATCGCCACGTGGCGATCGAAGCGCCCGGGGCGCAGCAGTGCCGGATCGAGAATTTCCGGCCGGTTGGTGGCCGCCAGGATGATGACGCCCTTGTTGGTGTCGAAGCCGTCCATTTGCACCAACAGCTGATTGAGCGTCTGCTCCCGCTCGTCGTTGCCGCTGATGCCACTGATCCCCCGTGCTTTACCTAGCGCGTCAAGTTCGTCGATAAAAATGATGCAGGGCGCCTTTTCCTCGGCTTGCTCGAACAGGTCGCGCACTCTGGCGGCGCCGACGCCGACGAACATCTCCACGAACTCGGATCCGCTGATGGAGAAGAACGGAACACCGGCTTCGCCGGCAACCGCTTTGGCCAGCAGCGTTTTGCCCGTGCCCGGCGCCCCGACTATCAATACTCCTTTAGGTATCTTTCCGCCCAGCCTGCGGTAGCGCTCTGGTGCCTTGAGGAATTCCACCACCTGCATGAGTTCGTCCTTCGCCTCGTCGATACCCGCCACATCGTCGAAGGTGACGCCGGTTTCCCTCGCCATGTAGACCTTGGCCTTGCTTTTGCCAACCGCCATGAGGCCGCCGGTACCTCCCATGCGCTTCATGGCAAACAGCCAGATCGACACAAAGATCAGTGCGGGCAATACCCAGGACAGGATGGACGCGAGCCACTTGTTGTCGGCCTGCCCGGTGAAGCGGACTTTGGCTTTCTCGAGCTCCTGCACCAGCGTCGGGTCGCTCACGCGCAAGGTGGTAAAGGGCTGGTCGCCAGTGCCGAGTTGCTTGATCTTGTCGACGGTTTCCTTGGCGACCAGTCCTTCCAGACCGTTGCTGGCCAAGGTGCCGGAGATGGCTTGCTCGTTGACGGTGAGGTCTTTCACCTTGCCTGCCGTCAGCAGCGTCTTGAATTCGCTATAGGACAGGGTGGTTACGCGCTCCTGGAGAAAGAAGTTCTGGACCAGCAGCAGCACCCAAAATGCGATGATGAAATACCAGACGGAAAATTGCTGTTTCTGCTCCATGCCTTCACCTTAAGCCTTGGGCACGTCCCTGTTCATTCTCATTCTGGCTCATCGGCGAGGCCTTCATCCCGGAAAATGGGTGCAGGCCCGTCATTTCTTGAGCCGACCCGTACCGCTCCAGACGATGCCGGAGATGGCGGCCGAATGCAATGGGTGCCCGGCCCGGTCGACACCTTGCGCAAACGCCGGGTGAGCGCGTGGTGCAGGAAGTGCCTGCCTTTGGCAGGGTGGCGCGCATCTTCCTGGTGGTGAGCTTCGGATGCTGTGCCAATAATGATGAGGTGGGCCAGGGTGCCACCCTGTTTTCCGTGATCAACCCCACCACAGGATGGGGCCAGCGGAGGAGATGGGGGTGCCCGTTTCGACGTATCGCATCGGGAGCGAAGAGAATGAAGAAGGAATTCGCAGGGAAATGGCGGGTTGTCGGGTGGCTGGTGTTGCTTCTGCTGGCGCCGGGATGGGTGGCAGCGCAGGTGACGTTCGATCGGATCGTGGTATTCGGCACCAGCCTGTCGGACCCGGGCAATGTGTTCGCCCTGACGGGTCAGGAAAACACCCCGCCGTATAACAAGCTGGATCCCTCGGACCCTTTTCTCATTCCCTCGGCACCCTACGCCCGAGGGGGACACCACTTTAGCGACGGCGCGACCTGGATCGAACAGTTCGCCGAGTCTCACGCGCTTGCCGCCAACACCCGTCCCGCCTTTCGGGCCTCGAACGACCATGCGAGCAACTACGCGGTCGGCGGCGCACGGGCGCGCAACGCCGGAGAGCTGAGCCTGTCCGCGCAGGTCAGCCGTTTTCTGACGGATTTCGGTGGTACCGCGCCTGCGGACGGATTGTACGTCGTGGAGGCGGGCTCCAACGACGTGCGCGATGCCTTTGTCGCGCTGGCCATGGGGGGTGACGGCGGCGGGGTGATTTCCGCCGCATTGACAGCGATTCAGGACACCATCGCGCTGCTGCATGCCAAAGGCGCCCGTAAGTATCTGGTCGCCAATGTGCCGGATCTCGGTCTGACACCCGCGGTGCAACGTCTGGACCAGGCGTCTCCGGGTGCCAAGCTGGCCCTCAGCTCGCTGTCGCTCAACTTCAACATCGGGCTTGCCGACCTGCTGACCGGGTTGCGGGCGGCCTATCCGGATAGCCAGTTTGTCCTCTTGAACGTGTTCCAGACGGTGAATGACATGACGCAAAGCCCGTCGACGTTTGGCCTGCGGGACGTTTCGACGCCGTGTGTCACGCCCAATGTGGCACCGTTTACCTGCCGCAATCCGGGGGACTACCTGTTCTGGGACGGCATTCATCCCACCAGGACGGTCCACGCCATCTTTTCACAAAAAGCCGCCCAGGCGCTATCCGAATGACGGCGCGGTGAGCGCCCCCATCGTCCGGCATGGGGCTACGGCGCGGACGGTGGGATGCCGGGTTGGAGTCAGTCCAGCGGCACCCACACCTCGCCGCTCATCAGCGGGCGTGCGGTGCGTGTCATCACGACTTCGTCGACCT
This sequence comes from Pseudogulbenkiania sp. FW507-F1, assembly GCF_058781125.1. Classification (NCBI taxonomy): domain Bacteria; kingdom Pseudomonadati; phylum Pseudomonadota; class Betaproteobacteria; order Neisseriales; family Chromobacteriaceae; genus Pseudogulbenkiania; species Pseudogulbenkiania sp. FW507-F1. The sequence goes on along the minus strand of NZ_JBYSWM010000004.1, from coordinate 184,525 downwards.
GCCAGGCATCGCCGTTCCGGCTGACCCTGGCTTCCAGCGCCTGTCCTCCGCTGGCGTGGGAGAAGTTCAGTTCCCGCCCGCGTATCACGCCGCCGGCCATTTCGCTTGCCAACGTGCCGTCGATGGCGCAGGCGGCGGCGAGGGCGATGGCGCCGGTGCCGGTGAAGGCGTGATGCAGCCGCCCCATCGACAGGATGCGGCCGTTCAGATCGTAGCCGGTGGCGCGTGCCGGACTGAGAAAGCTGATTTTGGGGGTGGCCGGGCGCTCGCGGCTGGCGCGGGTGATGTCCGGCGCCAAGCCCATCGCCACCGCCCCGGCGGCACGGCCCCATTCGAGGGTCTGGTGCAGTTTGGCATCGAGGTGGGCGGCGGTCTCATAACCCGAGAGGCCGAGATCGGCGGCACGTACGAAAACCGTCGGGTTGCCGGCATCGATCAGTGTGGCGGCAAGCGTTGTGCCGTCCGGCAGATGAAGGGTGTCGCAGGGGTTTCCCGTGGGGAACAGGGTTCCCGCGCCGCCTCCCGCCGGGTCGAGAAAATGCAGGCGGATCGGCGCGCCAGGAAAGGCGACGCCGTCGATGCGGTAGTCGCCATGCCAGACCGCTTGACCGCGCTCGATGTCGATCTCGGCGTGGATGCGTTTCCCGATGTTGGCCTGCCAGATATGCACGGTGAAAGGGCCGTCCTTGTCGGGGGCGACCAGCCCGGAGGCCACGGCAAACAGCGGCACCGCGGCCGTCAGGTTGCCGCAGTTGCCGGACCAGTCGATCAGCGGTTCGCCGATCGCCACGTGACCGAACAGGTAATCGACATCGCAGTCGGGCCGTTGCGACGGGGAGAGGATGACGATCTTGCTGGTGCTGGAAATCCCGGTACCCAGGCCGTCGATTTGCAGGCCGTGCGGGTCGGGGCTGCCGAGGGCGCGCAGCAACAGCCGGTCGCGCGTTTCTGTATCGGCGGGCAGGCTGTCGGCGCGAAAAAACAGGCCCTTGCTGGTGCCGCCGCGCATCAGGGTGGCCTTGAGGGAATGCAGAGTGGTCATGCGGCGGGTTCCAGGGTCAGTTTGCAGGCGGCGATGGCGGCGCGGCGAGCCGCATCGACCGCTTGCGGAATTTGTTGTTTGTCTGAGCAACCCTGGGCGATGGCGCCGGCATCCACCGCCAGCGCGGCGTCCAGCATGCGTGCCAGCCAGTCGACTTGCGGGTAGTCGCACTGTTCGAAACCGAGGCGGCCACGGGCGTCGGCGAGGCAGGCATCGAGCATGAGACGGAAACGTTCAGGCCGGCGCAGGGCATCGGTCTCGCGGAACATCTTCAGCACGGTGTCCGGGCGCATGTCGCCGGCCACATGCACCTTGGTGTGATGCAGACAGGTGATCCGGGCCAGGTCACGGCAGTCGGCCGGCACGCGTAGGCGTTCGCTCAGTGCCAGCAGCGGTTTTTCGCCGCGCGCCTCGTGGCCTAGGTGGCGCGGCAGCAGCTCGGCCGGAGTGAGTGCCTTGCCCAGGTCGTGGGTGAGCGCGGCAAAGCGCACTGGCAGCGGCAGTTGCTGGGCCGCGGCGTAGTCGATGACGCGCATCACGTGGTCGCCGGTGTCGATTTCCGGGTGGAAGTCGGCGCGCTGTGGAACGCCGAACAGGGCGTCCACCTCGGGCAGGATGCGCGCCAGCGCGCCGCACTCGCGCAGGACCAGGAAAAAGCGCGAAGGCTGGTTTTCCATCAGCCCGCGCGCCATTTCCTGCCAGACGCGCTCGGCGACCAGGGCGTCGACCTCGCCGTTGGCGACCATGGTGCGCATTAATTGCAGCGTTTCCGGCGCGATGGAGAAGCCGAAGCGGGCGGCGAAGCGGGCCAGGCGCAGTACCCGCACCGGGTCTTCGGCGAAGGCCGGGCTAACGTGGCGCAAGATGCGGTTTTTCAGGTCGTCCTGGCCATGGTAGGGGTCGATGATCTGCCCGGTTTCGTCGCTGGCCATGGCGTTGATGGTGAGGTCGCGCCGTGCCAGGTCTTCTTCCAGGGTGACATCGCGATCGGCGTGGAAGGTGAAACCGTGGTAGCCGCGGCCGACCTTGCGCTCGGTGCGCGCCAGGGCGTATTCCTCGTGCGTTTCCGGGTGCAGGAACACCGGGAAGTCCTTGCCGACCGGGCGGAAGCCGCGGGCGGTCATGTCTTGCGGCGTGGCCCCGACCACGACCCAGTCGTGGTCGGTCACCGGCAGTCCCAGCAGGCGGTCACGCACCGCTCCGCCGACTTGGTAGATCTTCATGTCAACGTCCAGCCTCGGCGCGGAAGTGCGAGCGCACTTCGTTCGGCTCGGCCTTGCCCAGGTAGAGCGGCGCGATGGCTTCCAGCGCCGTGGGCGAGAAACCGAGCAGCTCGCGCGGGAAGGGGCCGGTGCCGACGTTGTCGACCGAGAGCGAGCGTACGTTGTCGCGGCTCATCAGCGGTTGTCCCGGCAGCAATTCCATCAGTCCGGCCTGCAGCATGGCCAGCCCTGCCGGTAGCCCGATGATGAGCGGCTGTTGGCCGCTCAGGCCGGCGACGTAGCGCACCAGTTCGCGCAGGGCGTAGACCTTGGTGCCGGCGAGTTCGATTTTGTGATGGACGGTGGCGTCGTTGGCCAGGCACGCCACCATGGCGCGCGCCACGTCGTCGGCCCACACCGGCTGGAAGCGGGTGTCGGCACCGGCCAGCGGCAGTAGCGGCAGGGTGCGGGCGAGGTGGGCGAACAAGGTCAGGAAACTGTCGCCACGGCCAAACACCACCGACGGGCGCAGGATGGTCCAGTCGAGCCCGCTGGCCTCGATGCGTTGTTCGGCAATGCCCTTGGTCTGCTGGTAGTGGCTGGGGCCGTTGGGGTCGGCGCCGAGCGCGCTAATATGGATCAGGCGGCGGATACCGTTATAGCGGCAGGCCTGGATGATCTTTTCCGGGAGCGCAACGTGCGCGCGTTCGAACGCCTGGCGGCTGCCGTGCAGGATGCCGACCATGCTGACGACGGCGTCGTGGCCGTGCAGCAGGGCGTTGAGACTGGCCTGGTCGTGCACGTTGGCTTCGACCAGCTCGGTTTTCGGCAGCACGATCAGCTTTTCCTTGTGCTGTTCGTAGTTCCGGGTGGCGAAGGTGATCTCGACCCCGGCTTCGGCCAACCTTTCGCCCAGGTAGCCACCGATGAAGCCACTGCCGCCGATAACGCAGATCCGTTGGTATTTCATTCTTCGATTACTCTCCGCAAGACGTGTTCGACGACCGGCCGATCAGCGGGCCGGAATGGTGCCCAGGCGGCTCTTCAGCGAGAGCGGGGTGTGCTCGAAGCCACTCGCATAATACGCGGCGTTGCCCATGACCTTCTGAACATAGTCGCGGGTTTCGTCGAAGGGAATGGTTTCGGCGTAAATGGCGCCTTCCAGCGGCTTGCTGTCCTGCCAGCTGCGCGCGCGGCCCGGGCCCGCATTATAGGCTGCGGTGGCCATCACGGCGTTGTTGGACAGCGAATTGAGCACGTAGCGCAGGTACCAGGTGCCGAGCTGGATATTGGTGTCGATGTCGTCCACGGCAAAGCCGTTGAGGCCCATTTTTCCGGCGACCCACTTGGCGGTGGCCGGCATCAGCTGCATCAGGCCGGAGGCCCCGACGCCGGAGCGGGCCACGGTGACGAAGCGGCTTTCCTGGCGGATCAGCCCGTATACCCAGGCCTCGTCGATGTCCAGCTGCTTGGCGTAGCGGCGGGTGATGTCACGATACGGCGTCAGGTAGCGCAGCGAGAAGTCGTGTTCGGTGCGGGTGCGTTCGGCGCTGTAGATCGCCATGTCGTAGAAGCTGTGGCGACGCGCCAGTTCAGCCGCTGCCAGGAGCTGGCTGTCGGGGAGGTTGCGCATGCTCCAGCGCCACTCGTTTCGGGCGTCGTTGCGGAACTCCGGCTTGCGGTAGTCTTCGGCCAGATGGAACAGTGCCAGGGCGCGGCGCACCGCAGGCTGGGCGTTGAGGGTGCCGATATCCTCCTCGCTCGGCGGTTTGGCCGAGGGAGAGGCACTCAGCGAGGTGCCGAGCTCCTCGCGCGCCAGCGTGGCGTAGTATTGGTGGCCATCGCTGGCTTGCACCAGCAGTGACGTGGCCTCGCTGCCGCGGCCTAGGGCCTGCAGCGCCCGGGCACGCCAGTACTGCCACACCGGTTTGGCGGCCAGATTGGCCGGCATGGAGCGGGTGACCTGCTCCAGCACGCCCCATTGCGCGATACGCAGCGTGGAGCGGGCCCACCATTCCCATTGCTCGTCGGTGAGCTGGGTGGCATCGGCCTGGGCGAACCACGACAGGGCCTGGGCCATCTGCTGGCGCTTGGCGGACAGCAGCGCCAGCTGACCCCAGGCGAAACCGGCGCGTTCCCGGCTCAGCGACGGTTCGAGGGCGCGCAGGGCGTCGGCGGCGGCGTCCAGATTGGCGCGGCCCTTGTTGCGCACGATGTCGTAGACCAGGATTTCCTGCCCGCCCGGGGTCGAGGCGTCGGCGCTGGCCGGCCGGGCCAGCGTGCTGGCATCCAGTGTCAGCCCGGTGGCGGTGGCCAGCTTGCGGGCGGAGGAGAGGTAGTTGCCGGCAAGCTGCAGCCGGATGCGGCGCCATACCCAGTCGGGCCCAAGCAGGCCCTTGGCGGCGGCGGTCTCGATCAGGGTTTCACAGCCCAAAGGGGTGTCGCGCCCTTGCAGGAAGCCCGCAAAGTCGATGTCACGGCTGCCTTGGCGCAGTCTCAGCAAATTGGCATAGCAGCGTGTTTCTTCGTCGCTGCCTTCCGGCGGCAGGTTCTGCCATTCCTGGGCAAAGCGTGCCCATTCTTCGCGCTTGCCCAGGTGTTTCAGCCACTCGTTGCGGATGCGTTCCGGCATCACGCCTTCCTTGACGCTGTTGAGAAAGGTGATGACTTGGGCGTCGTCGTCCTTTTCCAGGGCTTTCCAGGCTAGCCAGTAGGCCGGGTAGTTCGCCAGCGGGTGGCCCGAGGTGATGCTGGCGTAGCGCGCCAGTTCGGCCACGTTGTTGCTGCGGTAGGCTTCGCGGGCGGCGATCAGGTCGTTCTCGACCGCGGCGAGGGCGGGCAGAGCCGTGCTCAGGGCCAGCACGCTCAGGACAGTGTTCAAACGTTTCATCAGTCAATTATCCATTATTTTCGGCGTCACGCCGGCTATCTCGTCATGCGCCCGGGCGGTCGTTTCCTGCTTTGAAAGCCGCCGGGCTTGCTTGGTTCGCGTTGCGCCCCTGCTTTTTGGCAGTAAGGGTGCGGTGCGGCGGCGCCGGTACCGATACGGTTCAGCGCCTGCATTCGTACAGTTCGATGGGAAGCCCGTCGGGGTCGACAAAGAAGCAGAAGCGCTGGCCGGTGATGTCGTCGAGGCGGATCGCCTCCAGTTCGATCCCTTCGGCCAACAAGGCGTCGCGGGCGTGCTCCAGGTTGCCGACCGCGAGTGCAAGGTGACGCAGGCCGCAGGCTTCCGGCCGGCTGGGCCGGGGCGGTGTGGCTGGGAAGCTGAACAATTCGATCTGGCTGCCGTCGGGCAGGGCCAGGTTGAGCTTCCACGACTGGCGCTCTTCGCGCCAGGTCTCGCTGACGATCGGCAGGCCCAGGATGCGGTGATAGAAGTCCCGCGAGCGGGCGTAGTCCGAGCCGATGATGGCGATGTGGTGAAGTCCGACGAGTTGCATCAGCGCACCTGGGGGACGGGTTGGTGTGGCACGGGTCGGGGTGTCGTCGGTCGCTGTGCCGGCTGGCGTGCAGCATGGGAGGCCGGCGGGATGGCGATGTGGCAAAGCCGGAGGCGATGACTGCTCATAGATTTTCAATATCAATATGCTTTTAACAATCAATTAGACGAATTTGTTGTTGGCTATCAGAATGCAGTCATCGATAGATAAATGACGCCACTCTCAAACCAGGAGATTCACCATGCTGAGCAATCACGAAGGCCAACGCGTTCCGAACGTTACTTTCCACATCCGCGAAAACAACGAGTGGAAGGACGTCACCACCGAGCAACTGTTCCAGGGCAAGAACGTGGTGGTGTTCTCGCTGCCGGGCGCTTTTACCCCGACCTGCTCGTCCACCCATCTGCCGCGCTACAACGAGCTGGCGCCGGCGTTCTTCGAGAACGGCATCGACGCCATCCTGTGCGTGTCGGTCAACGATACCTTCGTCATGAACGAATGGGCGCAGGATCAGGAGGCCCAGAACATCGTGATGGTACCCGATGGCAACGGTGAATTCACCGCCGGGATGAACATGCTGGTGGACAAGAGCGAGCTGGGCTTCGGCAAGCGCAGCTGGCGCTACTCGATGCTGGTGCGCGACGGCGTGGTCGAGAAGATGTTCGTCGAACCGCAGGAGCCGGGCGATCCGTTCAAGGTTTCCGACGCCGACACCATGCTCGACTACCTCAACCCGAAGGCCAAGAAGCCGGATCAGGTGGTGGTGTTCACCAAGGTCGGCTGCCCGCACTGCGCCCGGGCCAAGGCCTTGCTCACCGACCGTGGCTACAACTTCGTCGAGGTTCCGCTCGATAACACGATCCGCGGCAAGGTGCTGGGTGCCGTGTCGGGCAAGATGACTGCGCCGCAGGTGTTCATCAATGGTGAACTGATCGGTTCGGCCGACGACCTGGAAACGCGCTTCGCCCGCTGAGCACCAGGCCGTTTTTGAGCGACTGTTGTTTCCGCCGGTTTCATGCCCTGACGCCGGTGGGAGCTTTCGGGCCGGCCCAAGGCAGTTTGGCCCGGCCCATTTTTCCGCCCGGATACGTGACGTCAGCGCAGTGGCGTGACGTATCCCGGCGCATCTGATCACCCATAAGGATAACGATTATGCAGAACCTCTCCGTCGACGTAGCCATCATCGGCGCCGGCACCGCCGGCCTCGCCGCCTACCGTGCCGCCAAGGCCAACGGCAAGACCGCCGTCCTGATCGAGGGCGGCCCCTACGGCACCACCTGCGCCCGCGTCGGCTGCATGCCGTCCAAGCTGCTGATTGCCGCCGCCGAAGCCGCACACGAAGCGCGCCACACCGCGCCGTTCGGGGTGCACGTCGATGGCGTGATCCGCATCGATGGGCGCGAGGTGATGGAGCGCGTCAAGCGCGAGCGCGACCGTTTCGTCGGCTTTGTCGTCAACAGCGTGGAAGGCATTCCGGAACAGGACCGCCTGCAGGGCTACGCCCGCTTCATCGACAACACCTTGTTGCAGGTCGACGAGCACACCCAGCTCAAGGCCGGCCGTGTCGTGATCGCCACCGGTTCCTCGCCGGCGATTCCGGCGCCGTTCCAGGTGTTCGGCGACCTGCTGGTGGTGAACGATGATGTGTTCGACTGGGACACGCTGCCGCGCCGCGTCGCCGTGTTCGGTCCCGGCGTGATCGGGGTGGAACTGGGTCAGGCCTTGTCGCGCCTCGGCGTCGAGGTGAGGATGTTCGGTGCCAGCGGCTCGCTGGGTCCGTTCACCGATCCGGTGATCCGCGACTATGCCCGCCGTGCATTGGGAGAGGAGTTCTACCTCGATCCGAAGGCCAAGGTGGTGGAGATGCGCCGTGACGGCGACGAGGCGGTGATCCGCTACGTGCATCTCGACGGCGGCGAGCGGGAAGAGCGTTTCGACTATGTGCTGGTGTCCACCGGCCGCACGCCCAACGTGCAGCGGCTGGGTTTGGAGAACACCTCGTTGCAGCGCGATGGCCGCGGCGTGCCGCTGTTCGACCCGGAAACGCTGCAGTGCGGCAACGCCCCGATCTTCCTCGCCGGCGACGCCAACAATACGCTGACGCTGCTGCACGAGGCGGCCGACGAGGGCAAGACCGCCGGTGAGAACGCTGCGCGCTACCCCGACGTGCGTCCCGGTCTGCGCCGTGCGCCGATCGGCGTGGTGTTCAGCGACCCGCAGATGATGATGGTCGGCGCCAGCTTCGCCACGTTGGCCGAAGGCGGCTTCGTCACCGGCGAGGTCAGTTTCGAGGACCAGGGCCGCAGTCGCGTGATGCTGAAGAACAAGGGTCTGCTGCATGTCTACGCCGACAAGGAGAGCGGCCGCTTCCTCGGTGCCGAGATGGTCGGCCCGCGTGCCGAGCATATCGCCCACCTTCTGGCGTGGAGCGTGCAACAAGGGCTGACCGTGGCGCAGATGCTCGACATGCCGTTCTACCACCCCGTGGTGGAGGAGGGGCTGCGCACCGCCTTGCGTGACGCGGCGGCCAAGCTGGCCGGCTGAGTCGGCGCGACCTCGCCAAGACGCCACCCCATCAGGGGTGGCGTTATTTTTTTGTGGCAGGCGTGCTCAGCAAGGGCTGTGCAGCGACACGCCCTCGACCTCGCCGCGTGCCAGCGCGATGGCGGTGCGGTTGCGGCCGTCCAGTTTGGCGCGATACAGCGCTTCGTCGGCCCGCTTCAGCCAGGCCTCGCGATGCGGTGTGGAGAGCGGGGCGACGCCGAGGCTGATGGTGTAACTCACGTGCAACTCGCCATGCGCGACCGTGGTCGATTCGACCCGCGTGCGCAAACGCTCGGCGAAGGCGGCCGCGCCTTCCTCGTCAACGTTGGCCAGTACTACCAGGAATTCCTCCCCGCCCCAGCGTCCGGCCACATCCATGCTGCGGATGGTCTCGCTCATGGCCTTGCCCAGGGCGCGGATCACGGCGTCGCCGGCATCGTGACCGTAGCGGTCGTTGACCACCTTGAAATGATCGATATCGAGAAGGACCAGGCTGGCCTGCTCGCCGTTGCGCCGGGAGCGCTGCAGCTGTTGCTCGAGCGCTTCTTCCAGTGCGCGCCGGTTGGGCAGGCCGGTCAGCGTGTCGGTGCGTGCCAGATGGGCGAGCTTGCTATTGGCCTCGGCCAGTTCGTTCACCAGCCGGGTGGTCGAATCCAGCCAGTAGGTGAACATGCGGTAGCCAAAGAAGCCGACGAAGGCGGCAATCAGGGCAAATACCCAATAGAAGGTCCAGGTGGTCGCCAGCATGGTGGTGACGGCGCCGGGCAAGATCGCCAGTTCGCTGGCACGCAGGGCGTGGCGCACCGTATTGCTGCCGAGCCACAGTGTCAGCCAGCCGTAAATCAGCACGCCGGCGACGATGGCGATCACCAGCTGCAGGCTGAGACGGCGCGACTCCGCTGCCGCGGTGCGCCACAGCCGTGGGTGCCGGTCGCGCCAGCGCTCCAAGGCCGGCTGGCTGAGCAGCAACAACGGACCTCCCAGCAACAGGCACTGCAGGAAGCCGCCCAACCACCAGCCTTGCCAGATCGGCAGCAGGCCGGTCGGGTCGACCAGATTGGTGTAACACCAGATCAGCGCCCCGGCCGAGCTGAAGACGCTGGCGACAAACGACATCAGCGTGTAATAGAGCACGGCGTTGGCCGAGCGCAGGTGTAGCGGCATGGCGATGGTGCGGTAGCCCAGCACCAGCACGGCGAAGCCCAGAGGGTTGGCACAAGCGAACAGCAGCGCCCAGGGCAGCGGCATGTGGGCATACAGCGCCAGCGACAAGGTGGCCAGATAGGCCGGAATCGCCCCCCAGGTCCAGCCGAAGAACAGGGTCCACCATAGGCAGATTATGAGGGGGGGATAGATCGACACATAGACTTCCACCCCGGCGAATGTCAGTGACAGGCCGGACCAGCTGTTGGCGACGGCGGCGATGCCGCTGGCCATGCAGGCTAGAACCGACAGCAGCCAGCCGCCCAGGATCAGCCCTTGTTCAGAACGGGAGCCCTGGTGCCAGAGCTGCTGAGCGGGAAGGGTGCGGTAGTCGGGGCGGGGGCGTGACGAGGCCTCCGCCGGCGGGTCTGCGGTTACGCCATCGCGGATGGGCTGCCTGGTGTCACCACGCTTCATGGTGAAGGTGTCTGGCGATTGGGTGTTTTCCATGTGCTCTCGTCAGAGCGGGCCTCCATCATGGGCAGGAGGCCGTCCCGTCTCCAGAAGCGCCACTCCCGGTGGAATGGCGCCGTTGTCCGTTTACCATCACATTTCCCCGCCAATGCCCTGAGCGGCGCGGTGCGGGTCTCACCGCAGGCTGGTGGCCATTCATCTCATCTTTATCGCGACAGACCGGGGCGACAGGTGCGGCTGCATCGCCTGCGCCCGCTGCTTCTGCCGTGTCGGAGGCAGGAAACAGGGGGCGGCGAGTGAAGCGCTGCTTAGCCGGCGCTCTTCAACCTAGGTGTGGCAATGACGTTTGGTTGGTCAAGTGTTAATTTAAACAAACTATTTTTCAAGAAGTAGATTGAACTGTTGCAGTATTTATGTGCATTATTTTATTAATGCCACTTTGGTAAACAACCGGTGTTTGATCAAGCAATTTTTTCGTGGCGCTGATTTTGCCTGATCATTTGACGAATTGAGTAAAAGTGGTGCTCGATCAAAATAAAATGACAAATAAATGCGCAAATATTTTCAAATAACCATTTTGACTATTTTACTTGCGTTGGCGCCGCCTGTCTTCGCCGCCGAGAAGACATTACGCGTCTTGGCCTGGCCTGGATATGCCGATCCCGACGTGGTGAAGGCGTTCGAGGCCCGTTTTCACAGCAAGGTGGAAGTGACGTTTGTCGACTCCGATGAATCGTTGTGGGACAAAATGCATGCCGGTCACGACAACACGTTCGACGTGGTGGCCGCCAATACTGTTGAAATTCACCGCTATACCCGTGAAGGGTTGCTGCAACCGCTCGACCTGGCACGTCTGCCTAACACCCGGTTCCAGCTCCCGCGCTTTCGCGCGCTCTCGTCCATCGGCGGCCTGACCCAGGGAGGCAAGGTTTATGCCCTTCCCTTTACCTATTCCGCCATGGGCTTGATTTATGACCGCAAGCAGGTGTCCGTTCCCCCACGGTCGATGTCCGAATTGTGGAATCCGCGCTATCGCGGAAAGGTGCTGGCCTTCAATAGTGCACAACATAATTTTTCCTTTACGGCGCTGGCTTTGGGGGTGGACAACCCTTTTCAGCTCGATGCGAATCAAATGCGGCGCGTCGCGAGGCAATTGGTTGCGTTGCGGCGTAATTTGCTGAGTTATTACAGCCTTCCCGAAGAAGCAACCAAATTATTTATTCAACATAAATCGGCCCTGCTTTTTGCCAACTATGGCACGCAGCAGCTGACGCAGCTCCGTAAGGCCGGGGCGGACGTGGGCTATGTCATTCCGGAAGAGGGGGCGCTTGCGTGGCTGGATTGCTGGGCGATGACGCGGGCGGCGCGCGACCGTTCTTTGGCCCTGGCCTGGATCGACTACATGCTGGAGCCGGCCGTCAGCCGGTTGCTGCCCGAGCGCCAGGGGCTGGCGAATACCCTGACCTCGCCACCGGAATTGAGCGATAAATCGCGCATCATCTGGCTCCAGCCGGTGGAGGATGTGAAGCAGCGCGAGGCGCTGTGGGGCAAGATCGTATCCGGCAATCTTCCGGAGAGGCTTTAGCCATGCGTCCGGGTCTGACCGTCAAACTCTCGATACTGCTCGCCTGCATCGGCATTCTGGCCTCTGGGGTGACGGGCTACTATGCCTATTCCACCAATCAAAGCCTGCTGGTGAACGAGGCCGAGCGGAATTTGCTCACCTCCACCGAATTGCTGAGTCAGCGCTTATCCACTGTCCTGAACGATATTGCGGCCGACGCCCTGACGCTGGCCAACATGCCCTCATCGGCAAAAGTCGCCGGCTTCGAAGAAGTTGCCGGGGATGACGTGGCCAAGGAACGTTTGGCGCAGGTGTTCGGCACCATCATGCGCCTGCATCCTCAATACGCCCAGGTGCGCTTGATCTCCCGCCAGCAGTTTGGCCTCGAACGAATCCGTTTCGATCGGGATGGCAGCCACCTGGTGAGGGTGACTGGGTCTCTGCTGCAGGAGAAAGGGCATTTCCCGTATGTTTTCGAAACCCTGGCGCTCGCGCCAGGGCGCGTCTACGTCTCGCCGATCACGGTCAACCATGAACAGGGCGCTCATTCGGCGGAAGGCGCGCCGACGCTGCGCCTGGCCTCGCCGGTCGTGACGCCGGCCGGCGCCGTCGTCGGCGTGGTCGTCATCAATGTGCGGTTGAAAAGTTTGCTCGACTCCGTCCAGTCGGACTTGCCGGCCGGGCACCAGCTGTACCTCACCAACGAGTGGGGCGATTTTCTGGCACACCCCAACCCTGCCATGACCTTCGGTTTCGATAAGGGCCGGCGTTTGCTGGTTCAAGACAGCTACGAGCAGACCCGGCCGTTGTTCGACAAGACCCAATCCAGCGTGCTGGTGAACGGGCTGGACGATCCGCAGCGGGCAAAGGGGCAGATTCTGGCTTTTGTGCGCAAACCGTTCGGCCTGCCGGAAAACCATCAATTTGTCGTGCTTGGCCTGGCCCGCCCCTTGGAGGATGTGCTGCGGGGCGGGAAGTCGCTTGGGGAAAGCACCATCCAGATGGTGCTGGCATTCAGTGTGCTGTCCATCGTGCTGGCAGTGGTGTTTTCGCGGGCATTGACCCGTCCCTTGCAGATGCTCACCCATGCCGCGACGAGCTTTCAAACCCGGCATGCGCTCGAAGCGCTGCCGGTGACGCGCACCGATGAAATCGGCGTGCTGGCGCGCTGCTTCGACCAGATGCGCAAGGAGCTGAAGTCGCACATGGAAAAGATGAGCCAGAATCAGCAAGAGCTGAGGCATCTGGCCCACCACGACTCCCTCACCGGGCTGCCGAACAGGATGCAGTTCTTCCACCAGATCGAGCGCGCCATTGACGCGGTGGCGGAGAGTGGCCAGCAGTTGGCCGTCCTGTTCATCGATCTCGACCACTTCAAGCAGATCAATGATCAGATGGGCCACGCGGTTGGCGACCAGGTGCTGATTGTTGTGGCGCAGCGCCTGCGCAGCGCCTTGCGTGGCGAGGATGTGGTGGCGCGGCTCGGTGGCGACGAGTTCATCGTGCTGATCAAGGGGCCCGCTATTGCCACGGATGTACCCGCCATTGCCGCGAAGATCTTGAGCACACTCAATGAAGACATCATGACCCATGGCCGTCGCCTGCAGGTGTGCGCCAGCATCGGCATCAGCCTGTTCCCGGAGGATGGCGTGACGGCGGAGGAGTTGGTGCTGCGCGCCGACAGCGCCATGTACAAGGCCAAAGTCAGCGGGCGCTATACCTTCGCCCGCTATCAGGCGGCGGAATAAGCGCGCCGCCCCCTTATGGAGGGGGGGCTCAGGATTTGACCGGTCTGAGCCAACTGAAGCGGCTATGCCAGATGCTCGGGGCGCACCGCACCAGGTGCCAGGTGGCCAGCACGTTGGCCGAAGCAGTGATCAGGAGCAGCACCGCGACGCTGTCGAACAGCTTCAGGACCACGGCGCTGGCGATGGCCGAGAATACCATGTAGAAGCCGTTGGTGATGTTGTTGGCCGCGATGGCCTGTGAGCGGAAGGCGGCCGGGCTGGCGATCTGCAGCCAGGTATAGAGCGGCACGGTGAAGAAGCCACCGAAGAACCCTAGCAGGGCGATGTCGGCGATATGGCGCCAGTTGGCGGGGGTGGCGAGGTAGGTGCCGAGGCCGACCAGTTCGCCTTGGTGCAAGGCCAGCGAAGACAGCGCCACGTCGCCGCCGAACAGCGTCATGCCGGCGCTGCCGACCAGTACCAGCCCCAGCTGCAGCCGCCCCTGCGACAGCTTGGCGCACACCACCGAACCCGCGCCGATACCGATCGAGAACAGCGCCAGCATCAGCGTGTAGACGTTGGCGTCGCCGCCTAGATGCTGCTTGGTGAAGGTCGGCAGCTGGGTGGTGTAGATCGCCCCCATCAGCCAGAACCAGGAAATGCCGAGGATAGCGCTCTTCACGTCGGCGATGCGCCAGGCCTTGCCGACCAGCTCGACCGAATCCTTCAGCACGTTGGCCGAAAGGGCCAGTTCCGGCGAGGAAGGAGGCGCCGGCGGCATTTGCCGGCTGCAGGCGTAACCGGCCAGCGCGGTGGCGCAGATCATCGTTACGATCAGCCATGGCCCTCCTTGCGTCATCAGGCTGCCGCCGATCTGGCCGATCAGGATGGCGAGGAAGGTGCCCATCTCGATCAGCCCGTTGCCCCCCACCAGCTCGCGCTCGTGCAGGTACTGCGGCAGGATCGAGTACTTCAGCGGGCCGAAAAAGGCGGAGTGCACCCCCATCAGGAACAGCGCCGCCAGCAGCAGCCCGGCAGCGTGGGAGAAGAAGCCGACCCCGGCCAACAGCATGATGGCGATTTCCACCAGCTTCACCGCGCGCGCGATGCGCGCCTTGTCGATCTTCTCCGACAGCTTGCCGGCGGTGGCGGAGAACAGGAAGAACGGCAGGATGAACAGCCCCGCCGCCAGGTTAACCAGCATCGCCGGCGACATGCCGCCGATACTCAGGCCGTGGTAGCTGATCAGCACCACGATGGCGGTTTTCAGCAGGTTGTCGTTGAAGGCGCCGAGAAATTGGGTGCCGAACAGCGGCAGGAAGCGGCGGCTGGTAATGAAGGGGAAGCTGGCGATCACGATGGGCGGTACGGGAAAGATGGGTAGCGCATGCTAGCCCATTCCCCGGCGGGTGTCAGCAGCCGCGCCGGGATGGCGCCGCCGCCAGGCCTTGCGCAACTCGTCCGCCAGCAGCATCGCCAGCAGCACCGGCAAGGCGATCAGCCAGTCGGCCGCCGCCAGCGGCGCGGTGCCGAACACACGTTGGCCGAAAGAGGTGTAGACGATCGACAGGATGAGGGCCGCTTCGAAGGCGAGCCCACCCAGCAGCCAGCGGTTGCGCACGGGCAGGCGGAAGGCGGATGCCGTGCTGTCGCGGCACAGGAACAGGTTGACGACCTGGCCCAGCACGATGGCAACGAGGCAGGCCGTGGTGGCCGCCTGGTAGAAGGGGGCACCGGCCGGCACCGTGCCGCCGTAGTGCCAGCCAGCGGCGTGCATCACGGTGAAAAAGGCGAACAATGCGGCGGCCGCTTCGAAAAGCCCGAGAAAACCGTAGGCGCGCAGCAGCAGCCCTGCGGTGAGCAAGCGCTCCTGGCGCGACCGGGGCGGGGTGTTCATCACCGCCGGGGCGGGCGGCTCGGCGCCCAGCGCCAGTGCCGGCAGCATGTCGGTGCCGAGGTCGACCGCCAAAATCTGGATGATGGTGAGCGGCAGCGGGACGCGCAGCAGCACGAAGGCCAGGTAGGGCACCAGTTCGGGAATGTTGGAGGTCAGGATGTAGGTCAGGAATTTGCGGATATTGGCGTAGACCGCCCGGCCTTCCTCGATGGCGTCGACGATGGTGGCGAAGTTGTCGTCCAGCAGCACGATGTCGGCGGCGGCCTTGGCGACGTCCGAGCCGCGCTGTCCCATGGCGATGCCGATGTCGGCGCTCTTCAGCGCCGGGGCGTCGTTGACGCCGTCCCCGGTGACGGCGACGACCTCGCCCTTTTGCTGCAACACCGTGACGATGCGCTGCTTTTGTTCCGGCGTGACGCGGGCAAACAGCAGGTCGGGCTGGTCCAGTCGCAGTTGCAGCTGGGTGTCGGAGAGGCGCTCCAGTTCGTCGCCCGTCACGACCTTCCCGTCCCCTTGCAGGAGGCCGATCTGCCGCGCGATGGCGCTCGCGGTAACGGCGTGGTCGCCGGTGCACAGCACCACCCGGATGCCGGCTTGGCGGCAGGTGGCGATGGCGCCGGCGACCTCGGGACGCGGCGGATCCTCGATGCCGGCGAGGCCGGCAAACACCAAGTTGGATTCGTCCAGCGGCAATGCGGCCGGCTGGCGGTAGGCCAGTGCCAGCACGCGCAGGCCTCGCTCGGCGAAACGGTCCACCTCGGCCAGCAGACGATCGCGTCCGGTCGCATCGAGCGGCTGTTCGCCGTCCGGCATCAGCAGCATGCTGCACAGCGGCAGCACGCTTTCGGCGGCCCCCTTGACGTACAGGTGCAGGCCGTCCGGCTGCTGTTGCAGCACTGCCATGCGCTTGCGTTCGCTGTCGAACGGCAATTCGCCGCGACGCAATGACGGCGGCTGCGGCAACGCCCCGGCAAACTCCGCCAGGGCCTGTTCCATCGGGTCGCCGATCCAGCCGTTGCCGCTGGCCAGCAGGTTGTGGCACTGGCCGGCGATCTGCTTCAGCACCGCCGGCAGTCCCGGGGCGTCGGCGGGGTGGGCGTGCCCCAGGGTGTACACGTCCAGCACGCGCATGCGGTTTTCGGTCAGCGTGCCGGTCTTGTCCGAGACGATCACCGTGGCCGCGCTCAGGGTCTCCACCGCCGGCAGGTGGCGCACCAGCGCCCGGCGTTTGGCCATGCGCTGGGTGGCCAGGGCGAGCGACAGGGTGACGGTCGGCAGCAGCCCCTCCGGCACGTTGGCGACGATGATGCCGATGGCAAACAGCAGGTTGTCGCTCCAGGGCAGGCCGATGGCGTGGCCGATGGCCAGGAAGACCAGCCCCAGTGCCGTGGCGAAGAGCGCCACCCAGCGCGACAGCCGCGCCAGTTCGCGCGTGAGCGGCGAGACGGTGTCCGCCGTGCTCTGCGTCAGATGGGCGACGTGCCCGAAGCGCGTGCGCATCCCGGTGGCGTAGACGACCACCGCGGCTGAGCCGGCGACCACCGAGGTGCCGGCAAACAGGCAGTTGCCGCCGAGTACCGGGTCGGCGTTGTGGCTGGCCTCGGCGTGACGCGACTGGGGGGCCGACTCCCCGGTCAGGATCGCGTTGTTGACGCGCAGGCCGAACGCCGAGAGCACGCGGCAGTCGGCAGGCACCGCATCCCCGCCTTCGAGGTAGACGATGTCGCCCGGCACCAGTTGGCTGGCCGGCAGGGGATAGGCCACGCCGCCCCGGCGGACCTTGACCTCCAGCGGCAGCAGCTGGCGCAGGGCGGCCAGCGCCTGCTCCGCCTTGTACTCCTGCCAGAACGAGAACACCCCGTTGATGACGATGACGCCGATGATGGCCCAGCCCAGCGTCGCCATCGCCGGGTCGCCTTGCAGGACGTGGGCCAGCAGGGCCAGTCCGGCGGCAATCCACAGGATGATGGCGAAGAAATGCCCGAACTGTTCCAGCAGCCGTTGCCAGCCGGGCTTGCCGGCCATCTCCTCGACGGTGTTGCTGCCGTATTCGGTGAGGCGCCGCGCCGCTTCCGCTTCGGCCAGGCCGCCCGGCCCAGTGTGCAGGCTACCCAGCGCCTGCTCCGGCGTCAGGCGGCTGATGTTGAGGGCATCGAGATGGGCGCGATGGGCGGCGGACGAGCGATGGCTACCGGGCATGGCACTCCTGGTCGGCTCGAAAGAGGGGGTTGGGGCGCGGCAGGTGGCTGGCTGCTGCCGGATCGGTACACGCCGTCAGCGTCTGCGCGTCATGGTGTGTTTATAGCGGATTGGCCGTGGGGCGTGGAATGTCGGCCGTCAAGGGCGGGCCATGTCGGCGAGGCGGGCAGGAGATGTCCTCACCGCGGCCGGAGGAGGGCGTGGCGGCCCGGTCAGCGCGGGGGCGGGTCCGCGTTGAGATCGTCCTTGTCGCTGGGGGTGGGGCGATCGTCATCCATTAGGATGCGGTGCCCCGGGCCTTCCAGGTCGTCGAACTGTCCGGTGCGGGTGGCCATCCAGAAAATGAAACCGATCACGAAGGCCAGTACCAGGCTCAGCGGGATCAGCAGATAGAGACTTTCCATCAGTTCGTCCGTTTCAATCGTCGGCCATCATGGCTGCTGCACTTGCAGTGGGGCCGGGGCGGGGAATTCCGGCCGGGCGTGCTTCTGCCGCCGCTGCAGTGGTGCGTCTCATGCCGACCAGGCGCAGCGCGTTGCCCACGACCAGCAGTGAGCTGCTGGCCATGCCGAGGCTGGCCAGCCATGGCGTGACGTGGCCGGCCATGGCCAGCGGCAGCGCGACGATATTGTACAACACCGCCCAGACCAGGTTCTGCCGGATGATGGCGAGGGTTTTCCTGGAGAGCGTGACGGCCGCGGGGACCAGAGCCAGGCTGTCGTTGATCAGCACCATGTCGCCACTGGCGCGGGCGACGTCGGTGCCGCTACCCATGGCCATCGACACGTCGGCGCGCGCCAGCACCGGGGCGTCGTTGATGCCGTCGCCAACCATCAATACCCGGGCGCCGCGCTGCTGCAGTGCGCTGACGTAGGCCAGCTTGTCTTCCGGGGTGGCGCGGGCGCGGAACTGGCTGATGCCGGCGTCTTCGGCCAACCTTTGCACCGCCTCGTGCTCGTCGCCGCTCAAGAGGTGGACGGTGAGTCCCTGTCGGGTCAGCGCCGCGACAGCGGCGGCGCTGTCGTCGCGCCGGGTGTCGCCGATGGCGAACAGGGCCGCCCAGCCCTGGCGCGACCCCAGCGCAATCCGGGTGTGGCCGCGCTGCCAGTCGGCGAGGCCGGACGGCAGCGGCCCGGCGAGTTCGGCAACGAAGTCGCTGCGCCCCAGGCGCCAGGTCTCGCCGCCGACCATGCCTTCAATGCCGCTGCCGGGGATGTTGTGTAGCTCTTGGGCGGTGGGGTGCGCGGCGGGCGCCGCCGCCAGCAGGGCGCGGGCGATCGGGTGCTCCGAACCCGCTTCGAGTGCCGCGGCCAGGGCGAGCACATCCTCGCGCTCGCCACAACGATGGGTTTCCACCAGGCGCATGTCGCCGTGGGTCAGCGTGCCGGTCTTGTCGAACACCACGTCGCTGACCTTGGCCAGCGTTTCCAGCGCATGGCCGCGCGTGGTCAGCACCCCCAGTCCGGCCAGATGGCCGCTAGCGGCGGTGAGCGCCGCCGGCGTGGCCAGCGACAGGGCGCAGGGGCAGGAAATCACCAGCACCGCCACGGTAATCCACAGCGCCCGTTCCGGGTCGATAAAGTGCCAGCCAAGGTAGGTGGCCAGTGCCGCCAGCAGCAGCGCGGCGACGAAGCCGCTGGCAAAACGGTCGGCCAGTTGTGCCAGCCGCGGTTTTTCCGCCAGCGCCTGATCCAGCAGGCGCACGATGCCGGCCAGCCGGGTGCCTTGCCCGGCCTGGCTGATGCGCACGGTCAACGGGCTCTCCAGGTTGACACTGCCGGCGATCACGGGCGAATCCACCGTTTTGCCGACGGGCCGGCTCTCGCCGGTGAGCAGCGATTCATTGGCCGCGCTGCGGCCTGCCAGCACCACGCCATCGGCGGGGATGGTCTCGCCCGGTTTGACCAGCAGCACGTCGCCGGCAATCAGCTGACTCACCGGCACCTCGTGTGCCACCGTTTCGTCCGGCCAGCCGGCGAGGCGATGGGCAAAGGCCGGGACCAGTTTCACCAGGCTTTCCGCCGCTTCCCCGGCCTTGCGCCGCGCCAGGCCTTCGAGATAGCGTCCGCCCAGCAGCAGGAACACGAACATCGATACCGAGTCGAAGTAAATACCGTGCTCCACCTTGTTGATGAGCGCCCAGGTGCTGGCGCCGAAGGCGGTCAGGATGCCGATGGTGACCGGCGTGTCCATGCCGACGCGGCGCGTGGTGATGTCGCGCCAGGTGGCGCGGTAGAACGGCAGCGCCGAATAGACGATCACCGGCAGCGTCAGCAGCAGGTTGGCCCAGTGCAGCATCCACAGGAAGTCGGGATCGATCTCGCCGTGCGGCGCCAGGTAGACCGGCACCGCGTACATCATCACCTGCATCATCGACAGGCCGGCCACCCACAGCCGGGTCAATGCCTGCTTGCGTTCTTTTTGATGCAGCGCCTCCTGGCGCGCGGCATCGTAGGGGTGGGCCCGGTAGCCGATGGCGGCGATGGCCTCGAGAATTTGCGACAGTTTCAGGCGGGTATTGTCCCAGCGGACCCGGGCGCGGTGGCTGCTGTAGTTGATGTCGACCGAGATCACGCCAGGCAGGCGCATCAGATGCTGTTCATTGAGCCAGACGCAGGCGGCGCAGGTGATGCCCTCCAGGATCAGCGCGGCTTCGCGCACATTGTCCGCCGCGATGTGGACGAAGCTCTGCTGCAGTTCGTCGGAGTCGTACAGGCGGATGCGCTCGAGCAGTTCCAGCGGCAGCGCCTCGGCCTGCCCCGCACCCTGGGTGCGGTGGGTGTAATAGCCGTCGAGACCGGAATCGATGATGGTCTGCGCCACGGCCTGGCAGCCGGCGCAGCAGGTGGATTCGGTTCGTTCCCGATAGCGCACCGGAAAGGAAGCGCCCTCCGGAACCGGAAGGCCGCAGTGGAAACAGTCGTCACTCATGGCGTGCTATTGTAATCAAATGAGGATTGCCGCGCTTGAGCGAGCGCAAAGTCCGACGAGGTAAACGATCATGTCTATGCAAGCAGTGATGCAAGGCCGGCCAGGTGGCCGGGAAACTCTGGAGCTGGGAATCGTCGAGAAGCCAGTGCTTGGCGACGGACAGCTCCTGGTCAGGGTGATGGCGGCCGGGGTAAACCGGGCCGACGTGGTACAGCGCGAGGGGCAGTATCCGCCGCCGCCGGGGGCATCCACCATTCTCGGACTGGAAGTGGCCGGGGTGGTGGAGTCCGTGCGCGGGCCGTCCCGTTTCCAGCCGGGAGACGCGGTGTTCGGGCTGGTGGAGGGGGGCGGCTATGCCGAATACGCGGTGCTGGACAGCGAATTGGCCATTCCCAAGCCGGACAGCATGTCGTGGGTGGAGTCTGCCAGCCTGCCGGAGGCCTGGATGACCGCCTGGCTCAACCTGGTCGAGGTCGGCAGGTTGGCCGAAGGCCAGGCGTTGCTGGTGCACGCCGGGGCGAGTGGTGTGGGCGCGGCGGCGATCCAGCTCGCGCGGCTGCTGGGAGCCCGGGTGTGGGCGACGGCAGGAAGCGAGGAGAAGCTGGAGTATTGCTACAACCTCGGTGCCGACGAAGCCTTCAACGCCCGCCAGGAAGCCGACTTCGGCGGCAAGGTCAAGGCCTGGGGCGGGGCGGATGTGATCCTCGATCCGGTTGGCGGCGCCTACCTGGAGCAGAATCTGAGCTGCCTCAACCTGGACGGACGGCTGGTGCTGATCGGGGTCATGGGGGGCGGGCGCTCGGAGATCAACCTGGGGCGGCTGTTGGTCAAGCGCCAGTCCCTGATCGGCTCGACCCTGCGCAGCCAGCCCAAGGCGGTCAAGGTGCGGCTGGCGCGGGCGCTGGAAACCGAAATCCTGCCCGCGCTGCGCCAGGGCATGGTACGGCTGACGCTGGATTCCACCTATCCGCTCGCCGCCGTGGCCGAGGCGCACGAGGCGATGGAAGGCAACCGCAACCTCGGCAAGATCGTGCTGACGCTGTTCCCTGTCACTGCCGCGTCATAATCGTCTTGTAGACTGCATCTTGCGTCGGGCCATGCAAGCCACGAGCACTTCTTTCGTACGGATTGGGATTGCGGGCGGCTGCTGAGCCGCCCTTTTTTTATCCCTCTTGCGTTTCGCGCAGTGGCGACAGAGCCTCGATCAGGGCGACCTCCTGGGCAAAGCTGAGGGCTTTCATGCGTTCCAGCAACGATTGCGCATCGACCTCCAGCTTGCGGTCGAGTTCGTCATGAACCAGACGTGCTTCCACGGCCAGCCACACGCCGCGGCACGAGGCGGCAGATTCGAAGTGGATGTCGCGCAGCACTTCGGCAATCAGGTGCAACTCGTTGTCGGAAAACTTTCGCGACAGCACCGCCTGTTCGCGGTGGATGATCTCGGCGTAGCGCTCCAGCATCTCCCGGGTGCGGGCGTCGTCCGGCAGCGGCTGGCTGTCGGCATCCATCACCATGGCTTTCTCGCCTTTGAACCAGGCGTCCATCAGCGGCTTGAGCTGCGGAATGTCCTCCTGCCACAGCTGCTGCAGTGCCGCGCGGAAACGCTCCCCGCGGCTGAACGACAACTCGGCGAACGGCATGTCCGGCGGCGTGGTGCTGCGCAGTGGGCAGCCGGCCACCAGTGGAGCGCCGTCATCGCCTTGCGTAACCTCGCCGCGCCACGCCGCCTCGTCGCCCGTGGCCAGGTTGTCGACCAGGATTTCCACGTAGGGCAGGGGCGTGTCCACGCCTTCGTCTTCCGTCACGAAACGCAGGGTGATGTCGAACAGGGCGTGCTTCGGGACATCCAGAATCTGCATGCCGTTGCCGCGGCCAACCAGCACGAAACTGTCGCCGCTGTCGTAAACGGCCACGCCGGCGTCGTCCTTGGCCGGGTGCACCAGCGTGCCAGACAGCTCTTCGGCCAACTCGTTGAGGTCATTCTTGTCCCCGGTATAGCCGGTGCGATAGCCCGCATGCTCGTGCCACAAAGCATCCCAGTCGTACATTTTCCTGCTCCTTGTTCATTTTGCTCTGGAGTGTAGCCAAAACCATGCCGAAAGTCGTGCCTGGCCCTGTGAGAACAGGTCGATATCGTGCTAGAATCTTGTGATTTTTCCGTTCCCGTCCAAAGACATGACCCGACAGATTCGCAACATCGCCATTATTGCTCACGTTGACCACGGCAAAACCACGCTGGTCGACCAACTCCTGCGTCAAGCCGGTACCTTCCGCGAAAACCAGCAGGTGGTCGAGCGCGTGATGGATAGCAACGACCTCGAAAAAGAACGCGGCATCACCATTCTGGCCAAGAACACCGCGATCAACTACGAAGGCGTCCACATCAACATCGTCGACACCCCGGGACACGCCGATTTCGGCGGTGAAGTCGAACGCGTACTGGGCATGGTGGACGGTGTAGTACTGTTGGTTGACGCCGTCGAAGGCCCGATGCCGCAGACCCGCTTCGTGACCAAGAAAGCGCTGGCGCTGGGCCTGCGTCCGATCGTGGTCATCAACAAGATCGACCGTCCGGGCGCCCGTCCGGACTGGGTGGTGGACCAGACCTTCGACCTGTTCGACAAGCTGGGTGCCACCGACGAGCAGCTCGACTTCCCGATCATCTACGCCTCGGGCCTGTCCGGCTTCGCCAAGTACGAGCTGGAAGAAGAGTCCGACAACATGCGCCCGCTGTTCGAGACCGTACTGAAGCACGTGCCGGTCCCCGCCGGCGATCCGGATGCCCCGCTGCAACTGCAGATCTCGGCGCTGGATTACTCGACCTACACCGGTCGCCTCGGCCTGGGTCGCGTGCTGAACGGCCGCATCAAGCCGGGTCAGGTGGTCGTGGTGATGAACCACGAAGAGCAGACCGCTCAAGGTCGCATCAATCAGGTGCTGGGCTTCAAGGGTCTGGAACGTGTCGAAGTGCCGGAAGCCGAAGCGGGCGACATCGTCATCATTTCCGGTCTGGAAGACATCGGTATCGGCGTAACCATCTGCGATCGCGACGCCCCGGTTGGCCTGCCGGTCCTGGGCGTGGACGAACCGACCCTGACCATGGACTTCATGGTCAACACCTCGCCGCTGGCCGGCACCGAAGGCAAGTTCGTGACTTCGCGCCAGATCCGCGATCGTCTGACCAAAGAACTGCTGACCAACGTCGCGCTGCGCGTGGAAGACACCGAAGACGCCGACATCTTCCGCGTCTCCGGTCGTGGTGAACTGCACCTGACCATCCTGCTCGAGAACATGCGCCGCGAGGGCTTCGAAATGGCCGTCGGCAAGCCGCGCGTGGTATTCAAGGAAATCAACGGCGAGAAGTGCGAGCCGTACGAGAACCTGACCATCGACCTAGAAGATGGCCACCAGGGCGCCGTGATGGAAGAACTGGGCCGCCGCCGTGGCGAACTGACCAATATGGAATCGGATGGCCAAGGCCGCACCCGTCTGGAATACCATATTCCGGCGCGTGGCCTGATCGGCTTCCAGGGCGACTTCCTGACCATGACCCGCGGTACCGGCCTGATGTCGCACGTGTTCGACGACTACGCCCCGGTCAAGCCGGACATGCCGGGCCGTCACAACGGCGTGCTGATCTCGCAAGACAACGGCGAAGCCGTGGCCTACGCGCTGTGGAACCTGGAAGATCGCGGCCGCATGTTCGTCAGCCCGGGTGACAAGCTGTACGAAGGCATGATCATCGGTATCCATAGCCGCGACAACGACCTGGTGGTGAACCCGCTCAAGGGCAAGAAGCTGACCAACGTGCGCGCCTCAGGCACCGACGAAGCGGTCCGCCTCACCACCCCGATCAAGCTGACGCTGGAATCTGCCGTGGAATTCATCGACGATGACGAAATCGTCGAAATCACCCCGCAGACCATCCGCCTGCGCAAGCGCTACCTGCAAGAGCACGAGCGCCGTCGCATGTCCAAGGCGTAAGCGCTTCGCGCCCGCATCAAAAAAGCACCCTGCGGGGTGCTTTTTTTATTGCTTGCTTGCTTGCTGGCGGGGAGGGGAGAGACGGCTCAGCCTCCGCTGCGTTTGACCCGCCAGCCTCGTGCCTCAAGGGCTTTGCTCACCAGTTCGACGTGATCGCCTTGTATCTCGATCACGCCATCCTTCAACGTGCCTCCCGAGCTGCACGCTTGCCTCAACTGCTTGGCAAAGCTGGCCAATGCCACCGGCTCCAACGGCACGCCGCTCACCACCGTCACCCCCTTGCCGTTGCGCCCCTTGGTTTCACGCCGGATACGCACCACGCCATCGGAAGGTGGCGCCGTTTCGGCAGAACTACATGTGCAGCGGTCCACGGGTTGTCGGCAGACAGGGCACATCCGCCCGTGTTCGGTCGAATAGACTAGGCCGCCAGTGCCTTTGTTTTTCATAGGGTTCTCATCGAAGCGTGGGTTTGCAGGGAGCAGGGTGGCGCGATCAGGCGACATTATAGTCGGGCTGAAGAGGGCGCTCATCCCCAGGATCGACGTCATTCGATCATGGCGTTTCCGGGCTCTTTGCGCCAGGCCCGATCCCGGCGGGTCGGGCAGGGGCAGGACAAGGGGGCGGATGCGATGGTTCGACTTGAATATGACAAAGAAATATAGTGATGGCCTGTCGAACCCGGAGGATACCCATGAGAACCATTCTGCTCGCTGCTTTGTGCTTGATTGTTGAATCGACGGCCGCCACGGAAGTGCCGGGCATCCTGCGCTGTGAGCACGAGAGAACCAAGGCCGTCTCTTATACCAGCGGCGCCTGTCCCGCCGGAACCTCGGCGGTGAAACGCCCGGAGCAGGGTGGCTTTGTCGGCAACGGAAGCGGCGGCGAGCGTGGCGTGGTCACGGTTTGCCGCATGGACTCCCGCTTTGACAGCTTCCGCTATGTTGTGGACGGCGACTGTCCCTTTGGCTCGAGCGGGGTTGCAACGTTCTCCAACGCCACGATCGAGGAAGCGCGCCATCAGTTTGCCGCGACCTGGCGCTCAGACGCAGAAGAGTCTCACTCACGAAAATCCGTCACGCCTCCCATTCGGCGGAAACTGATTAAGCAAGCCATTGCCGACTGTCACACGCTACGCCAGCAGCGCGACAAGGTGCAGGCGCGGTTGAACAACAACAAAGCGTACCAGGACGATTTGCAGCGGCTGAGGGATGCCCAGGATGCGATCGCAAGAGAGGGATGCCGGGCATTTGGAGACTGAATGCCACGCAATCCCGTCACGTGCAGTGGGCCGGCTAACTCGGAAAGACTCTGTGCGGGCTTGCGTGGAGTGTTTCAATAGAGCCGCTCGGCGGCACAGTAAATCTGCTGGAAAGGGGGCTGAAACATAGGTGTTTAAATAAAATCCGACATCGTATTTTACATAATATAGATTATGCGAACTTGTATGTCCGTAAAACACACCTCTTTTATCCGGCTCGGCCCCCTCTGGGGGCTACAAATCTACTTCTCGCGTGGACTTGTCGGCTTTGGCGGCTCAATCGCTACAAAACAACCGTACAGACACTATGCTGAAACTTGTGTCTGTACGCACGACTGCCTAGTCGCATCATTTCGATTTTTACTTTGGAGTTGCTATGAAGACTGTGATCGTTTCAGCCTCGCTCCTGCTTTCGTGTACATTTGCTTTCGCTGCGGCTCAGGGTGGCAAGGCGCTGTATCAGGACAATTGTGCCAGTTGCCATGGCGCCAAAGGCCAAGGTGCAAATGGCCCTCGGCTGGTTGGCGATGCCAGTCAGTGGCCGGCTCGCTTATTCGAGCGTGCCGTCCTCTCCGGCATCGATGATCATGGCAGGCCTTTAAAGGCTGCCATGCCGCATTGGCAAAATGCCAGCCTGAAATCCGACCATGGCGTAGCCCCTACACAGGCTGAGGTCAAAGCCATCCAGCACTACCTCAAGCAGATCAAATAGCTTGTTTGCCGTCCGAGAGGCATTTCTACAGCCTGCTCCTGAGCAAGGCGCCGTTGCGGGCGATCACCTGGCCCTGGCGGATCACGACGCGCCGCGGCGGGCGCATCACGATGGCTTCGCCCAGCGTGGCGCTGGGCAACAGCAGGAAGTTGGCCGCCATGCCGGTAGCTAGACCGTAGTCGGAGCGCCCGAGCGCCCGGGCCCCATGGATGGTGCCTGCTTCGAACGCAGCATGCAGTCCTTCGTCGGTGCGGACCCCGAAGCGGAACGCCTGCAGCATCACCCGTTCCAGCATGTCGCCATTACCCATGGGCGACCAGGCGTCGCGGATGCCGTCCGAGCCGAGGCAGACGTTGACGCCGGCGGCGTGCAGTGCCGCAAACGGGGGGACTTCGATGTCGGCGGGTGCCGTGGTCAGCAAGGATATGTTGTTGGCCGCCAGCCGTTCGGCGATGGGCTGTGCCTTCGGCCAACTTGTCATGCCCAGGCAGAAGGCATGACTGATCATCACCCTGCCCTCGCGGCGATAACGCTGGGTGAAATCGATGATGCGTTCGATCTGCCACAGGCCAAGCTCGCCGCCGTCGTGCAGGTGGATATCGACGCCCCGGTCGAACTCGGCGGCCAGCTCGAATACCTGTGTCAGGTGGGCGATCGGGTCGTGGTCGATGCCGCAGGGATCGAGCCCACCCACAACTTCGACGCCCAGGGCCAGGGCTTCGCGCATCAGTGCGGCGGCGCCGGGACGGGTCAGCAGCCCGGCTTGCGGGAAGGTGACGAACTCCAGGTCGATCAGATCCGCGTAGCGCTGGCGCAAGGCCAGCATGTCCTCGATATGGCGTAACCCCAGTTCTGGGTCGGCATCGACATGGCAACGCATCAGCAGTGTGCCCTGGGCGATGCACCGTTCGAGGAGCGCACCGGCTCGCGCGGCGATCGGTACTGTCAGTTCGCTCAGTACCTGGCGCTCGTTGTCGATGCGTGCCTTCAGGTTGGGGCCGGCACTGTGCGGCCGCCACGGCAGGCTCCACAGCGTCTTGTCGAGGTGGATGTGGCTTTCCACCAGTGGCAGGGTCAGTAGCTGGCCTTCGCCGTCGATGTCCGGTGCCGCTACGGGCCCGGGCTGTGCCGGACGGCGCCGGCCGATACGGCCGTGGACGATTTCGATATCTTCCGCCGCCGCGCCGTACGGGCGGACGTTGCATAGCCAGAATGTCTTGTTCATGGATTCCTCATTTAATGTCGACAGATTGGTGCAGGCTGAGGCTGCCGAACAGGCGCCGGGCTGGGTGAGTTCTGCCTCCCCGGCACCGGCCCTGCCCTGTTTCGCGCGATCAATAGATGTCGAAGGAGAAGTACTTCTTGGCGAGGCGCTGGTACGTGCCATCCTTGTGCATGTCGGCCAGGGCCGTGTTGATCAGCTTGGCCAAATCGGTATCTTCCTTGCGCAGGCCGATGGCGGCCCCGACGCCCAGGGTTTTGGAATCGGTCACCCCGGCGCCGGCAAAGGCGTAACCGTGCCCTGCACTGCTCTTGAGAAAACCGAGCTCGGCCTGCACGGACGACTGGAACGCGGCGTCGAGACGGCCGGCCGTCAGATCCTGGTACACCAGGTCCTGATTCTGGTAGGACATCACCGCGACTCCCTTGGGCTCCCAGTACGTCTTGGCGTAGGTTTCCGCGGTGGAGCCCTGCTCCACACCGATGCGCTTGCCTTTCAGTGCCTCGGCGCTCGGCTGGAAGCCGGCATCCTTGCGCGCGACCAGGCGCGGCGGGACGTTGTAAATCTTGTCGGTGAACGCGACCTGCGCCAGGCGCTTTTCGGTCACCGCCATCGACGACAGGATGGCGTCGAACTTCTTGGCCTTGAGCGCCGGGATGATGCCGTCCCAGGCGTTTTCCACCCAGACACAGCGGGCCTTCAGCTTGTCGCAGATGGCGTTGCCCAGGTCGATGTCGAAACCGATCAGCTTGCCGTCGGTGGCCTTGGATTCGAACGGGGCATAGCTGGGGTTGACGCCGAAGCGGATGACTTTCCAGTCCTTCGCCATCGCGCCGCTGGCGGCGCAGGCCAGCATGGTGACCAATACAAGTTTTCTCATGTCTCTCTATCTCCTGTTGTCGCTACGGGTACAGCACCAAGCGGCCAGCCGGCTATCGCTGTTGTATTGACTGGCCATGAACCGGCGGGCAGCCACGTGATCGTGGCCCTGCGCCGGGAAAACTCGGATCACGGGCGGCGCATGTGCGCTGATAGCTGGCGGGCGACAGCCGTCCGGTCAGCAGGGCCATCGCCAGCACGATTCCGAGGTGCCAGCACCAGCCGGTGGTGAAGCGGCCCCCGTCTTCGCGGAGCCAGCCCATCAGCCACGGCCCGGCGGCCGCCAGCAAAAACCCCCCGCCCTGCACGAAAGCGGCCAGCGAGCCCGCCTGGCGCGCATCGGCGAGATGTTCCAGCACCACGATCAGGCTCAGCGAGAAGAACCCGCCCAGCCCGATGCCGGCCAAACCGGCCCAGCACCACGGCGCCAGCTGCGGCTGCCATGCCAGGCCGGCAAAGCCAGTGGCCTGGCACGCCAGTGCCAGCCATAGCGTCGGACGGCGATCGCCGTGCTGGCGTGAGAGCAGTGGCAGCAGCAAGGCGGAGGTGGCCTGCAGTACGGCCATCCACGCCAGCAGGTTGGCTGCCGGCTGCGCCGCCATGCCTTGCTCGCGATAGAACGACGGCAACCAGGCGACCAGGGTGGAGTAACCGCTGTTGGTGAGGCCGAAATACAGCACCAGCAGCCAGGCGCGGCGCTGTGTGGCAAAGCGGCGCAGCGATGCCTCGCCGGCGCCGTGTGTCGTGGCGGGTCCGGTGGCGGCGGTCTGTTGCAGCCAGAGCACCATCCCGATTAGTGCCGGCACGCTCCACGCCGCCAAGCCCAGGCGCCAGCCGCCGTGCTGCGCCAGCCAGGGGCTGGCTATCGCTCCTAGGGCGCCGCCGCCGACCAGCGCCGCAGAATAGACCCCCATCGCCAGCCCGATGCGCTGCGGGAACAGCCGCTTGGCTACGCCGGGCATCACTGCCTGGATGGTAGCCACGCCGGCGCCGGCAATGGCGGCACTGGCGATCAGCCCGGCGCTGCCACTGGCCCAGGCCCGGGTGGCGCAACCGCTGGCCAGCAGCAGCAAGGCCAGCGCCACCGTGCGCCGCTCCCCGATCTGTCGTGCCAGTGCCGCGCCGCCAAACGCCAGCAACCCCATCAGGACGAATGGCAATGCGGTCATGGCCGCTGCGGCGCGTAAGCTCAGCCGGGTGTCCGCCCGCAGCAGGTCCAGCACCGGCCCGACCGAGGTGAGGAAGGGGCGCAGGTTGAGCGCGATGACGGCGAGCAACAGCAAGGTGGCCAGCGGCAGTTCCCGGTGGCGTGACGCCACGGCGGCGTGGGTATCGGTCATGGTCAGCTACTCTGCTGGCAGGCGGTTACAAGAGGAAAGCGCTGTAGCGTCATCGATCTGTTCCGTGAGGGGGTTGTGGAGCAGTCTAAGAAGCGGCGATAGAATTGATAAATTAAATGTTCAACTGATTATCAGTGGGAATCGTAATGACAAATCCGATGCTGGACCCGGTGCTGCTGAAGAGCTTCGTGGCGGTGGTGGAAAGCGGCAGCTTTACCCGTGCCGGCGAGCGGGTGCACCTCAGTCAGTCCACCGTCAGCCAGCATTTGCGACGGCTGGAAGAGCAACTGGGCAGTGAACTGCTAGACCGCAGCGGCCGCTACGTGGTGACCACCGAAAGCGGCACCCGCTTGCTGGGCTACGCCCGCCGCCTGCTGGCCCTGATGGAAGACGCGGTGGAGGAGCTACGCGAGGGGCAGGTGCAGGGCGAGATCCACATCGGCGTACCGGAAGACTTTGCCGCCGACCTGCTGACACCGCTGCTGGGGGCCTTTGCCCGCGAGTACCCGGCGATCCGGCTGGAAGTGACCAGCGGCTTGAGCAATGCCCTGTGGCAACAGTTCTGCGCCGGCAGCTACGATCTGGTGCTGGTCAAGCAAAGGCAGGGGCATACCGTCGGCGCGGCCGCGTGGCCGGAGCCGCTGGCCTG
This sequence comes from Pseudogulbenkiania sp. FW507-F1, assembly GCF_058781125.1. NCBI lineage: Bacteria > Pseudomonadati > Pseudomonadota > Betaproteobacteria > Neisseriales > Chromobacteriaceae > Pseudogulbenkiania > Pseudogulbenkiania sp. FW507-F1. The sequence continues at coordinate 154,315 of NZ_JBYSWM010000004.1, read as the reverse complement.
GTTCGACAGCCTCGATACGCCCAGCTGGCAGCGCGATCCGCTGCCGCTGGTGGTGTTCCCGGTGGGTGGTTTGTATCGCGACGAGATGATTCATGTCCTGGAGAGCGGCGGGCGGCGCTGGCGAATCAGCTATTGCAGCGCCAGCCTCGCCAGCATCCGCTCGGCGGTGGCGAGCGGGCTGGGGGTCAGCCTCCTCCCCGCGCGGCTGGCGTTGTCGGGCCACCGTCGCCTGGGCGAGCTGGAGGGTTTTCCGCCGCTGCCGCCCCTGGAACTGGTGTTGCACCGCCACCCCGACGTGCCGCAGCGGGTGCTGGACCTGGCCGAGCGCCTGCAGGCTGCGTGCGACGAGGTGATGGGGTAAGCGAGCAGGCCCGGTGATGCCGGCCGGGTTGCGGCGGGTTCTCAGTGATGAATGAGCATTCCGTAGATGTTTTTAACGCTTATCGCCGAAGCGCAGCAGATCGTAAACAGGCTCTTACGCCGCATCGTGTTCGCCGCTCAGCGCCGCCAGGACCGGCCGCACGCTCCGGCTCAGTGCGGCCGCGGCCTTCCAGTCGGGGCCGCTCGGCCGCTCGCTGGGGCCGACTTCGAATTCGATCGGCACCCGGCGCGGCAGCCATGTGCCGTCCCGCAGCGCGATGCGGGTGCCGCGCAGTCCGGCAACGACCACCGGCACATGAGCCTGGCCGGCGGCGAGAAAACCACCCAGATGGAATGGCCGCAGTCCAGCAGCGCGGGTAAAGGTCCCTTCAGGGAAAACCAGCAGGTTTTCGCCCGCTTGCAGTGCGGCGACCATGGCGTCGAGATCGTGCTGGTTCTGCCGGATATCGGTGCGCTCGATGAAACATGTTCCCAATCCGCTCAAGAGGGCTCTGAGCAGCGGGTTGGCGCTGAGTTCGCGTTTGGCGGTGTAGGTGTAACCCGGCACTGCCGGCAGCAAGGCCGTAAGCAACAGCACATCCAGATAGCTGGCGTGGTTGAGCAGCAGCACGTGGGGCTGGCGCGGCAGGTGGTCCAGCCCCCATACCCTCACCGGCAATCCGCTCAGTATCAGGCCGAGTCTGGCGGCGGCACGGACAAGGCGCCGGCCCAGGGCCTGCCTTTGCAGCAGGATGGTCAGTCCTCCTGCCGGCAGCGCCAGGGCGAGGAGCACCGCCCAGGCATAAACGCCATAGCACCAGGCGGCGAGCTGCCGCCACGCGATGATCCCCCGGGCGAACCCGCTCTCCCGCCACAGCCGCAGCGACTGCCGCCAGGGCGAGTCGGCGGATGGGTGATCGACCATGCCTTGCTCGTACGCCGCACGGCAGGCCTGACGGCGAATCTTCCCGCTGGACGTTTTCAGGACTGTGTGCGGGGGCGCCAGCACGATCTCGTCGAGCGGCACCCCGACCACGTCGGCGGCGGTCTGGCGGATGAGTTGGTGCAGTTGCTCCCGGGCGGCGCTGCCCTGCTCCCGGGTTTCGGCCAACACCACCAGGCGTTCCGAGCCCTGGTGCGGGTCGGCACTGGCGAACACCGCGACGCAGCCTTTGCGGATGCCCGGCAGGTTGCCGATGGCTTCTTCCAGGTCGTAGGGGTAGAAATTGCGGCCGGCACGGATGATCAGGTCCTTGACCCGGCCCGTCAGGTAGACCTCTCCCTCGGCCATGTAGGCGTTGTCGCCGGAATCGAGCCAGCCGTCGTGGAACAACGCCGTGCTCGCCGTGGGGTTGTGGTAGTAACCCCGCGTCGCGGAAGGACCGCGAAATTCGAGCCGCCCCACCTGGCGCTCCGGCAGTTCCGATCCGCCCTCGCCCACGATGCGGATTTCATGGTTGGGCAAGGGGCGGCCGCAGGATGGAATGCGCAGGGCCGCGTGGTCGTCCTGGGCCGGAAGGGCTTGCCCCGAGGTGGCGAACGGTTCCGCTGCGATCAGGTCGATGAGCGGGCCGCGGCCGAGCGGTGGAAACGCCAGGGCCACGGTGGATTCGGCCAACCCGTATACCGGCGTCAAGGCGGTGCGCTGGAAGCCACAGGGGGCAAAGCGGGCGGCGAAGCGTTCCAGCGTGGCGGGGCTCACCGGTTCGGCACCGTTGAAGGCAAAGCGCCAGTGGGATAGGTCGAGGCCTTGCAGTTCGCTGTCGGCGGTCTTGCGCGCGCACAGTTCGTACGCGAAGTTGGGGGCGCCCGACAGGGTCGCGTGGTGCCGGGACACGGCCTGCAGCCAGCGTGCCGGCTGGGCCAGGAAGCTCAGCGTGGGCAGCAGCACCAGTGGGCAGCCGTGGTAGAGCGAACCCAGCCAGGCCCCGATCAGACCCATGTCGTGGTAGAGCGGCAGCCAGGAGACGCCGACATCCTCCGCGGTGATGCCGATGACCTGCCCCATGGCGCGGATATTGGCGAGCAGGTTGGCGTGGCTGAGCATGACCCCCTTGGGGTCGCCGGTGCTGCCCGAGGTGTATTGCAGGAAGGCCAGGTCCGAGGATGTGCCCTGGAACGGCCGGCGATCGGTCTCCCCAGCCAGCTCTTCTGGGGTGACGGCCCCGGCGAGGCTGGCGACGTTGGCGCGCAGCAGCGTGGCGACGGGCTTTGCCTGCTGCGTGGTAACCATCAGCACGACGGCGGCGTTGTTGAGAATGCGGGCGTGGCGACGCAGATGCTCATCGAGCTGGCTCAGGCGGGTGGGTGGGTAAATAGGCACCGGGATGCCGCCTGCCAGCATGACGCCGATGAAGCTCGCCAGATAGCCAAGGCCGGTCGGCAGCATCAGTGCAATGGTTTCGCCTGGCGTCACCCCCCGTGCCGCCAGTCCGCCGGCAATCGCCCTGCCCGCCTCGAACAGCTCGCGGTAACGGATGGGATGGAGCGTTTGCTGCTCGCCGTATAACAGGACGTGGACGCGTTCCGGCTGGCGCTCGACGTGCCAGAACAAGGCTTCGGTGAGGGTTTCAGCGTGCCGTGGCGGCTCGATGGCGGAGCCCTGTCGCAGCGGCATAAGAGCGGGCGGCGTCTCGGCCCTTCCCGGCTGCGCCAGGTAGGGCAGCAGGTCGCGCACGGTTTCCGTGTGCGACAGCGCTTCGTCCGGCAGTTGAACCGTGAACGCCTGGTTCAGCCGTTGCACCAGTTCGACCCGGGTGAGGCTGTCGAAGCCCAGCTCGCCTTCCAGGGTGCTGTCCAGCGTCACGCCCGCTGGGTGGGCCGGATGCACCTCCCGCTCCAGTGCCCGGATCACCTGCAGCAGGCGCTCGGTGTGTTGCGCCAGCGTGGCGTCGGGGCCGGGATCAGGGCTCGCTGTCACGGGGCGGTGAGGCGGTCGGGGCGTCGCGCAACCGGGCCGCGAGGTAGTCGAGCACGGCGTCGAGCGAGACCAGCTGGCGATAGTCGGCCTCGGGGATGTCGACCTGAAGGCGCTCGTGCAGGCCGATGATGAAGTTGAGCCAATCCATCGAGTCGAGGTCGACCTCGTCGCGCAAGGGGCGGTCGTCGCGCAGCGTGCCCTCCTCCACTTCCGGGGCAATCTTGCGTAACGAGTCGATCACGAGGGTGCGAAGGTGGGCGCGGTCCATGGCGGGCTCCAGTCGGCGTTGCAGCGGTTAGAGGGCGTCCGGCTGTTGCAACAGCTGACGGATTTCGGCCAGGAACAGCGCGCCGCGATGACCGTCGCTGGCGCGGTGGTCGCCGGACAGGCTGGCGATGACGCTCGGCATGGCCACGCATTGGCCCTGCTCCACCCATGGCCGTTCCATCACCTTGCCGAAGCCGACCAGGGCGACTTGCGGCGGGTAGATCACGCCGAACACCGACTCGCTGCCCTGCTCGCCCAGATTGGTCACGGTCAGGGTCGGGTCGGCCATCTCGGAGCTGCGCAGCGAACCGGCGCGAGCGCGCTGCACCAGGTCGGCGAGTTCGCGCATCAGCACCGCGAGCGGCTTGGCGGCGACGTCGTGCAGTGCCGGGGCGATCAGGCCGCCCTGGCGCAGCGAGATCGCCACGCCGAGGTGGGCGGCGGGGGCGGCGCGGAAGGCGCCGTCGATCCAGTGGCCGTTCATCTCGGGGTAGCGGCGTGTGGCCAGCGCCACTGCCTTGAGCAGCAGCACGGCGGGCAGCAGGCGCTCGGTGACGGGCAGTTCGGCGTTGCGCCGCTCCAGCCAGGCGAGGGCCGACCGCAGCGGGATGGTGTCGGCCAGGTAGTAGTGCGGAATCTCGCGCTTGGAGCGGCTCATCGCCGCCGCGATGGCGCGGCGCATCTCGGCGCCGCGATCGGGCGCCGGGGCGGCACTGGCCGCCTTGGCCTCGACATCCTGCAGGGTGATCGCCCCCTCCGGTCCCGAGCCGCTGAGGCTGGCGAGGTCGACGCCAAGCTCGCCGGCACGCTTGCGCGCGGCCGGCGAGATGCGGTGGCGCTCGGCGCCCCTGGTGGGCAGCACGGCGTTCTCTGCCGTTTCGCCCGGGGCCAGCAGCAGCGCGATCGGGGTGCCGACGGGCACCTTGTCGCCGATGTCGATCAGCAGTTGCCGCACGGTGCCGTCGACCCAGCTTTCCACGTCGACGGCGGCCTTGGCGGTATCGACGATGGCGACGATGTCGCCGCGCTTGACCGTGTCGCCGGGGTGGATTTTCCACTCCAGCAGCTTGCCTTCGTCCATGTCGGCACCGAGCGAGGGCAGTTTGAATTCGATCATGAACGGCCTTTCCGTTGGCGCCGGGTTTCGCCGCGTGGGTGGGGTGGCATCACACTTCCAGGTACTCGGTGTAGCCGAAGCCCTGGCGGTAATCGAGCAGCGAGATGACCTGCGGTGTGACCTTGATCACCGCCAGTTCGCTGGCCATGGTTTCCACCGGACCCATGTCTGCGATTTGCGGGAACTTGGTCTGCATCAGGTCGAGGGCCTGCTCGATCTCGTCCGGGTCTTGCACTTCTTCGGCGGTGCCGCCCAGCGACAGCCCCCGGATCTCGTGCCAGTCGGTGTAGTCGTGATCGATGGCGAGCGAGACCTTGTTGTTGAGCCGGATGTTGCGCAGCTTTTGGGCGTGCACGTCACAGCACAGGTAAATCGTCAGCCCGTCGTTGACGTAGGCGACGGTGGTCGCCTGGGGGTAGCCGTCCTCGCGGACGGTGGCGATGGTGCAGAGATTGTGGGTATTCATCACTTCCAGCACCCGCTGGCGTGCGACGTCATCCATGGCGACTCTCCGGTTAGGTTCCGCAGACGGTGCGTACCGCCGCGGCGATGCTGGCCACCTGGGGCAGCGCGGCCTCTTCCAGGTGGCGGGCGTAGGGAATGGGGACTTCGGCACTGCATACCCGCACGGGCGGTGCGTCGAGCTCGTAGAACGCCTGCTCGGTAAGGCGGGCCACCACCTCGGCCGCGAGGCTGCCGCTCTTCCAGCCCTCGTCGACGACCACCACGCGGTGCGTCTTTTGCAGCGATGCCAGCAACGTGGCGTCGTCGAGCGGACGCAGCACGCGCAGGTCGATCACCTCCGCCTCGATGCCCTCTTGCGCCAGTTTCTCCGCCGCGTCCAGCGCCTTGCCGAGCAGCCCGCCGTAGGCGATCAGGGTGACGTCGTTGCCGTTACGTCGCACCCTGGCGGAACGGATGTCGACTTCGACGTCTTCGGCCAACTCGCCTTCCACGTTGTAGAGCTGGCCGTGCTCGAACAGGATCACCGGGTCGGGGTCCTGCAGCGCCGGCCACAGCATGCCGCGCGCGTCTTCCAGCGTGGCCGGCGCCAGCACGCGGATGCCGGGAATGTGGGCGTACCAGCCTTCCAGGCTGTGCGAGTGCTGCGCGGCGAGCTGGCGTCCGGCGCCGGTGGTCATGCGGATCACCAGCGGCACCGAGCATTGCCCGCCCGACATGTGGCGCAAGGTGGCGGCGTTATTGACGATCTGATCCAGCGCCAAGAGGCTGAAGTTGACGGTCATCACCTCGACGATCGGGCGCAGCCCGCCCAGCGCCGCGCCGATGCCGGCGCCGACGAAGGCGAGTTCGGAGAGCGGCGTGTCGCGGATGCGCTCGGGGCCGAACTCCGCCAGCAAACCCTTGGACACGGCATATGTGCCGCCGTAGCGGCCGACGTCCTCGCCCATCAGGAACACGCGCGGGTCGCGCTGCAGCGCGTCCCGCATCGCTTCGCGCAGGGCTTCGCGGTAGCTGGTGTGGCTCATGATGCCCCCCCATCGACCGGGGTATGGACGTCGCGCAGCAGGTCGGCGACCGGCTCCCAGTGGCCGGCGTCGGCAAACGCCACGGCGTCGTCCACCTCGCGCCCGACCTCGGCGTCGAGCACCAGGAACTGCTCTTCGGCCAACCTGCCCTGGGTTTTCAGTCGCGCGGTGTAGGTGTGGATCGGTCCGTGCTCCTTCCAGTGCTCGATTTCCGCCTTGTCACGATACAGGTCGGGGTCGAACATCGAGTGCGCGCGGAAGCGGTAGGTCTGGAACTCAAGGAAAAACGGCTGCTGCGCGGCGCGCACCGTGTCGGCGGCCTCGAGCGCGGCCGGGTAGGTCGCCACCACGTCCATGCCGTCGACGGCGCGGGCAGCGATGCCATAGCTGGCGGCCTTGCGGCACAGGTCGGTCTGCGCCTGGGCGCGCGGCAGCGCGGTGCCCATGGCGTAGAGGTTGTTCTCGCAGCAGAACAGCACCGGCAACTGCCACAGCGCGGCCAGGTTCATCGACTCGTGGAAGGCGCCCTCGGGGACGGCGCCGTCGCCGAAGAAGCAGGCGGTGACGCGGCGGATGCCCTGCATGCGGTCGGCCAGCGCCAGTCCGACCGCCAGCGGCAGGCCGCCGGCGACAATGGCGTTGCCGCCGAAGAAGCGTGCCTTGGCGTCGAACAGGTGCATCGAGCCGCCGCGCCCGCGCGAACAGCCTTCCTGTTTGCCGAACATCTCGGCCATGATGGCGCGCATCGACACCCCGCGTAGCAGCGCCTGGCCATGCTCGCGGTAGGTGGCGACCACGGTGTCCTCCGGCGCCAGCGCGCGCATCGCGCCCGCCGCCACCGCTTCCTCGCCGATGTAGAGGTGCAGAAAGCCGCGGATCTGGCCGGCGCCGTACAGCTCGGCGGCCTTTTCCTCCAGCCGCCGGATGCGCAGCATGTCGCGCAACAGGCCTAGGGCCAGCTCCGGTGCGAACGGTACGGGCGCGGTGGGGACCGGGCCCGGCGGCAGCATCAGCTCGGCGTCGGCTTGGTTGGGCTGGCTCATGCGCCCTCCTCCAGTGTCGACAAATCGCCTTCCGGCAGCCCCAGCTCGCGCGCCTTGAGCAGACGTCGCATGATCTTGCCGCTGCGGGTGCGGGGCAGCGTCGGCAGGAAGGCGATCTCCTTCGGCGCCACCGCCGCCCCCAGGCGTTTGCGGGCATGGCCGAGCAACTCGGCGCGCAGCGCTTCGCTGGCCTCGACGCCACGCTTGAGCGAGACGAAGGCCTTCACCACCTCGCCCACCATCTCGTCGGGCTTGCCGATCACCGCGGCCTCGGCCACCGCCGGGTGTTCCATCAGCGCGCTTTCCACCTCGAACGGCCCGATCAGGTGGCCGGACGACTTGATCACGTCGTCGGCGCGGCCGACGAACCAGTAATAGCCGTCGGCATCACGCCGGGCCAGGTCGCCGGTGAGGTAAAGCTTGCCGGAAAAACACTTGCGATAGCGCTCGTCCTGCCCCAGGTAGGCGCGGAACATCGACGGCCAGCCAGCCTTGAGTGCGAGCTCGCCGACGGCATCCGCGTCGCCCAGCACCTCGATGGGCCGGTCCGGCTGGTGCCGCCGCACGATGCAGGCCTCGACACCAGGCAGCGGCTTGCCCATCGAGCCCGGCTTGATCGGCATCGCCACGGTGTTGGCGATCATGATTCCGCCGGTTTCGGTCTGCCACCAGTTGTCGTGGATCGGCAGGCCCAGCACGTCCGCGCCCCACCACACCGCTTCCGGGTTGAGCGGCTCGCCGACGCTGGCGATGAAGCGCAGAGCGGGGAGATGGAACTGGTGCGCCAGCTCCGGCCCGGCCTTCATCAGCATGCGGATCGCGGTGGGCGCGGTGTACCACACGCTCACCCGCTCCTCCTGCAGGACGCGGTACCAGTGTTCAGCGTCGAACTCGGCCTCGTCGATGATGCTGGTCACGCCGTGCAGCAGCGGCGCGATGATGCCGTAGGAAGTGCCGGTGACCCAGCCGGGGTCGGCGGTGCACCAGTAGATGTCCTGCGGATGCAGGTCGAGCGCGTACTTACCGGTGACGTAATGGGTGAGCGCCGCGCCGTGCACGTGCAGCGCCCCCTTGGGCGTGCCGGTGGTGCCGCTGGTGAAGTGCAGCAGCGCCGGGTCGTCGGGCCGGGTGGGAACGATGGCGAACTCGTCGGCGGCCTCCGCCATCAGCCGGCCGAGATCGAGCGTACCGGGCTCATCGGGCGTGGAAGGGTTGGCCGAAGCCCCCTCGTCGTCGACCAGCAGCACTTGGCGTAGCGACGGCATCTGCGCCCGCATCGCGGCCACCTTGCGACGATAGAGCGACGCGGTGGTCACCAGCAGCGCCCCCTGCCCGAGTTGCACCCGGGTGGCGATCGGCTCCGGGCCGAAGGCGGAGAACAGTGGCGACACCACCGCGCCGGCCTTGAAGCTACCCAGTACCGCGAGATACAGCTCCAGGCGTCGTCCGCACAGCACGAACACCCGGTCGCCGCGGCCGATGCCAAGACCAGCCAAGACGTTGGCGAAGCGGTTGCTGAGGCGGCGCAGCTCGTCGTAATGGATGTCGCGGCGGCTACCATCGGCGGACAGCAGGCGCAGCGCGGTGTGCCCGGCGCGTTCCCCCAGGGCGTGGCGGTCGACCGCTTCATGGGCGAGGTTGAGCCCGCCATCCGGCAGGCCCGCCAGCTCGCGCCGCTCAGCGTCCCACGAGAAAGTGCGACACACCGCGTCGCGATCGCCCAGGTTGGGCGGCAACGGCAGCGCCGCCACGTCCTTGTTGATCAGAGTCGGTCGCACGGCGGCTCCTCGTCAGTGTTGCCCGTCGCCCGGCTTGGGAGGCGTGATTCCGAGGCTGGACAGCAGGTCGATCGGCATGGGGAACACGATGGTCGAGCTCTTGTCGCCGGCAATTTGCGTGAGCGTTTGCATGTAGCGCAACTGCATCGCCTGCGGTTGGCGCGCCAGCATCTGCGCTGCTTCCAATAGCTTGACCGAGGCCTGCAGCTCGCCTTCGGCGTGGATGACCTTGGCGCGCCGCTCACGCTCGGCTTCGGCTTGCCGCGCAATCGCCCGGACCATGGTTTCGTTCAGGTCGACGTGTTTGATCTCGACGTTGGAGACCTTGATGCCCCAGCTGTCGGTCTGGGCATCGAGCACCTTTTGGATGTCCAGGTTGAGCCGTTCGCGCTCGGACAGCAGCTCGTCCAGTTCGTGCTTGCCCAGTACGGCACGCAGCGTGGTCTGTGCCAGCTGGCTGGTGGCTTCGTGAAAATTGACGACCTGAATGATCGCCCGCTCCGGATCGACGACCCGGAAATAAACGACCGCGTTCACCTTCACCGACACATTGTCGTGGGTGATGACGTCCTGCGGCGGCACGTCCATCACCACGGTGCGCAGATCCACCCGCACCATCTGCTGCACGCCCGGGATGATCAGGATCAGGCCGGGGCCCTTGACCTTCCAGAAGCGGCCCAGCGTGAACACCACGCCGCGTTCGTATTCGCGCAGGATGCGGAACGACGACGCGATCAGCAACACGATCAGCAGTATGACACCGCCGCTGCCCAGTCCGAATGCCATGACTACGCTCCTTTCGTGGTTTCGCCGTAAGGCTCCACGCTCATGATCAGGCCGTGGCGGCCGGTCACCCGCACCCGCTGGCCGCGACGCAGCGGCACCGCGCTCTCGACCCGCCATTGCTCGCCCTTGATGGTGGCCCAGCCCTCGCTTTGCAGGTCGTCGATGATTTCGCCGGTACTCCCGATCAGCCGCACCTCTCCGCTCACCACCGGGCGCCGGCGCGCCTTCAGCGCCATGCCCGAGATGAAGAAGATGAACAGGCCGGAGCCCGCCGCGAGTGCCACGATCAGCCCGATCGGCACCCCGAAGCCGGGCAGGTCGGTATCGATCAGCATCACCCCGCCGATGACGAACATGACGATGCCGCCGATGCCCAGTGCGCCGAAACTGGGCAGAAAGGCCTCCGCCACCATGCACCCCAGGCCAAGCAGCATCAGCGCCAATCCGGCGTAGTTCACCGGCAGCATCTGCAGGGCGTACAGCCCGAGCAGCAGGCAGGTGGCGCCGACGAGACCGGGCACGACGAAACCGGGGTTGGAAAATTCGAACAGCAGACCGTAGATGCCGATCACCATCAGGATCATGGCGACGCTGGGGTCGGCGATGACGCCGAGAAAACGGCTGCGCCAGTCGGGCTGCAGCGTGATCACGGCGGCACCGGCGGTGTGCAGCACCCGCTCATCCGGCCCGATCTTGACCTTGCGGCCTTGCAGCTTTACCAACAGATCAGGGACATCGCGTGCCGTCAGGTCGATCACGTTCCGGGCCAGCGCCTCGTCGGCCGACAGGCTGACCGCCTCGCGTACCGCCTGCTCGCCCCAGGCGACATCGCGGCCGCGCAGTTGCGCCAGGCCGCGGATGTAGGCGGCGGCGTCGTTGATCTGCTTGTGGGTCAGCGTGTCCTGGGTGCTGCCGCCCTGCTCCTGAGCCGCTTCGCTGCTGCCGGATTTGCCGCTCCTGGCGGATGGCTGTTCCGGCTGCGCGCCGGTGATGCCGATCTGAATCGGCGTGGCAGCGCCCACGTTGGTGCCGGGGGCCATGGCGGCGATGTGGCTGGCGTAGAGGATGTAGGTGCCGGCGCTGGCGGCGCGCGCGCCGCTGGGGGCGACGAAACTTGCCACCGGCACCGGTGACGCCAGGATGGCCTTGATGATCTGCCGCATCGAGGTGTCGAGCCCGCCCGGGGTGTCCATCTGCAGCACCACCAGTTGCGCCCCTTCTTTCTCGGCGCGGGCCAGGCTGCGCGTGACGTGATCGGCGCCGACCGGGCCGATGGCGCCGGTGAGCGGTATTAGCATGACGGGTGGTTGTGGTGTGGCCGCAGTCGCCCCACCCAGTAACAGTCCGAGCCAGATCATGATGATGTGCCACAGCTTCATCATCGCAGGCGGTCCAATCGATCACGCGACAGTCTAAATCTAGACCATGAATCCGGTGGGCACGGCGAATTGCCGCTCAGCCTGCGCCGCCGCCGTTCTGGCAGGGCGCATCGCCGGGGTCGTCAACACGCTGCGCTGCAGCGGGAAGCCCCTCGCCATGGCCGGTTGGCGGCAAGGATTGTTGAGCTTTTTATCATGAAACGGGATAGAATCTCGATAAATAAAACCAATAATTATTCTCACTATGACTTTGCTACTTTCTCATCCTGCCGATCTCTCCGTCGACGTCCTGCTGGACACGATAGAGCACCAGCGCATCGGTACCGAATATCAGGTTCTGGTCGATACGGTTTCGCTGGCAACGGTGGGTCACGAAGCGCTGGCCCGCTTCTACCGACGCGACGGGACGGCCCTGCCGCCACAGCTGGTGTTCGACGCCTTGCACCACTCTCCTTTCACCCTGTTCCAGGTCGAGCTGTTGGCCAAGCGCTTCCAGATTGCCGCTGCGCCGCCGGAGGGGCTGCTGTTTCTGAACGTCGATCCGGATGCCTTCATGCAGCCGGTCAGCGACGAGCGCCGCCATCCGATGCTGGCGCTGTTCGAGTCGCCGCAACGGCTGGTGGTGGAAATCATCGAGAATTCCAGCGTGCAAGAGGCGCATCTGAGCCAACGCTTGGCCGAGATCCTGAAGGCGCACGGCGTGCGTCTGGCGCTGGACGATATCGGCAGCCCGGAGTCGATGCTGTCGCTGACGCTGTTGGGCGGGGTCGACTATTTCAAATTCGACCGTTCCTGGCTGGCGCGGCGCGGCGACCCGGCCGGGATGCGACTGCTCAAGGCGCTCTTGGGCTACGCGCGCGAGCTGGGCAAGCAGTGCGTGCTGGAGGGGGTGGAAACGGAGCAGGACCTCGAGCTGGCGCGCGAGCTCGAGGTCGATCTGGTGCAGGGGTTTCTATTCCGGGAGCGGTTCCGGCTGGTGCGGGCCTGACGCCGGCTTACTCCTCGTCGGCTTCGTCGCCAGACTCCAGCGCCAGGTGCGAGGCGAGCTGCTTGTTCGACTTGATGCCAAGCTTGCGCAGTTTCTCGGCGCTGGTGATGAGGTTGCCGCGGCCGATCTGCAGCTTCTTCATCGCGTCGCCGAAGGTGTCACGGGTGGTGTCGAGCTGCTTGCCGAGCTTTTCCATGCTGTCGACGAAGCCGACGAACTTGTCGTACATCGCCCCGCTCTGGCGGGCGATTTCCTGGGCGTTCTGGTTCTGGTACTCGTAGCGCCAGATGCTGGCGACGGTGCGCAGCGTGGCCAAGAGTGTGCTCGGGCCGACGATCATGATGCGGCGCTCGAACGCCTCGTTGAACAGGCTCATGTCGTGCTGTACCGCCAGCAGGTAGGCCGGTTCGACCGGCACGAACATGAACACGAAATCCAGCGTATTGAGCTTGTACAGATCCTGATAGCGCTTTTCCGACAGGGTGCGGATGTGGGCGCGGATGGCGGCAATGTGCGCCTTCAGCTCCGCTTCGCGCAGCACGTCGTCGCTGGCGGCGGTGTAGCGCACGTAGGCGTTGAGCGACACCTTGGAATCGACCACCAGCTGCTTGCCTTCCGGCAGGTCGATCACCACGTCCGGCTGGTAGCGGCGGCGGCTGCCGTCCTCGGTCTCGACGGTGTCGGACACCTGCACGCGGTACTCGCGGTCCTTGTGCAGGCCCGAGGTTTCCAGCACCTTCTCCAGCACCATCTCGCCCCAGGTGCCCTGTGCCTTGCTGTTGGCGCCGGTAAGCGCGTTGGTCAGCGCCACGGCGTCGTGGTTGAGGCGGGTGTTGAGTTCCTGCAGCCGGCGCAGCTCCTGCTCCAGCGTCAGGCGCTCTTTCGAATCCTTGTCGTAGGTGTCCTGCACCAGCTTGCCGAAGTTCTGGATGCGCTCGTGCAGCGGCGTCAGCAGCGAGCCCAGGTTTTCCTTGTTCTGCTCGGTGAAGCGGCGCGATTTTTCCTCGAGGATCTCGCTCGCCAATGTTTTGAACTGGTTGGACAGCGCTTCCTTGGCGTCGTCGAGTAAGGCCAGCTTCTCGCGCGTCTGCTGGCGCTCCTTGTCGAGCGTGGTGACCAGCTCTTGCTCGCGTGCAGTCAGTCGAGTGATGTCTTCGGCCAACCTCGTGGCCAGTTCGCGTTCCTTGATCACCTGAAGCTGCGAGGCTTCCAGCTGACGCCCCTGCTCGGCGCGCGCCGCCAGCTGGCTCGCGGTGTCGCGCAGTTCGCGCGTCAGCTGCTCGATGGTGCGCTCGCGCTCGCCCAGCACCTGCTCCAGCTCCGGCACGCGCTGGGCACGGGTGGCATAGCTGGCGATGCGCTGCTGGTTGTCGCCCAGCTGCTGGCGGGCTTCGGCCAACGTCGCGGCCAGGTCGCGCTCGCGCCCTTTCAGTTCGTCGACCTGCATCTGGCAGGCCTTCAGCTGCGCGGCGAGTGCCGCATTTTCGGACAAAGCTTCGCCACGGCCGCGCTGATACTCGGCCTGGGCGCGCGATTTTTGTACCGACCACAATGCGGCGCCGCCCACGATCAGGCCAACCAGCAGTCCGATGATAATTTCCATTGTTTATCAGTGCCTTGTCGAAATAAGTTCAGATAGATGCGGAGCTTGTGAGGCGGCGTTTGTCTGATGAAAAACGATATGGAATCAGTGGTCTGGGTTGATTCATCAAGCCAGATTATGAGGATGGATCGAACTCCCCTCCAACGCCGGACAATCCATCACGTCATTCGATCCACGATTCTTCTTTAACGGCAATGCCTTGCGACGGAATATTCGATCCGATTCGAGCTTTGATGCGTCAGATTGAGCTTAATTATTGTTGTGGTATTTCATCGGCTTGCATGATTTTCTTCAGACTGACTGTCGGTCGCCCTGCCCGGCCGGCAGCTGCCAGTGGTCGAGGTAAATCTGCAGCTCCTTGCGGTTCTGCCATTCGTTGGCCACCACCTGGTACACCGCCTCGATCTCGTCCGGCAGCCAGTCCACTTGGTTGAAACGCATGGCGTCGAATTCCTGGCCATCCTTGAACAGCCGCAGCTTGAGGTGCTTGTCGCCGACGATGCGCTGCTGCATCACGTGGAAACGGTCGCAGAAGGTCGGCGGCGGAAAACCCTGCCCCCACACCTGCGCCGCCAGTTCCTCGGCAAAACCCAGGTGCAATTCGCGCGGCCCGAGGCTGCCATCGGTCTCCAGCGTGCGTGTCAGCTGCTGCTCGCTCATCCATTCGCGCGCCACGGTTTCGAAGGCCTGGCAGAAGGCGGGGAAATCGACTTCGGCGATGGTCAGGCCGGCGGCCATGGCATGGCCGCCGAACTTGCGCAGCAGCCCGGGATGGCGCTTGGACACCAGGTCGAGCGCGTCACGCAGGTGGAAGCCGGGAATCGAGCGTCCGGAGCCCTTGATTTCGCCCTCGTCACCCGGCGCGAACACGATGGACGGTCGGTGGAAGCGTTCCTTCAGGCGCGAGGCGACGATGCCGACCACGCCCTGGTGCCAGTCGTCGCGGTATAGGGCCAGCGTGTAGCGTTCGGCCGGATCGATGCTGGCGAGCACCGCCAGCGCCTCGTCCTGCATGCCATGCTCGATCTGGCGCCGTTCACGGTTCAGCGCGTCCAACTCCTGCGCCAGCTGCATGGCCTGGCTTTCGGTGGCCGCCAGCAGGCAGGCGATGCCCAGGCTCATGTCGTCGAGCCGGCCGGCGGCGTTCAGGCGCGGACCGAGCGTGAAACCGAGGTCGAAGGTGTTGGCCTTGTGCGCCATGCGCCCGGCGACGCGGAACAGCGCGGCGATGCCCGGCGTCATGCGACCGGCGCGCATGCGGCGCAGGCCGTTCTCCACCAGGATGCGGTTGTTCTGGTCGAGCCGCACCACGTCGGCCACGGTGCCGAGCGCGACGTAGTCAAGCAGCTCACCGAGGTTGGGTTCCGGCTTGTCACCGAACGCCCCGCGCGCGCGCATCTCGGCGCGCAACGCCATCAGCACGTAGAACATCACGCCGACGCCGGCCAGGTTCTTCGACGGAAACGGGCAGCCCGGCTGGTTGGGGTTGACGATCAGCGCGTCCGGCAGGGTGTCTCCCGGCAGGTGGTGGTCGGTGACCAGCACTTCGATGCCGCGCGCCTTGGCGGCTTCCACCCCGGCCACGCTGGCGATGCCGTTGTCGACGGTGACGATGATGTCGGGCTGGTGCTGTGCCGCCAACTCGACGATCTCCGGCGTCAGACCGTAGCCGTACTCGAAGCGGTTGGGCACGATGAAGTCGACGATGGCGCCGTGCGCCGCCAATCCCTTCATCGCCACGCTGCAGGCAGTGGCGCCATCGGCATCGTAATCGGCCACGATCAGCAGTCGCTCGCGCCGGGCGATGGCGTCGGCCAGCCGGCGCGCCATGGCATCGATATTCTTGAGCTGCTGGAATGGCAGCAGCGCCTTCAGGCTGCAGTCGAGCTCGGCGGGGCTGGTGATGCCGCGCGCGGCGAACAGGCGTGCCATCAGCGGGCTGATGCCTTGCGCCTGCAGCGTGGCGTGGTGGTCGGGCGGGACGGAGCGGGTCTGGATGCGAGTCATTCGGCGGGATAGAGCGAAGTGAGCGGACGCGCGCGGCGCCAGAATTTCCACAGGTCGGAACGGGTCACGTTGGCCGAAAAACCGGCCGGGCCGTGCGTCGTCAGGGTGAGCTGGCCGATTCGGCCGGACTTGAGAGCGGCCGCCAGCGGCGCGAACCAGTCAGTCTCCAGCTGCATCAGCGTGTCACGCCAGCCCCAGGCGTCGCGGTACTGCGCCGGTGCGAGCAGGCGGTCGAGATGCACCAGCGCGGAGGCTTCGCCATGCAGGGTCTCGGCCAGCGCGTCAAAGGCAAACGGAACGCTGTCGGCGCGCTGCCCGGCCTGTCGCGCCAACCCCTGCCAGGTGGGGTCGTCGCTGAATAGCCGTGCCTCCGGTGTCATCGGCTGGGTCCCCGCTTCGTCCTCGCCCCACAGCCAGACGCTGTTGACGCTCACTTCGCCCTGCGCCTCGCGCTGATCGTTGGTGGGGTGGGTGTAGAGCAGCATCTGCATCTCGTTGAGCCAGCGGCTCCACGTTAGCCCATTGCTGCCGCCCGGCAGGTGCTCGTTGATGTTCTCCCCCACCGCATCCATCAGCGGGGTGAAGCGGGCGCCGCTGGCAGCGGCCAGCCGAACGTACCAGCGCCCGGGTTGCGGCGCGTAGAAGGTCATGCCGTCCTCGGCGAAGTGCCGGTTCAGGCTCCCGACCAGGGCGTCGGCCTCGTGCTGCGCCAGGTTCATCACCCCGACGTCGGCCAGCAGCGCACGGTCGCGGTCGATACGCACGTGCACCGGATCGGCGATCAGCCAGTGGCCGGTGGCGGCATCCAGACCGGCAGCGAGGGCGTCTTGGCGTGCCGGGGCGAGGCGCGAGAGGCCGAAGCTTTGGGCGGTCAGCGCCGACAGGGGGCCAGGCGCGGCGTCGATCCGGGCGCGGCCGAGCAAGGTCGCCAGCGCCGGCAGCGCCAGTCCCTTGAGCACCTCGGCGCCGTCGTGGGCGTCGAGCCAACTCAAGCCAGGGACGATCAGGGTCAGTTTCATCGAGTGGAATCCAGGTGGGAATGACGACGCCCCGCAGGGGCGCGGCGTCGGAGCGAAAGGTTGGCCGAAATCTTCTACCAACCAGTGGCCATCGCGTGGTTTAGGCCAGCGTTACGCGGGCGAACTTCCGTTTGCCCACCTGCAGTACCACAGTCACCCCGCGGTCCAGTTGCAGGCCCTTGTCTTCCACCTTCTCGCCGTCGACCTTGACGCCGCCCTGCTGGATCATGCGCAGCGCTTCCGAGGTCGATGCGACCAGTTGCGCCTCTTTCAGCACGTTGCCAATCGCCATCGCCGCGCCGTCGAGGGTCACGGTCACTTCCGGCAGGTCGTCGGGGATGGCGTTCTTCTGGAAGCGCGCCTCGAAGTCGGCCAGCGCGTCGATTGCCGCCTGCTCGTTGTGGAAGCGCGCCACCAGTTCCTGCGCCAGCAGCACCTTGATGTCGCGCGGGTTGCGGCCCTCGGCCACTTCCTGCTTGAACTGGGCGATCTCATTCAGCGGGCGGAACGAGACCAGCTCGTAGTAGCGCCACATCAGCGTGTCGGAGATCGACATCACCTTGCCGAAAATCTCGCTGGCCGGCTCGGCGATGCCGATGTAGTTGCCGAGCGACTTGGACATTTTGTTGACGCCGTCCAGGCCTTCCAAGAGCGGCATCATGATCACGCACTGCGGCTTCTGCCCGTGCTGCTGCTGCAGGGTGCGGCCCATCAGCAGGTTGAATTTCTGGTCGGTGCCGCCCAGTTCGATGTCGGCCTGCATCGCCACCGAATCGTAACCCTGCATCAGCGGGTACATGAATTCGTGGATGGCGATCGGCTGGTTGCCGTGGAAGCGCTTGTGGAAGTCGTCGCGTTCCAACATGCGGGCCACGGTCGAACCGGCCGCCAAGCGCAGCATGCCGGCGGCGCCCAGCTCGCCCAGCCACTTGGAGTTGAAGCAGATCTCGGTCTTGGCCGGGTCGAGAATCTTGTAGACCTGCTCGGCGTAGGTCTTGGCGTTGATCTGGATCTGTTCCGGCGTCAGCGGCGGACGGGTGGTGTTCTTGCCGGATGGGTCGCCGATCATGCCGGTGAAATCGCCGATCAGGAACATGATCCGGTGACCCAGGTCCTGCAGCTGACGCATCTTGGTCAACACCACGGTGTGGCCCAGGTGCAGATCGGGAGCGGTCGGGTCGAAGCCGGCCTTGACGCGCAGCGGGCGGTTTTCCTTCAGTTTCGCGATCAGTTCCGCTTCGATCAGCACCTCTTCGGCGCCGCGCTTGATGACGGCGAGAGCGTCGTCGATGGAAATGTCCGGACGTGCAACGGTGGTCATTCGGTGATCCTTGTTACCTGTAATTTCCGCCGGTTTCTCCACCAGGAAGTTGCGATATGTCCCTGTTTTATCTGGAGATTAGGGTTCACCCGGCGGGGGGCATCTGTTAGTATGCGCGCTTTGCCCCGGAACTCATCGCGTTCGCAGGGGGACCAAGGCGAGGTTGGCCGGAACGGCCCTTCTCATTGGCATACTGAATTTACGCAAGGCAGGAAACGCTCCCTGCCCAGACTCTAGAGAACAATGGATTATCGCAAACTGCTCAAGTTACCGCAAAGTTGTGTGCATCGCCTGATGAATCACCGCCTGAGCTGGCTCGGCCTGGCCGCTTCCCTGCCCCTGTTCGGCGTGGTGACGGCGTTTGCCGTGGCCGGCAACGGTGATCAGCCCGAACCGCCGCACATCGATGTTGAAACCGTCACCCAGCGCCTGGCCTTGCCCGTCTACACCTCCAGTGTCAGCACCACGCCCTACTGGCGTGACGAACAGGTCCAGCGCGGCGACACCCTCGGGCGGCTGCTCAACCGCCTCGGTGTCGGCGACGGCGAAGCCCAGCGCTTCCTCAATTCCAGTCCGCTGTCGAAGAACCTGCTCAAGCTCAAGGACGGTCAGACACTCTCGGTGCAGACCAACGACGCCGGCGAACTGTTTGGCCTGCGTTTCCTGAACGACGATGAAAACGGCGAGCAAGTCATGGTCGCCATTGAAAAGGCCAATGGTCAATGGCGCGCCAGTGCCGATCCGCTGGAAACCCAGACCATCCAGTCGATGCGCTCGATCGACATCGAGTCCGGAGGCGTCGGTGCGGCCCTGTCGCGCGCCGGGGTGCCGCCAGAGATTCGCGCCCAGCTCAACGAAATCTTTACCGACCGCTTCGAACTCGCCAGTCTGAAACAGGGTGACCGCATCAACCTGGTATTCGAAAGCCTGCTGTTCAACGGCTCGCCGATCGCCAACGGCAACCTGCTGGCAGCCGAGGTCGAGCATGGCGGGCAGAGTTACCGTGCCTACTATTTCGCCCACGACAGCGAATCCGGCGCCTACTACGACGAAAACGGCAATCCGATCAAGAAAGGCTTCAACGAACAGCCGGTGCGCGGTGCGCGCATCAGTTCCGGTTACGGTATGCGCTACCACCCGGTGTTGCACTCGCTGCGCATGCACAAGGGGGTGGACTACGCCGCCGTCACCGGTACGCCGATCGTCGCCCCGGCCGACGGCATCGTCGCCACCGCCGAGACCGAAAACGGCTACGGCAACGTCGTCGTCATCCGCCACAGTGCCAAAATGTCGACGCTATACGGCCACATGAGCCGCTTTGCGCCGGGCATGCATGCCGGCAAAAGCGTCAAGGCGGGCGATCTGATCGGTTACGTCGGCTCCACCGGCCGCTCCACCGGTCCGCACCTGCATTTCGAGGTGCGCATCAACAACGAGGCGGTCGACCCGTCCACCGCCGCGCTGCCGACACCGGGCCTGTCCGCCCAGCAACGCTTGGCCTTCCGCCAAAGCAGCGTTAAGCTTTCTGCCAACCTCAAGCTACTGCGAGAGCTGCCGGTAACGGTAGCCCAACTGGACTGATGACTGAACGCTATATCGGACTGATGTCGGGCACCAGCCTCGACGGTGTCGACGCGGTGCTGGCCACCTTCGACGACGACGGCAACTGCAACGTGACTGTCGATTTCTTCGTGCCCTACCCTGCGCTGGTGCGCGACGCCGTGCTGGCCTTGCAACCGGCCGACGGCAACGAGCTGGACCGGGCGGCGCGCCTGGGTAACACCCTGGCCGGCTTGTACGCCGAAGCCGTGCGAGGCGTGCTGGATACGGGTGGGCTGAGTGCCGCCGACATCACCGCCATCGGTTGTCATGGCCAGACCATCCGCCATGCCCCACACGCCGGTTACACGCTGCAGATCGGCAACCTCGCCGGTCTGGCCGAAGCCACCGGCATCGACGTCTGTGGCGATTTCCGCAGCCGCGACATCGCTGCGGGCGGACACGGCGCACCGCTGGTGCCTGCCTTCCACGAGGCGCTGTTTGCGCATCCGGAGCAGGCCCACGCTATCGTCAACATCGGCGGCATCAGCAACCTCACCCGGCTCGACCCCGAGCAGCCGGTCATCGGCTTCGACTGCGGTCCAGGCAATATCCTGATGGACGCCTGGTGTCATCGCCATACCGGCGCCCGTTTCGACCAGAGCGGCGGCTGGGCGGCGTCCGGCCAGGTCGACGCCACGCTGTTGGAAAGCCTGCTGGCCGAACCGTTTTTCGCCGCGGAACCGCCCAAGAGCACCGGCCGGGACCTGTTCGATCTGACCTGGCTGGATGCCCATCTCGCAGGGTCCGAATTGGCTCCGGCCGACATCCAGGCTACCCTGCTGGAACTGACCGCGGTCAGTATTGCCGACGCCGTCGAGCACTGGGCGCCTACCGCTTCCTCTGTCTATGTCTGCGGCGGCGGCGCCATGAACGATCGCCTGATGGCAAGGTTGGCCGAAGCCTTGCCGGGACGCCAACTCTCCACCACTGCCGTGCTAGGCTTGCCGGTGCACCAGGTCGAGGCCGCTGCCTTCGCCTGGCTGGCGCGCCAGCTGATCCATCGCGAACCGGGCAATCTGGCAGCCGTAACGGGCGCGCGCGGTCCGCGCGTGCTAGGTGCGATCTATCCGCGCTAGTGTTGAACCCTGCTGTCTGTCACATCACTTAGATAGGTAGTCTGCACGCCGCCGCTCCTCCGTCAAACAATGGGGTGGCGGTGACCCGGGCATCATGCTTCAATGTGCCCGCTGCGTCGTTTCAAATGTCATGACTGTCCGTGCTACTTGGGCTCGGAGGCATTGACCTGCTCGCCGCAGGCTCAACGCCGCAATACGAATCCACGCCGGCTCGGGCTATAATCTCCCACTGTTATCGCCTTCCCAGAGAAAAAATGCGACTTTTCAAGCGAAAGGCCGTCGTCAAGAATAATTCGACCCCGCTCCCTCCCCGTCTCGTCAGCCTGTTGCGCGAGGCCTGGTGGCTGTTGATGGCGGTGGCCGCGGTATACCTCGTCCTCATCCTTGCCAGCTACTCGCCGCACGACCCATCCTGGTCGCATAGCTCTCCCGACCCTTCGGTACGCAACTACGGCGGCGCCTTCGGCGCCTGGGTCTCAGACCTGATGCTCTACCTGTTTGGGCTGTCCGCCTGGTGGGTGGTGGTGTTCTGTCTGGTGGCCATCAGCTGGGGCTACAAGCGAATAGAAACGCTAGGGCTGCGCCTCAATCCGATGACCGTTGCCGCCATCGCCGGCTTCTTCATGCTGCTTTTGGCCAGCGCCGGGCTGGAAGGCCTGTTCCTGGCCGGCAAGGCACTCCGGCTGCCGCTTGCTGCCGGCGGCATGCTGGGGCATTTCCTCGGTAATGCGGCTTCACGCGCCTTTGGCCTCCCTGGCGCCACGTTGCTGCTATCGGTGTCAGGAGCCATCGGCCTGTCCCTGTTTACCGGCCTGTCCTGGCTCGACCTGATGGAGCGGATTGGTACCGCCATCGAAGAGAACGCCCTCAAGGCGTGGTACGCCTGGCAGGCACGCAAGGACCGCGAAATCGGACGCGAAGTGGCGCAACAACGCGAAAACAAGGTCACCACCGAAAAGAAAAAAGCTGAAGAAAAACCGCCGGTGCGTATCGAGCCGCCGGTGCTTGATATCCCCGTCTCACCCAAGGTGCAAAAACCGGTGCAACAATCGTTGTTCTCTGCGCCGGGTGATGGCGAACTGCCGGGACTGGCGCTGCTGGAGCCGCCCAAAGAACAGGCCGAACCGGTATCGCAGGAAACGGTCGAGTACACCTCGCGCCTGATCGAACGCAAGCTGGCCGACTTCGGCGTCGAAGTAAAGGTCATCGCCGCCTACCCCGGACCGGTGATCACGCGCTACGAAATCGAACCGGCTGTGGGCGTCAAGGGGGCCCAGATCGTCAACCTGATGAAGGACCTGGCGCGCGCCCTGTCGCTGGTCTCCATCCGCGTGGTGGAAACCATCCCCGGCAAGACCTACATGGGTCTGGAATTGCCCAATCCGAAACGTCAGATCGTACGCCTGTCGGAGATCATCGGGTCGGAAACCTACCAGAACCTCACCTCGCGCCTGACCATGGCGCTGGGCAAGGACATCGCCGGCCAGCCGATCTCGGCAGATCTGGCCAAGATGCCGCACGTGCTGGTGGCGGGCACCACGGGGTCGGGTAAATCGGTCGCCATCAACGCCATGATCCTGTCGCTGCTGTACAAGGCCACCCCGCGTGAGGTGCGCCTGATCATGGTCGATCCGAAAATGCTCGAACTGTCCATCTACGAAGGCATTCCTCATCTGCTGGCGCCCGTGGTCACCGACATGAAGCAGGCCGCCAACGCGCTCAACTGGTGCGTGGCCGAGATGGAAAAGCGCTACAAGCTGATGTCCAAGCTCGGCGTGCGTAACCTCGCCGGCTACAACCAGAAGATCAAGGACGCCGACAAGGCC
Organism: Pseudogulbenkiania sp. FW507-F1; assembly: GCF_058781125.1. Classification (NCBI taxonomy): domain Bacteria; kingdom Pseudomonadati; phylum Pseudomonadota; class Betaproteobacteria; order Neisseriales; family Chromobacteriaceae; genus Pseudogulbenkiania; species Pseudogulbenkiania sp. FW507-F1. The sequence continues at coordinate 131,733 of NZ_JBYSWM010000004.1, read as the reverse complement.
GGACAGAAGATCCCGAACCCGTTCTCGCTGACGCCCGAAACGCCCGAGCCGCTGGAGACGCTGCCGCTCATCGTCGTGGTCATCGACGAACTGGCCGACCTGATGATGGTCGCCGGCAAGAAAATCGAAGAACTGATCGCCCGCCTGGCGCAGAAGGCGCGCGCCGCCGGCATTCACCTCATCCTAGCCACCCAGCGCCCGTCGGTGGACGTGATCACCGGCCTGATCAAGGCCAATATCCCGACCCGCATCGCGTTCCAGGTTTCGAGCAAGATCGACTCGCGCACCATCCTCGACCAGATGGGCGCCGAAGCGCTACTGGGTCAGGGTGACATGCTCTATCTGCCGCCGGGCACCGGTTACCCCCTGCGGGTACACGGCGCCTTCGTTGCCGATGACGAAGTGCATCAGGTAGTGGAGTATCTCAAGACCACTGGCGAGCCCGATTACGTCGAAGGCATCCTCTCCGGCCAGGCCGAAAGCGACGACGGCAGTGGATTCGATGCCGCTGGCGGCGGCGAAGGGGGCGAAGCCGATGCCCTCTACGACGAGGCCGTGGCTATCGTGCTGAAAACCCGCAAGGCGTCGATTTCCTCGGTGCAGCGTCACCTGCGTATTGGTTACAACCGCGCTGCCCGCCTGATCGAACAGATGGAAAGCGCCGGCCTGGTCTCGCCGATGGAAACCAACGGCAACCGCTCCGTGCTGGTCCCCGCGCGGGACGACTGATGCCCCCGGCCTGACGGCAGCCGCTTTACCCGGCTGCCGTTTTTCGGTCCACTGCCTTTTGCGCCTACTGTTACCCCTTAAGGACACGCCATGTCCCGCTACAACAAAGAACCCGCCTTTCAGCACGACTACACCCCCAAAACCGGTGTGCTGCTGCTCAACCTGGGCACCCCGGATGCGCCCACTGGCAAGGCCTTGCGTCCCTATCTCAAGCAGTTCCTGTCCGATCCGCGAGTAGTCGAACTTCCCCGTGCCCTGTGGTGGCTGATTCTCAACGGCATCATCCTCAACACCCGCCCGCGCAAGTCGGCTGAAAAATACGCGGCGATATGGGGCAAGGACGGCTCTCCCCTGCTCACCCACACGCAGCGCCAAACCAAGCTGTTGCGCGGCTATTTGGGTGAGCACGGCTATCGCAACCTGGTGGTCGACTTCGCCATGCGCTACGGCTCCCCTTCCGTGGAACAGGTCATCTCCGGCATGCGCGGCCAAGGGGTGGAGCGTCTCCTGGTTGTGCCGCTCTACCCCCAGTACGCCGCCTCTTCCAGTGCCACCGCGCTCGATGACGTGTTCCGCACCCTGATGAAGTTGCGCAACATGCCCGAGTTGCGCACGGTGCGACATTTTCATGATGACCTCGGCTATATCCGCGCCCTGGCGGAGCAGGTTCGGGCGCACTGGCAGCGGCATGGTCGTGCCGACAAGCTGGTCATGAGTTTTCATGGTGTGCCGCGCTTTACCCTGGACAAGGGCGATCCTTATCACTGCGAGTGTCAAAAGACCGGGCGTTTGCTGGCAGAGGCGCTGGGGCTGGGCAAGGATCAGTACGTTGTCTGTTTCCAGAGCCGTTTCGGCCGGGCTGAATGGCTGAAGCCCTACACCTCGGAAGTGCTGGCCCAGTTGGGAAAAAACCATACTGCTCGGGTCGACGTCATCTGCCCCGGGTTCGTCTCCGATTGCCTGGAAACCCTCGAGGAAATGGCGATGGAAGGCAAGGAAACCTTTCTGACCCATGGTGGCGGCGAATACCGCTATGTCCCCTGTCTTAACGACAGCCCGCAATGGATTGCGGCATTGGCGGGCCTGGTCGAGAAGAACCTTGCCGGTTGGGAGCCACGCACTGCCGAGCCGGCCGAGCAACGGCTGCTGCGCGCCAAGGGTATTGGTGCCACCAAGTAGCCGAGTCCTGCCCGTTTATTTTTGTCGGATTTGTGTCATTCAGTTCGTTGACAGGGTGAAAGTGCCTGCGCATAATCATTCGCAGCTGGAAGCTATTCCAAAAGAATAGACCTGCCGGTAAACATATAGATCGCTAAATCTACATAGATAAGATCAGGGGAAATCGAACATGAACAAATACGCTCGTCTGAGCCTCATCGCTGCTGCTGCCGTCACGCTGGTTGCTTGCGGCAAGCAAGAACAAAAAGCCGCTGAAGGTGGCGCTTCTGCCCCGCAAGCGGAAGCTAGCGGTCAAGCCGTTGTCAAGATCGGTCAAGTTTCTCCGATGACCGGCCCGATCTCCCATCTGGGCAAAGACAACGAATTCGGCGCACAACTGGCTATCGAAGACCTGAACGCCGAAGGCGTCGAAATCGGCGGCAAGAAAGTCAAGTTCGAACTGGTTTCCGAAGACGACCAAGGCGATCCGAAAATCGGCACCCAGGTTGCTCAGCGCCTGGTCGACGCCGGTGTGGTCGGCGTTGTTGGCCACCTGAACTCCGGCACCACCATCCCGGCTTCGAAAATCTACTCCGATGCCGGCATCCCGCAGATTTCCCCGTCTGCCACCAACCCCGACTACACCAAGCAAGGCTTCAAGACCACCTTCCGCGTTATTGCCAACGATGTGCAGCAAGGCACCGCTCTCGGCCAGTTTGCCGCCGATGGTCTGAAAGCCAAGAAAGTCGCCATCATCGATGACCGTACCGCGTACGGTCAGGGTCTGGCCGACGAATTCGAGAAAGCCGTCAAGGGTAAGGGTGTCAACGTGGTGAAGCGCGAATTCACCACCAACACCGCTACCGACTTCAACGCCATCCTCACCTCGATCAAGGCCACCCAGCCTGACGTGGTATTCTACGGCGGCATGGACGCCCAGGCTGGTCCGCTGGCCAAGCAGATGAAGCGCTTGGGTATCAAGGCCAAACTGATGGGTGGCGATGGCTGGCAGACTCCGGAATTCATCAAGCTGGCCGGCGATGCCTCCGAAGGCCAACTGGCTTCCAGCTGCGGTGTGCCGCGTGACAAGATGCCGGGCTTTGCCGAATTCGATAAGAAGTTCAAGGCCAAGTTCAACACCGAAGTGCAGATCTACGCTCCGTACGAGTACGATGCCGTTCGCGTTCTGGTCGACTCCATGAAGCGTGCCGGCTCGACCGATCCGAAGAAATACCTGCCTGAAGTGGGCAAGACCAGCTACACCGGTGTAACCGGCAAGATCTCGTTCGACGATAAGGGCGACATCAAGAACGGCGCGGTGACTGTTTACCAGGTCAAGAATGGCAAGTGGGAAGTGGTCTCCACCGTGGGTGGCGAACCGGTTGCCGCCGCTGCTGCTCCGGCTGCCAGCGCCGCCCAGTAATCGATCCCCGCAAGTTAAAACGGCGCCTTCGGCGCCGTTTTTTTGTGCCTTCCCGATCAAGAAGCCGCACTCAGTTGTCGAACACGGCTGGCTGGCCGTGCATGGCAGCGATGGCTGCGCGTTGAATGTCGTCGGATAGCAGCATGGCTGCATTCCAGGTGGCAACATAGTTCAGGCCATCGGCTACCGAATGGTCGCGGCTGTAGTTCATGACTTCCTTGCTGCCGCGAATACTGAGCGGCGACTTCGCCGCAATCAGCCGTGCCATCGAGATTGCCTCGGCTTGCAGGCTGGCCCGATCAGGCAGCACCCGGTTGACCAGGCGAATGGCTTGGGCTTCTTCGGCCTTCACCTCGCGACCGGTCAGGGCCATTTCCCGTGCCACACCTTCACCCACGATGGCGGGCAGTCGCTGCAAGGTGCCGACGTCAGCCACCATGCCGATATCGACTTCCCTGACGCCAAATACGGCGTCAGCGGCCGCCAGACGAATATCGGCAGCCAGTGCGATGTCCAAGCCGCCGCCGAGGCACGCTCCATGAATCGCGGCGATAACCGGTTTGCGGCAGCGTTCCAGACTCGTGACCGCGTCTTGCAGGCGCAGGATGAGGGTGCGGAGTTTCTCGCGCTTTCTTCCTTCGCAAGGGTCCTGTATCGTCTGCTGCACGCCAAGCAACATGGCCAGATCGATGCCCGAACAGAAATGCGCCCCTTCGCCGGCAAGAACGATGGCGCGAACGTCCGGCTCGGTATCGCACCACGCCATGGCGGCGCCGAGTTCCTGCCACATGGTTTCGTTCAGCGCGTTGGCCTTGTTGGGGCGGTTGAAGCTGACCTGCGCGACATGGCCGTCGACGCTCAGGGTCAGGGTGTCAAAATCCATGCTCATGCTCCTCACGCCCGTTTCTTGGGTACCCAGGCCCAGATCATTTCACAACGGATCGGCGACTCGCCGGACTCGTCGGTTACCACGACTTCAACCGCGGCATCCCCTTTCTCTTCCTCGTGCATGCGGCGAATCTGCTCGGGCGTGAGGACGGCAGTCGCCTTCATGCTGCCCTGCGAGCGTTTGAGGTAATCCACATGCATGGATTTGAGCAGCATCAGTTTGCTGTCCGGTACGTTCATGCCGACCACGAAGCCGCTGGCGGTTTCGGCCAACAGGGCCATGGCGGCGGCGTGTACGCCCTTGATGTGGTTCTGCACCTTGCGCCGGTTTTGCAGCGAGACGGTCAGCCGATCGTGCCCGACCTCCACGAAACACAGGCCGGCGGTTCCCAGAAACGGAACCAGCCGGCCAAACAGGCGGGTCAAAACGAAGCTGCGCAGCCCCTCGGGTAACCGGGCTGCCTTGTCGGCGATCCGGCTCATGCTGTTTTTCTTGTACTCCATCGTCTTCCTCGTGTTGGCGGCAATGATCTGCCTTTATGGTTTCTCGACCTTCAGCAGATCGCGAATTTGTTGTTTGATGGTGTCGAGGATGCCTGCATCGATCCGCGCCAGTTGCAGTCCGCCCTGCAGCGCGGCGAACATCACCTCGCCCATGGCCTCCGGAGACCCCGGGTAGGTCATGACCCCCTCGTCCCGGCCGCGCCGGGCGATGGTTTTCGCCCAGTCACGCATCTCGGTGATGAAGGCGCCGGCTTCAAGCTGAATCTCTTCCGGCAGGGTGTGATATTCGGTGGTGAGGATGCCGCTCGGGCAGATTTGCTCGTCCTGATGGAAGTAGGCGTCGGTGAGCTCGAAATAGCCTTCCAGCTGTTGTAGCGGGCCGAGGCCTGCGTGGGCCTCTATGAAACGGGCAAAGCGGCGCCGATAGCGTTGGACCAGCGCGACACCGAGGTCGGTCTTGCGCGGGAAGTGATAGTGGACGGCGGCATTACGCACCCCCAAGGCGCTGCTGATGTGCTGGTAGCTGAAGGCGTTGAATCCTCGCGTCAGCAGTAGCTGCTCGGCGATGTCCAGAATGCGTTTCTGGGTGTCTTTTGTTGCATTGGATACAGGTTTCATGAAATCACTTTACTTACTGGTTAGTAAGGTGTCAATGCGACATGCCGACATGCTCGGGGATACGGTATGATGCTTTTTATTTGGTACAAAACCCGGCTCACCGGACCAGGAACGATGAAACTGAAATTCAGCAAGATGCACGGCTTGGGCAATGATTTCATGGTGATCGATGGGGTGCGACAGCACGTCGACCTTACCCCGGAGAAGATCAAGGAACTGGGGCATCGCCAGTTCGGCATCGGTTTCGACCAACTGCTGCTGGTGGAGCCGTCGGGTTCCAGCGAAAACGATTTCCGTTACCGCATTTTCAATAGTGACGGCAGTGAAGTGGAACAATGTGGCAACGGGGCGCGCTGTTTCGCCCGCTTCGTCGCTGAGCAAGGGTTGAGTGCCAAAGAGGCCATCCGCGTCGAGACCGCCAAGGGGGTGATCGTCCCGCAGTTGCTGGCCGACGGGACGGTAACGGTCGACATGGGAGTGCCCCGCTTCAAGCCGGCGGAGATACCCTTTGTCGCCGCTGAGGAGGCGCTGACCTACCCGCTGGATGCGGCTGGCCGGCAATGCGATATTTCCGTGGTCTCGATGGGCAACCCGCATGCCGTTCAGGTCGTTGCCGATGTCGATACCTTCCCGGTGGCGGAGCTCGGCCCGGCGATCGAATTGCACCCGCGCTTCCCGGAGCGGGTCAATGCGGGCTTCATGCAGATCGTGTCGCGCGAGGAGATCCGTCTGCGGGTGTACGAGCGTGGCGCCGGGGAAACCCTCGCCTGCGGTACCGGAGCGTGCGCTGCCGTGGTGGCAGGTATACGCCGTGGCCTGCTCGATCATACCGTCAAGGTGCATACCCGGGGTGGCGATTTGAGTATCCGCTGGGATGGAGTGGGGCTGCCGGTGCTGATGACCGGCCCTGCCGTCACCGTATTTACCGGAGAGATTTCTCTGTAACTCCCGACCCCCGCCTTGTTAAGGATGTATCGATGCTGACGGACCAGGTGCTGAGCTTTCTCGATGACAACCCGGATTTTCTGTTGCAACACGCCAGCCGTTTCGGCCTGCAACCCATCCAGACGACCACCGTAGTGCCGTTCGCTGAGCGCCAGGTGCTCGAGCTGCGCGAGCGCAATCGCCAGATGGAAAGCCGACTTAGCCAGTTGGTACAGAACGCCGAAAGCAATGATCTGATCGTCAATCGTACCCATCAGCTGGCCTTGGCGCTGTCCCGCTCACGCGATCTGGAGAGCTTGGTGGGGGCCCTGCTGCAATGTTTCGAGCAGGAGTTCGGGCTGGATCGTTGCGCATTGCGCTTGTGGCACCCGTCTGCCGTGGCGCTGCCGCACATCTACAACGGCCGTCAGGCAATCAAGGTGTTGGCGGGGAACCTGTCTGGCCCGAGCTGTGGACCGTATGCCAACGACCAGGTGCTGAGCTGGTTTCCGCCCGAGCCGACGCTCGAATCCTTCGCCATGATTCCGCTGAAAAACACGGCTGGCGAGGCTTTCGGGCTGGTTGTCCTGGCCAGCAACGACCCCCAGCGCTTTACCGCCGATATGCAGACACACTATCTGTCCCAGATCGGCGAATTGATCACTGTCTCGCTCGAGCGCCTGCTGGCTGCGGCATGACGGATGGTCTGCTGCAGGATGTCCTGCTGCTTGCGCTGGGTAGTTACATTCTGCACGCCGTGTGGCGGGTGATGCGCAGTGGCAGCGGTATCGCGTGGGCCGTGCTGGTCGCCGGTTACCTGGTCTCCGCATGGTTGAGCAAGGCCGCCCTGCCCTCGCTGGCCGGTGTCGCCTTGTGGCTGCCGTTACTGTATCCCTATGCGTGGATAGCGGTGTCTGCGCTGCTCTGGTTCGCCTGCGCCATGACGCCGGGTGTCGTGCCGGCACCCCATGTGGAAGACCTATCCGAACTGACAGCCTATTTTTACTCCCAGCTCGCGCTTAACCTCGCTGTCGCGCTGCTGTCCGTGGCGTTGCCCTGGCAGTCGTGGTGGCTGTACCTGTTTTTCCCGCCGCTGATGGTCGGCATCGGCTACTTCTGGTACCGGATGCGTCTGTGGCGAGATACCCAGCAGCTGGGCGCGGATGATGTCATGCGCCGAGGCGCCGCCATACTGGCTTGGCTGGTGCCTCTGGCGGTTCTGGCGGTTGCGGTGCGGTGGACTCCACTGCTCCTGACTCTGATCTGAAATCGCCCTTGGCAGTGACACGCTTTTCCGCCAAGGGCGGAAGTGCGCGAGATCACATCAGAAATGAACCGTCGGCATCCTGTACCTGCACCCGGATGGGGATGCCGCGGCCGACGCTTTGTGACACCGTGCAGTACTCCTGAAATCCCCCCAGGATGCGGTCGAGATGGTCGATGCCGCTGGCGGGCTGCCCCAGTCGCAACGTGACGTCGATCGACATCACCCGTAGTCGCCCGGTTTCGTTGCGGTCGATCAGGCAGGACGCGGCCGTCTGCAGCGGCTCGCCCTGCTGTTTGAACTTACGCAAGGCAAACAGCAGGCTGGCGCTCAGGCAATTGGCCACGGCCGCGAGCAGCAATTGCTGGGGCGCCGGACCTTCGCCCTGGCCAAGAGGTGCCGGCTCGTCGGTCACCAATGGCGGCACCGAGGCGCCGAAATCGTTACGGAACTGGAAGTCTTGTTGCTGTACCAGACTGATCGAAATGACGTCGCCGCTCATGCTGAACCTCGTTTTCAGTGCGTTACAAATTTCGTCCCAAGGCCTGCGCCAGGGGGCGCAGCTCGCCGACCAACGCCTTCAGTTCTGCCGGGGTCAGCGCCTGGTCGGCATCGCACCAGGCTTCGCAGGGATTGGGGTGCATTTCCACCATCAGGCCGTCGGCGCCAGCCGCCAGGGCGGCCTTGGCCAGCGCCGGAACCAGCCAGGCCTTGCCCCCGGCGTGACTGGGGTCGACGATGACGGGCAGGTGGCTTTCCTTTTTCAAAACCGGAATCGCCGTCACATCCAGCATGTTGCGGTAGGCGGTTTCAAAGCTGCGTACGCCGCGTTCGCAGAAGATGATGTTGTGATTGCCTCCGGCGGCGATGTACTCGGCCGCCATCAGCCATTCGCTGATGGTGGCGGCGAGCCCGCGCTTAAGGATGACCGGCTTGTTGATGCGACCGACCTCCTTGAGGAGGTCGAAATTCTGCATGTTGCGCGCGCCGATCTGGATGACGTCGACGTCATGTTCCAGGAAGGTGTCGAGCATGCGCACGTCCATCAGTTCGGTGACCACCGGCAGGCCGTGTTGGCGTGCCGCCTGCTGCAGATAATCCAGCCCTTCCACGCCGAGCCCCTGGAAGCTGTAGGGGCTGCTGCGAGGTTTGAAGGCGCCTCCTCGCATCAGCCGGCAGCCGGCATCGGCCACGGCCGCCGCCGACAGCGCCATTTGTTCCGGCGTTTCCACCGAGCAAGGTCCAGCGATGATCTGCACGGTTTCGCCGCCAATCGGCACCCCGCGCACTCTGACGACGGTATCGGTTGGCTGGGCTTCGCGCGAGACGATACGGTATTCCTTCATGACCCGCATTGCCCGTTCCACCCCGGGCATCAGCTCGAACATGTCGGGTGTCAGAGCCCTCTCGTCGCCGATGGCGCCGATGATGGTTCGTTCGGTGCCGCAGGAAACGTGTTCGGCCAACCCTGCGGCGCGAATCTTGGCGGTGACGGCGGCGACCTGTTCTGGCGAGGCCTTACTGGCCATGACGATGATCATGAAACTTCCTGCTTATCTAGAAAATGGCCGGCCGACGATCAGCTCAGCAGTGATTTGAGTGCGGTGACCGCCGCCTGGCACGAAGCGAACACCTCGGCGGGAGTCGCCTCGCCGTACATGTAGGCCGGGGCGGAAACGAAACGGTGCGCGAGGTCGACGCAGGCCTGGTCGACGGGCGTCTCGACGTGGGTTTGACCCCAGCTCGTCAAGGCGTCGGCCATGGCCTGACCTTCCGCGTAGCTACCGAAGGTGATGTTAACTCCGGCCAGGCCCTCGTCACGGGCGATCAGCCCCTGTACCAGCGGAGCTGCGCACAGCGCGACAACCGGCTTGTGTTGCTGCACGAAAGGCCGCACCGCTGCAGCGACATCATCGTAGAGCACGGCGTCACGGCCGTCCTTGATGAAGGTCGTCAGATTCTTGGCGGCGCCGAAACCGCCGGGGAATACGATGGCGCTATGCTGGGCGGCATCGAGCTCGGCCAAGGGCCGGATTTGGCCGCGGGCAATGCGCGCCGCTTCGCTGAGAATATTGCGGGCTTCGCCGCTCTCCTGGCCGCGGGCATGGTCCACGACATGCATCTGAGCCCGGTCCGGGGCGTAAAAGTCATAGGGCAAGCCGGCTTGCGACAGCGCAATCACGACGCCGACGGCTTCGGTGATTTCGCTCCCGTCGTAGACGCCGCAGCCGGACAATACGATAGCAACAGTCTGATTCATGGTATTTACCTCGGTCGGGGCCGGAGTACGTCCAGCCCGATGTACTCTTCGTTATCCCCCTCTGATCAGGGATGGCCCGGCGGAGCGCTCAGGTACGAGACAGTTCCAGCCATTTGTCCGCTTCGCGCGGCTGATAGGCGCGCATGCCGGCCAGCAGATCGTCGATGTTGTCGGCCACCACGAACAACGACAGGTTTTCCTCGCGCATGAAGCCTTCCTGTACGGCGTGGCGCACCATGGCCAGCAGCGGGTCAAAAAAGCCCGCCACGTTCAGCAGTCCCACCGGTTTGCTGTGTACCGACAATTGGCCCCAGGTCAGGATTTCGAACAATTCGTCGAAGGTGCCGAGCCCGCCCGGCAGGGCGATGAAGCCATCGGCACGCTCCGCCATCAGCGCCTTGCGCTGGTGCATGGTTTCGGTGATGTGGATCTCGTCGAGCCCCAGATGCGCCACTTCCTTGGCCTGGAGGAATTCAGGGATGAAGCCGACGACGCGACCGCCAGCGGCCAGGGCCGCATCCGCAGCGACGCCCATCAGGCCGATCTTGCCGGCGCCGTAAACCAGGGTCAGGCCCTGCTCGGCCAGGGTGGTGCCCAGCTGACGCGCGGCATCGGCGTATTCAGGCCGGCCGCCGCGGTTAGAGCCGCAAAACAGACAAAGTGATTCCAATTTCATGACAGGATAGCCAGGAGGTTGGCCGACGCTTCGGCCAACGTGTTCAGATGACGGCAACCGGGTAGGAGCCGAGGACCTTGACGAAGGAGGTGCGTTCGGCCAACCCTTCGAGGGCCTTGGCGACGTGTTCCTCGCTGCGGTGTCCTTCCATGTCGATGAAGAACACGTAGTCCCACAGCCCTGCGCGCGACGGGCGCGACTCGAACTTGGTCATCGATACGCCATTGTCGGCGACCGGCGCCAGCAGCGAATGCACGGCACCCGGACGGTTGGGTGCTGCGACGATGATTGAGGTCTTATCTTTACCCGACGGCGTCACGTCCTGATGCCCCAGCACCAGGAAGCGCGTGGTGTTGTTGGGTTCGTCCTCGATGTTCTCGGCGATTTTGTTCAGGCTGTAGCGCTCGGCGGCGGCTTGCCCGGCGATAGCAGCCGCACTGGCATCCTCGCTTGCCAGACGTGCCGCTTCGGCGTTGCTGGCGACGGATACGCGTTCGACGTCGGCCGGCAGGTTCTTGTTGAGCCATTCGTGGCATTGCGCCAGCGCCTGGGCGTGGGCGTAGACGCGGCGGATGCCATCGGTCCCTTCCGCGCCGCGCAGCAGGTGGTGATGGATACGCAGGACCACTTCGCCGCAAATTTTCAGTGGGGACGAAATCATCAGGTCGAGCGTGCGTCCGATGGCCCCTTCGGTGGAATTTTCCACCGGTGCCACGACGTAATCGAGGGTGCGGGATTCGACCAGACGGAAGGCCTCGTCGATGGAGCTGCAGGCCACGGTATGGGCAGCATGTCCGAAGTGCTTGATGGCGGCCAGTTGGGTGAACGTGCCCTCCGGGCCGAGGTAGGCGACGGACAGCGGTTTTTCCAGCGCCAGGCATTCCGACATGATTTCGCGGAACAGACGTGCTACCGACTCCCCAGGCAGCGGGCCCGGGTTGTGGTCTTTGACGCGGCGCAGCACCTGGGCTTCGCGTTCGGGGCGGTAGATCACGCCGCCACCTTTGATTTCTCCGATCTCGCGCGCATGGCTGGCGCGCTCGTTGATCAGTTTGAGAATGGTTTCGTCGATGGCGTCGATGGCGTCGCGATGTTGCTTGAGAAGTTCTTCAGACACGATTATCCGTCTTTCAGTATGACAAACTGGCCTTTTCCAATCGTGTAAGTTTCCGCGAGATAGCCGTCTGTCGCAAGCACTTGCCCGACAAAATCGCGGCATTCGTCCGGGTGGGACTGTGCATTGTCCATTACCAGCAGGCCGCCGGGCCGCAGCACGCGCTGAATATCCGGCCAGTAGCCGGGATAAAGGCGGCGCTCGGCGTCGAGAAACAGCAGGTCGATGCTGGATGGCAGTGCCCCGGCCAGCCAGTCTGCCGCGTCGGCCAGCACCAGTTCCACCCGGGATTCCACGCCGAAGGCGGCGAGATTTTCACGTGCCCGCTGCTGCTTGGCGGGGAGCACGTCGAGGCTGATTACCTGTCCGCCGCTGGCCCTCGCTGCCAGCGCCAGCCAGATGGTCGAGAAGCCGTTAGAGGTGCCGATCTCCAGGATGTGGCGGCTGCTGGAAAAACGGGCCAGCTGATACAGGAAGCGGCCGGTATCCATGGTGATGTTCAGGCATTTTTCGCGCCGTTCGGCACAGTGCGCATCGTGGCGCTCGCCCTCTTCCCATAGTGCCTGGAGCTTGCGCAGGATTTCTGTCTCCAACATGTTGCCCCTTAAAAGCATATGACAATCAAGTTGGATAAACCTAGCATGAAGCCCGGCTCGAGGTAAGCCAGCGTGGTCAGCAGCAAGGCGATGCCTAGCGCGATCCCGGACAGCCAGGCCCACATGGTCAGGACCCCTGCAATGCCAGCGCCTTGGAGGCTGTCTCGCGGATCGGCAGGTTGACCAGCGTGGCTGCAATACCGAGGGCGATGGCGAGTGCCCACACCAGGTTGTAATTGCCGGTGGCGTCGTAGATGAGACCACCGAGCCATACTCCGGCAAAGCTGCCCACTTGGTGCGAGAAGAATACGGCGCCCGACAGCATGCCCAGATGCGCCACGCCGAACTGGCTGGCGATGATGCCGTTGGTCAGGGGGACCGTCGACAGCCACAGGAAGCCGATCGCGGCGGCGAACACGCCGACCGACACGGGGCTGAGTGGTGCCCACAGGAACAAGGCAATGATCACGCTGCGTGACAGGTAGATGCCGGCCAGCAGATAGGGTTTCGGCCAACGTGAGCCCAGCTCGCCCGACAGCATGGTGCCGAAGATGTTGAACAGGCCGATCAGCGCCAGTGCCATGCTGGCGACCCCGCCCCCGAGCCCGTGGTCACGCAGGTAGGCAGGCAGGTGCACGCCGATGAACACGACCTGGAAGCCGCATACGAAATACCCCGCCATGAGCAGCCGGAACCCCCTCTCTTGCCAGGCGCCGCGGAAGGTTCGCCACATGTTGAGCAGCAGGCCGTGGCGAACAGTACCGGAAGCATGTTGATCGTGCTGCACCAGCAGGCGCGAGGCCGGCAGCATCAGCAAGGCCGAGACGGACAGGATCAGCAGGGCCGGAATCCACCCCAGGCCATCGATCAGGCCACGTTCGATCGGCACCATGGCGAACTGTCCGAACGACCCCGCGGCGGCGGCAATGGCCATCGCGCGCGAGCGCAGGTGGGCCGGCACACAGCGCCCCAGCACGCCGAAGATCACGCTATAGGTGGTGCCGGACAAGGCCAGCCCGATGAGAACCCCGGCGGACAGCGAGAACAGCCCCGGTGAGGACGATACGGTCATCAGCAGCAACCCGGCTACATAGAGCAAGGTGCCGCCGAACAGTACCCGGCCCGGCCCGTAACGATCGGCCAGGGCACCGGCAAAGGGCTGCGATGCGCCCCAGACCAGGTTCTGCAGGCCGAGCGCCAAGGCGAAGGCCTCACGGGTCCAGCCAAAGGCGGTGGTCATCGGCGGCATGAAGAAGCCGAAACCGTGGCGTATGCCCATGCTGAGGGAAACGATGACGCCCCCTGCGATCAGGAGTCGGCGAATGGCTGGGTTCATGACGGGTCACAGTGCAAGGTGGATGGCCTGCCATCATATAGCGCCGGCCGGCAACAAAAAACCCGCGCCAGCGGCGCGGGTCCAGAACTCATCGTTACGAAATGGAGAACAATCAGCTGTGCTGGCGGGCGAAGTCCATCATGAAGCTGACCAGCGCCTTGACGCCCTCGATCGGCATGGCGTTGTAGATCGACGCACGCATGCCGCCGACGGCGCGGTGGCCCTTGAGCTGCACCAGGCCGTTCTTCTTGGCTTCGCTGAGGAAGGTGTCTTCCAGCGACTCGTCCTTGAGGCGGAATACCACGTTCATCTTCGAGCGGAACGGCGCGTCCACCGTGCTGTAGTAAAAGCCATTGCTGGATTCGATGGCGTGGTACAGCAGGCCGGCCTTCTCGTCGTTGCGTGCGGCCATGCCCTTGATGCCGCCCAGTTCCTTCAGCCACTTGAATACCAGGCCGGCGATGTAGACCGGATAGGTGGCCGGGGTGTTGTACATCGAGTCGGCATCGGCATGAACCTGGTAGTTCAGCATCGTCGGCGTGCTGGGCAGGGCCTTGCCCAGCAGGTCTTCGCGCACGATGACTACGGTCAGCCCGGACGGGCCGATGTTCTTCTGGGCGCCTGCATAGATCAGGCCGAACTGGCTGACGTCCACTTCGCGCGAGAGGAAGTCGGACGACATGTCGCACACCAGGGGCACACCGTTGGCCGAAGACGGGATGAAGGGGAACTGCAAGCCGCCGATGGTTTCGTTCGAGGTGTAATGCAGATAAGCCGCATCCGGGTCGCGCTGCCAGGTTTCTTCCGCCGGCACATAGGTGAAGTTGCGGTCTTCGCTTGAGGCGACGACGTTCACGTTGGCGTAACGCTTCGCTTCCTTGATGGCCAGCTTCGACCAGTGGCCGGTGTTGACCACGTCGATCGACTTCTTGTCGCCCAACAGGTTGAGCGGCAGCATGGCGAACTGCAGCGATGCCCCCCCCTGCAGGAACAATACCTTGTAGTTCTTCGGAATCTGCATCAGTTCGCGCAGGTCGTGCTCGGCGTCATGGATGATTTCCATGAACTCCTTGCCACGATGACTCATTTCCATCACGCACATGCCGGAGCCGTGCCAGTCGAGCATCTCGCTCTGGGCTTCGGCCAATACGGCGTGAGGCAAAACGGCGGGTCCGGCGGAAAAATTGTATACCTTGGCCATGTCTGTCCTTGATATCGGTTCAGTCAGCTGGTGGTGGCCAGCAGGAAGTGCGCCCGGGCGACGGCAACCGGTTTGCTGCGGTCTTCCTGCCAGGCTTCGATCAATACGTGCGCGACGCGTTTGCCCTGCTTGGTGATCTCGCAGCGCGCATACAGCGTCTTGGGGCGACCGCTTCGCAGGTAGTCGAGCGAAAAGTCGACGATTTTGGGGGTGTCTAGCGATTCACGGTTCCAGATCAGGTGGATCATCGCGGCGTTTTCGAGGAAGCCGCCGATCAGTCCGCCGTGCAGGGCTGGCAACACGGTGTTGCCGACGTTGCGCTCGTGGAACGGCAGGCTGAACAGCAGATCGCCGGATTCGTCCTCGCCTAGTTCCACGCCCATCAGGCGGGCGTAGGGAATGGCGTTGACAACGTCCTGAAAACGCTTCTGGTCGCGTAGTGCGGCGAACTGCTCCATGAAATTGCTCATGCCTGGGGCTCCTGCAGCATCGGCAACGGGCTCGATTCGCGCATGAAGGTGGCGACACCGTGGGCGATCGGATCGTCCGGATTGTCGTGATAGCACACCGCCCGGGTGAAGGCGACCTGACTGGCGAGCCGGTAGCATTCGGCACGGCAGTAGATGGCCTTGCCCGGTGTGGCGGCCTTCAGGTAGTCGATGCGCAGGTCGAGCGTGGCGATGGTTTCCACGTGTTCCAGGTGGGCGGTGACCGCCACCGCGCTGGTGGTATCCACCAGCGAGGTGATGATCCCGCCATGTATTACCCCTGTGGCCGGGTTGCCGACCAGCTCTTCGCGCCAGTCGACCTTCAGCACCGGCTTGCGCCCGTCCGCTCCCAGGTATTGGAAACCGAGCGCCGCGCAATGCGGCAGCGATACGAACAGCTGCCCCATCGGTTCGAATACCTTGGGATTGACCGGGGTCGCTATCATGCCTCGCCGCCCTCTTCTGCGGCTTCTTCCACCTCGTCGTCCTCGCCTTCGGCGACCTTGACCAGGCTGATCAGCTTCTCGCCTTCGTCCAGGTTGATCAGGCGAACGCCCTGGGCGGAGCGGCCGGTTTCGCGCACTTCGGACACCTTGGTGCGGATCAGGACGCCGCCGGTGGTGATCAGCATCACGTCGTCGGTTTCTTCCACCAGGCTCGCCGCCACCAGCTTGAGGCCAGTCTTGTCGGTCAGGTCCATGGCGATGACGCCCTGGGTGCCGCGGCTGGTATGGCGGAACTCGCCGGCGCGGGTGCGCTTGCCGTAGCCGCCATCGCTGGCGGTCAGCACCATCTGGTCCTCGGAGCAGGTCACCAGCAGTGAGATCACTTGCTGTCCTTCGCCCAGCATCATGCCGCGCACGCCAGTGGCGTTGCGACCCATGGCGCGCACGTCGGTCTCGCTGAAGCGCACCGCCTTGCCGGCATCCGAGAACAGCATCACCTGGTCATCGCCGTGGGTCAGCGCCACGCCGATCAGGTTGTCGCCCTCGTCCAGGTTGACGGCGATGATGCCGGCCGTGCGCGGACGGGAGAAGTCGACCAGCGGGGTCTTCTTCACGGTGCCGTTGGCGGTGCACATGAAGACGAATTGGTCGTCGCGGAACTCTTTCACCGGCAGCATGGCGTTGATCTTTTCGCCTTCGGCCAACGGCAGCACGTTGACGATCGGCTTGCCACGGCTGTTGCGACCGCCTTGCGGCAGGTCGTAGACCTTGATCCAGTAGCAACGGCCAAACGACGAGAAGCACAGCACGTAATCGTGGGTGTTGGCGACGAACAGCGTTTCGATGAAATCGTCGTCCTTGGTGGCGGCGGCCTGCTTGCCGCGCCCGCCACGGCGCTGCGAACGGTAGTCATCGACCGGCTGGGTCTTGATGTAGCCGCTGTGCGAAACGGTCACCACCATGTCCTGCGGGGTGATCAGGTCTTCGATGTTGATGTCGCCGCCGAACGGTTCGATCTCGGAGCGGCGGGCGTCGCCGAACTGGGTCTTGATCGCGTTCAGTTCGTCGGAAATGATCTGGTTGATACGCTCCGGGCGAGCCAGGATATCGATCAGGTCGAGGATGACCTCCATGATCTCGCGGTACTCGCCGACGATCTTGTCCTGCTCCAGCCCGGTCAGGCGCTGCAGGCGCAGTTCGAGAATGGCCTGGGCCTGGACTTCCGACAGCTTGTAGCCCTGCTCCTTCAGGCCGAACTCCGGCAGCAGCCCATCCGGACGTGCCTTGTCCTGATCGACACGCGCCAGCATCTCCTCGACCAGCGGCGAGCGCCATTCGCGCTCCATCAGGGCGATCTTGGCGACCGGCGGGGTTTCCGACGCCTTGATCAGCGCGATGATCTCGTCGACGTTGGATAGCGCGACGGCCAGACCTTCGAGGATGTGGCCACGCTCGCGCGCTTTGCGCAGTTCGAAGATGGTGCGGCGGGTCACCACTTCGCGGCGGTGGCGCAGGAATTCTTCGAGGATCTGCTTGAGGTTCAACAGGCGTGGCTGGCCGTCCACCAGGGCCACCATGTTGATGCCGAAGCTGTCCTGCAGCTGGGTGAGCTTGTAGAGGTGATTGAGCACTACTTCTGGCATTTCGCCGCGCTTGAGCTCGATCACCACGCGCATGCCGGACTTGTCCGACTCGTCGCGCAGGTCGGAAATGCCCTCGATCTGCTTGTCGCGCACCAGTTCGCCGATGCGCTCCAGCAGGCGGGCCTTGTTTACCTGGTACGGCAGCTCGTCGACGATGATGGCCTGGCGGTCGCCTTTGCCGATATCCTCGAAGTGGGTGCGCGCGCGCATGATTACGCGGCCGCGGCCGGTGCGGTAGCCTTCCTTCACCCCGGCGGTGCCGTAGATGATGCCGGCGGTCGGGAAATCCGGCGCGGGAATGATATCGATCAGCTCGTCGATGGTGATGTCGCTGCTGGCCAGTACCGCGAGGCAGCCGTCGATCACCTCGTTGAGGTTGTGCGGCGGGATGTTGGTGGCCATGCCCACGGCAATGCCCGAACTGCCGTTGATCAGCAGGTTGGGGATCTTGGCCGGCAGGATCAGCGGTTCTTGCTCGGAGCCGTCGTAGTTCGGCCCAAAGTCAACGGTTTCCTTCTCGATGTCGGCCAGCAGTTCGTGCGCGATGCGCGCCATGCGAATTTCCGTGTATCGCATGGCAGCGGCGTTGTCGCCGTCCACCGAACCGAAGTTGCCCTGGCCGTCGATCAGGGGGTAGCGCAGGCTGAAATCCTGCGCCATGCGAACGATGGTGTCGTACACGGCCGAGTCGCCGTGGGGGTGATACTTACCGATGACGTCGCCGACGATACGGGCCGATTTCTTGTAGGCCCGGTTCCAGTCGTTGGATAGCTCGTGCATGGCGAACAGCACGCGGCGGTGTACTGGCTTCAGACCATCACGCACATCAGGAAGGGCCCGTCCCACGATGACGCTCATCGCGTAATCGAGATAGGAACGGCGCATCTCCTCTTCAAGGCTGATCGGAATCGTTTCCTTGGCGAAAAACTGATCTGTCATGGGTAAATGCTTATCTTCTTCTGATGGCAAATGCTCCAGATTCTACCACGAGGGCGGCTTCGGCGCATGGCGCCGAGAGCAGGCCGCCAGATGCAAAAATGGCCGGAAATTCCGGCCATTGCTCGTCTATGTCTTGCGCCTCAACGGCTGGCGATCTGGAAGCGTTTTTCCAGTCGGCCGATACCCCAGGCCATCAGCATGGTCAGTGCAAGGTAGAGGAAGGAGATGGTCAGGTAAGGCTCCCAGTAGCGGGAGTAGACGCCAGCCACTGTGCGGGCGGCAAACGCCAGCTCGGCCAGGCCGATGGCCGAAACCAGCGAGCTATCCTTGAGCAGCATGATGGCCTCGTTGCCCAGCGGAGGGAGCATGCGGCGGAAGGCCTGCGGCACAATGACGGCTTTCATCGCCTGCCCATAACTGAGACCCAGCGAGCGTGCGGCTTCCATCTGCCCTTTGTCGATGGACTGGATGCCCGCGCGGAAAATTTCGGTGATGTAAGCGCCGGCGTTCAGGGTGAGGGCCAGCAGGCCGGAAATGAACGCACCATAGTTCTGACGGATTTCGCGCGCGATATCACCGCTCAGGATGATGCCGTCCACCGGATGGATCAGCATCGGCATCAGGGCAAAGTGCACCAGCAGAATCTGTACGAACAGCGGTGTGCCACGGAAGAATGTCACATAGGCGGTCGCCGGTAGGCGGACCAGGTAACGCAAGACAATCTTGCTGATGCCGTGCTTGCCTTCAGCCAGGCGGGCCACGCCCATGAACAAGCCAATCAACGTGCCGAAAATCACGGCCACGATCGTGATCAGCAAGGTCATCTTCGCGCCGTCGATAAACAGCGGAAGATATTCGGTGATCATTTCCCAGCGGAAATTCATATTTATGCCCCTATAAAACGCCTGGCCGGCGATGCCGGCCAGGATTGCTGCACCAACTTAGTTATTTCTTGGCGAAATATTTTTTGTAGATCGCATCGTAGGTGCCGTCGGCCTTGATGGCTTTCAGGCCGGCGTTAACCTTGACCAGTACCTCGGCGTTGCCTTTCTTGGCGGCGAAGCCGTAGTACTCCGGTGCAAAGCTCTTGGTGTCTTCGACGGTGGCGAGGCCGTTTTGCGGGTTGTTGATCACGTAGTTGCTGACTACGCCGTTATCGCCCACGGCAGCGTCCACGCCACCATTTTCCAGCTCTTTCAGGGCAAGCGGCATGCTCTCGAAGCGCTTGATGTTGGGATTGGTCTTGCCCAGCAGTTTTTGCACGACTTCGTCGCCGGTGGTGCCAGTCTGCACCGCCACCTTCTTGTTCTTCAGATCTTGGAAGGTTTTGACGTCGGTGACATTCTTGCCGACGGCAATCAGCTGACGCGCTTCGAAGTACGGATCGGAGAAGTCCATGTTCTTCTTGCGTTCGTCGGTGATGGTGATGGCCGAAGCCAGCAGGTCGCGATCACCCTGATCGAGGGTGGCGAACATCCCTTCCCACGGGGTGTTGACGAACTTGACCTTAAAGCCGCCCTTCTCTGCCGCCGCGGTCAGAACCTCGACGTCGAAGCCTTGGACTTCTTTCTTGTCATTGAGGAATTCGAACGGGGCGTAGCTGGCATCGCTACCGACAAGGTACTCTTTTGCTGCCGCAGTGGCTTGCGCCGGCGCACTGCTGGCGGCTTGCTCAGCAGGGGCTTCGGCTTTCTTGCCACAAGCGGTCAGGGCAAAAGCCGACAAAAGCAGGCCGGCCAGCAAGGTTCTTCTGGTTTGTTTCATTGATATAGCTCCCTTTTGTGTAAGCCACTCGTTGTACAAGCAGCCGCATGGTAATATAAAAATTTATTATTTACTGCACAATCCGCGCGGTGAGTGCGTGGCGGACTTGCATTCGGCATAAAAGTAATGAGCGCATGAAATATAAACATCTTGCTTTGCTGTTTTTGGCAAGCAGTTTTTTGCTGGCCTCCCTGCCCGCACAGGCTGAGCTAGAGGATGCCCCGTTGCCGGGGGATTTCCAACCCGCCCAGCCGGCCAAACAATCGAGGGCGCCGGCCCCGGTTGCACCATCGCCACGTCAGGAGAAGCCTCGGAGCAGTGCTGCGCCGGCTGTAGCGCACGCAGAGGCTCCCAGCAAAAAACAGGCCACTCGCCATCGCAAGCCGTTGCACAAGCCAAGAGCGTCGCTCAAGAGGCGGCATAAGACGGACGTGCTCAAGCGCCATACGACGACTTACCGCCAGGCCGGAAAGCACCATGTAAAGAAAGGCAAGAAGGCGCGTCTGGTTGCGCGTAAGCCTTTGCGCACGATGCATGTAAAGAAGGCCCCTGCCACTTTGCATGGCAAGGCAAAGTCAAACAGTAAAGCCCGGACAATTCACAAGAAGCCATTGAAAACAGTAAAGAAAAAGCCGCTTACCCATAAACGTAGAAAATAAAACGTTGGGGTGGGCTTGCCAAAAGTGACGATTTTCATCAAAATTCACAGCTCGCCGGTGTAGCTCAGTTGGTAGAGCAGCTGACTTGTAATCAGAAGGTCGGGGGTTCGACTCCTCTCTCCGGCACCAATATCCACGGGCCTTGCAGCGATGCGAGGCCCGTTTGCTTTGGTGGGTTTTAGATGGAATATTAGATGGCGCCATCTAATATTCGACCGAATTCCAGTCTCGTACTAGGCTGAATCATGTGCGGCCGCTTCGCTATCTACACCCCGTTTCGCCGGCTCGGGCAGCAGCTCGGGCTGGACTTCAATTTCCCTCCCCGCTACAACATCGCCCCCACGCAGAACATACCGATCGTGCGGCTGGCGGCGGATGGCGGCTTTGAGGTGGCCGAGGCGCACTGGGGGCTGGTCCCCTTCTGGGCCAAGGATCGCAAAATCGGCTACAGCACCATCAACGCCAAGGCCGAGACCGTGGCGGAGAAGCCGGCGTTCCGTGCCGCCTTCAAGCATCGGCGTTGCATCATCCCGGCCAGCGGCCTGTACGAGTGGCAGGATCTTGGCGGCAAACAGAAGCAGCCCTGGTTCATTATCGACACCGAGGGAGATGGGCTGGGGTTTGCCGGGCTGTGGGAGCGCTGGGCCGATCCGGCCTCCGGCGAGACACTCGAGAGCTGCACCATCATCGTTGGGCCGGCCAATGTCCTGGTTCAGCCCATCCATGACCGCCTCGCCTGCATTCTGCCGCCCGAGCATTACCGCGACTGGCTGAACCCCGAAGCGCCGACACCATTTCTCCACACCCTCCTCACGCCCTGTCCCAGCGAGCGCTTGCGCATGTGGCCGGTCTCGACCCGCGTCGGCAACCCGCGTCACGACGGCCCGGATCTGGTCGAGCCTGTGCCAGGTGCATAACCCTCCTTCTCTTTATTGCTTTCTTTTCACCCAAGTTGTTCTAATGAACACGTTCCGTATGCCGACGCGTTGAGACAAGACCGGCGGTTTTTGCTTGCTGATGGCATGAACTGAACTCGCCGCCGTTTTCTGTCTGGGCAGGCCAGAGATAATGCATTGTGGTGCCATGTTTTTATTGAATGCTCTCATGGCGAGTGAATCGCTCATGACAAATCGTTTGGGTGCACGTCGTGTGGGCGACCATACTGCACTGTAATGGCGTGCCAATTGGAATTGGATTGGCATCTGGCGCAAGCAGCGTTGAAAACTCCACATAGAAAGGAGGTGCTCCGTGACGCTATCTCTGCGGTCCAGCTTTGAATCCAAGCTGCTCGCGGCACTCTCCACTGCCGTATTGGTCGTGATCGCACTGTCTCTGACTATTTGGAAGGTCGCCGATGATGCCACCCGCTCGGTTCAATGGGTCACCCACACCCATGAGTTGCTCAAGCAGCTTGCCCTCACTCGGGGTTATTCGCTGCAGATCGAATTAACCACGCAGTCGTTCCGTCTCTATGGCGATGTCGCGAATCTTGCCGAACGTGACGACGCCATCGCAGCCCGAGAAAACGCGCTCGGGCAAATTCGGGGGTTGACCACCGACAACCCGCGTCAGAGGCAGCGCTGGGTAGCCTTGCGGAAAGTGCTCAATCAACGGCTGGCCATTGCGAGGCAGGTTGAGCTCCTGCTCAAGACGCAAGGCAAGGCGGCCGCCGACGCCTTCGTGGCCAAAGCGCCGTTACGGCAAACCCGGGTGCTCACCTACCGCCTGCTTGACGACATGGACCGGGAAGAGCGGCAATTGCTGAGGCAGCGAGAGTCCGCTTATGCGCATGCGCGCCAAACGCTGGTGGTGGCCAGCTCGCTGGTTGGAGCGTTGCTCGTTTTCCTGCTTGCTTCCACCTATGTGTTGATACGCCGGCAATGGCATGCGACGGCAACGAGCCAGCGTGCCCTGGCTGACAGCGAGGAGAGCCTGAGGACGACGCTGGATTCGATCGGCGATGCCGTCCTGGCCACGGATATCGATGGCCGCATTAGCCGGATGAATCTGGTGGCCGAGCAGCTGACCGGTTGGCCGGCCTCGCTCGCCGTGGGCAGACCGGTGGAGGATGTGTTTCGCATCATCAACGAAGAGACCCGTGAGCCAGCCGCGGATCCGGTTGCCGCGGTACTGGCAACGGGGAAAACCCAGGCGCTGGCCAAGCACACCTCGCTGATCGCACGAGATGGCAGCGAGTGTCCGATTGCCGACAGTGCGGCACCTATCCGGAATGCGGAGGGGGCATTGCATGGCGTTGTTCTGGTCTTCCGGGACGTCTCGGCCGAGCGCCATGCCGAGCAGATTATCCGAGCGCAAAATGCCCTGCTGGAGTCGCATGTGCGGGAACGTACCGCTCAGTGGCATGACAGCCAGGACCATTTGCGCAATGTCATCAGCTCGGTACCTGCCCTGATCGCCTATGTGGATGCACAGCAGCGGTATGTCTATGTCAACGACCAATACCGGGAGCGCTTTGCTCCCGGGATGACTGATATCACCGGATGTGAAGTTAAAGCGATTCTCGGGGAAGCGCGCTATGCCATCGCCGAGCCCCTCATCGGCAAGGTTCTCAAGGGTGAGGCGCAGGGCTACGACTGGCAGCCTTTCCCCGGGGTGTGGCAGACCATCCGCTACCTGCCCAAGTACGATGCAGGCGGCCTGATTGTCGGCTATTACGTGCTAGGAACGGACATCACGGAGCGCAAGTTGGCCGAAGAAAGAATCAGGACGCTGAATGTCGAGTTGGAACAACGGGTGCACGAGCTTGAGCATGTCACGCGAGCCCTCCGGACGCTCAGCGCGGGCAATCACGCCATGCTGCGGGCCGATGAGGAGCGGACCTTGCTCGATGCCATGTGCCACGCCATTGTCGTCGATGGTGGCTATGACATGGCGGTGGTCTGGTATGGCGACAAGGAGGACCACACGCGGTTGCGGCCGATGGCCGAAGCGGGTTACCCCGGCGGCCTCAAGGCACTGGCGCAATTGCGTCTCGGCGGAGCTGGCGATGAACGTGGCCAGAGCGTGTCTCCTATGGCGATGCGCACAGGTAAAGTGCAATTGGTGCGCGATATGGGGAGCGATCCACATAGCCGGTGGCCGGGCGATCTATTAAACGGCACGACGGCAGGACTGGCCTGCCCTCTGCGCGTGGGAAACCGGGTGATCGGCGCCTTGACCATCTACGATGCCGAGGCAGACTCCTTTGGTGCTGACGAAATCGCGTTGCTCACCGAGTCGAGCGAAGATCTGGCGTTTGGCATTGCCACTTTACGGAACCATGTTGAGCAGAAGCGCACCCAGGCGGCCATGCATCACTTGATGCGGCACGATCCGCTGACCGGGCTGCCCAATGCGCTGCAGTTCGAGGAGGCGCTTTCCGCCGCCCTCAGAACCAGCATGCAAGAGGCGCAACCGCTTGCCACGCTGCAACTCAATATTGAGCGGCTCAGCGAGATCAATGATGCATTGGGCTTTGTCTACGGCGACCAGATCCTGTGTGATTTCGGTTTTCGACTACAGGGCTGCGTGCCTGCCACTGCCCTCGTGGCACGGATACGTGGCGACGAATTCGCGGTGCTCCTGCCCGGCAGTGACGCCCAGGCGGCATTGACTGCCGTCGAAGCCGTGGAACTTGAGTTGGCGCGCGCTTTTCCTGTGGCCGACATCGCTTTGGACGTTAGCGCGAAGACAGGCATTGCCCTGTTTCCAGAACATGGCACAACGACACACGATCTGCTTCGCCGCATGGACAAGGCCGTCAATCAGGCCAAGAAGCGTGGTTTGAGCCATGTGGTATTCGACCCTGGAGAGGCCCATGCTCAGGCTGACCGTCTGGTCATGGTGGGCGAGTTGCGGCGGGCTATCGAAGGAGGAGAACTGCGCGTATACCTGCAGCCCAAGGTCGAGTTTGCCACGGGCCGGGTGAGTGGCGCTGAAGCGCTGGTGCGCTGGCACCATTCGCGGCTTGGCCTGCTGACACCCGCCATGTTCATTGGTTTGGCTGAGCATACCGGCCTGATTCGCCCACTGACGGAGTGGGTCATTGGTGCCACGCTTGATTTGTTGCAAAGCTGGCATGCCCGAGGCTGCGCCGTTCCCATTGCCGTCAACCTGTCGGCACGCAGTCTGCATGATGAGAGTCTGTTGGACAAGATCCGCCTGTGGCAGGCTGCCCGTGGGATTGGACCTGGCTGGCTGGAGGTGGAAATCACCGAGAGTTCCGTCATGGAAGATCCCGAATTGGCGCTTGGTATTCTACATAGCCTGCACGCTGGGGGCATTCCGCTCTATATCGACGATTTTGGCACCGGTTATTCTTCATTGAACTATCTGCAGAAGTTGCCGGTGGACTATATCAAGATCGACCAGTCATTCGTGGCGAACATGTCCCGCAGCAAAGACTCGGCGATGATCGTGCGCTCCACCATCGATCTCGTGCGTGACTTGGGCCGCAAAACCGTGGCCGAAGGCATTGAAACCCAGGAGCACTGGGAGCAACTGTCCCGACTGGGATGCGACTATGCACAGGGCTACTTCATCGCCAAGCCGATGCCGGCCGAAGCCTTCCAGGAGTGGGTTGAGAATTTCATCCCACCCGTGCCAGCGACTGAGTCCGCTCATTGAACGGCCCGGCCTAAGGGGGGCATCCAAGGGTTCGGCCCCGCACTCCAAACCCGGCAGGAACCGTGCCCTCTCCGTATCGGGCCGCGCTGTCTGATAGCGGCTCTCCCGGTGTTTTTCCTGGCGACTCTGCCCTATTTGCCGCCGCCATGTCGTACACGTCGCCTTGTCGCTTGTTGATTCATCCTGTTGCCAGGATGGTCTGTCGTAGAGGCCGCGTTGTTACACCCAGCGAGCTTGCTTGAGGCCGCTGCCGGCCGGTTTGTTTGGTATCGCGTGGACGATCGAGGAACGGTGTTTGCGGCGAGTGTTATTAAATAAATGGCATATTTATTAACAAATATTTGCAATTTGCCTGAGGTGAGGCTACCCACTCCCCATTTATCATTGCGGCACCCACAAACAGGAGCCCAATGATGACATCGCACAAAGCCCTACCTCATCCTCGCGAAGTTCGTCTGAAGCGAGGGCTGAACCAGGTGCAATTCTGGAGCCTGATCGGCGTCACTCAATCTGGAGGGTCGCGCTACGAGTCGGGCCGAAACATGCCGCGCCCGGTGCGGGAACTGTTCCGCCTGGTGCATATCGAGCAAGTTGACCTTGCCATCATCAACCGTGAGGACATGGAGGTCATTGGTCTTCTCAAGACGCAATTTCCAGATTTGTACGAAAGTTTGAAGAAGGCGGTATCGGCGACATCACGTGAAGAGCAGTGATTTGTCGCGTTGGTTTTCAGGCGCTCTACAGCCTGACCTGATAGCTGGCATCTGAAATCTTGGCTTGATGGAGCGCCCCTTGCCCATGTTGGCAAGGCGAGGCATTACAAGCTGGGCAGGAGTCGTGTGGAATCGGACTTTGGGCTCGTGGCTGACGCCAGATTCCAGCTCAATAAAAAAGGCGGGAGAGTAAAACTTCCCGCCTGTTTCTTATGCTTGGCATAGCCTTGCCTGGCTCGCTTCTTTCGATCTGTAAAGGTGGCACAGCGCTGCAGACGTTGTGCGAATTTGGCTACCGGGTTGGTGCGTGGTGGTTTGGCCATCGGGTTCCTTCCAGTTGAGTCGAGGGTGCTCTCTCGACAGACGAATGAGTAGACTGCACCACCGGTTTTCCGTTCCCCGAGAGTGTCAATTTTTCGAACGGCGACGAGGCCGTCCCGGTGTTCGGGATTGTCCGCACCTGACGTGATGCATGGAACGCTGAAACCTCATGCCCGGCTCGTCTTCACGATGGTCTTTACCTGGGCAGACGGTGAGTCTCCCCCGAGGGAGTTGCGCCCCCCTCGAGAACGGTCGCGCGTCTCCATGTCCGCTGTTGCGGGGCGAGTGTTGAATAGCAATGTTCAGATATGTACTTCGCCAAATACCGAAGTATCGGGCCGGGCCTTTGATGCCGAGAGGCCCGTCTGGTCTGGGTTTGCGCCAGCTATTGGCGGCGGCGCGCGACGGGTGCCGCGTATCTGGCCTCGGCGGCGCGGGTGTTTTGCTGTTGACAGTCCCGGAACCCCTCCTCTAGATTGGGCATCAAGCTATCGGGATGTGACAGGAGAGACCGCCATGTGGCGGCGCCGAAGGGGAATCGCCCCAGAAACTCTCAGGCAAAAGGACTGCCGCATCGACTAGCTCTCTGGAGAGTAGGCCCACGAGGCCTCGCCGAAGGAAAAGCGTTCCCGTCCGGGTCCGTAATCTCTCAGGCAAATGGACAGAGGGGGCATCAGGCTCACGCCGCCTGGAATGCCCCGCTAAAGTCCGGATGCCGATCCCCCGATCGTCCCCTGCTTTCGCCGTTGTACTCCAGGCTTGCGTTGGCCCGTTTCACTTCACGCAACCCTGTCAGGAGAGAGCAATGAGCGACATCAAATACACCGAATCCCACGAATGGCTGCGCCTGGAGGCGGACGGTAGCGCCACCGTTGGCGTCACCGACTACGCCCAGAACTTGCTGGGCGACCTGGTTTACGTGGCGCTGCCCCGGGAGGGCGATCGTTTCGCCCAGGGCGAGGAAGCGGCCACCATCGAATCGGTCAAGGCCGCCGGCGAGATCAAAATTCCGGTGGATGGCACCGTCGTGTCCGTCAACGACGCGCTGGCCGACGAGCCGAGCCTGGTGAACGAGGCGGCGGAAAGCGCGGGCTGGTTCTTCCGCATGCGTATCGACAACCCGGAGCAACTGGCCGGGTTGATGGATGCCGCCGGCTACCACGCCTACATCGGCGCATAGGGGGATGGGTCATGGCTACGTTTGATTCCCTCACGCAGCGCGAGCTGTTCGTGCGCCGCCACATCGGCCCGGATGCCGGTGAACAGGCCGAGATGTTGGCTGAACTGAATGTCGGCTCGCTGGACGAGTTCATCCGGCAAGTGGTGCCGGCGGCGATCCGCCGTCACGAGCCGCTGGCCCTCGCCGCGGGCTGCACCGAAGCCGAGGCGTTGCACAAGCTGGCCGACATCGCCAGCCGCAACAAAGTGTTCAAGTCGTTCATCGGCATGGGCTACCACGACACCCACACCCCGCCGGTGATCCAGCGCAACGTGCTGGAGAACCCGGCCTGGTACACCGCCTACACCCCGTACCAGCCGGAGATTTCGCAGGGCCGTCTGGAGGCGCTGCTCAATTTCCAGACCATGATCGCCGACCTCACCGGCATGGAGATCGCCAACGCCTCGATGCTGGATGAAGGCACGGCGGCGGCCGAGGCGATGACCTTCTGCCAGCGCCTGGCCAAATCGAAGAGCCCGGTGTTTTTCGTGGCGGCCGACTGCCATCCGCAGACGATCGAGATCATCCGCACCCGCGCCGAGCCGATCGGCATCGAGGTGGTGGTGGGTGACCCGCGCCGCGATCTGGCCGGTGTCGACTGCTTTGGCGTGCTGCTGCAGTATCCGGGCACGTTCGGCGACATCCACGACTACCAGGGCGTAATCGACGCGGCGCATGCCAAGGGCGCGCTGGCGGTGGTGGCCGCCGACTTGCTGGCGCTGACGCTACTGACCCCGCCGGGCGAATTTGGCGCCGACGTGGCGATCGGCACCACGCAGCGTTTTGGCGTGCCGCTCGGCTTCGGTGGCCCGCACGCCGGCTACCTGGCGACCCGCGACGCCTTCAAGCGCAGCATGCCGGGCCGTCTGGTCGGGGTGTCGATCGACGCGCACGGCCGCCCTGCCCTGCGGCTGGCGATGCAGACGCGCGAACAGCATATCCGCCGCGAGAAGGCGACCAGCAACATCTGCACCGCGCAGGTGCTGCTGGCCAACATCGCCGGACTGTACGCGGCTTACCATGGCCCGCAGGGGCTGAGCACCATCGCCCGGCGCGTGCACCGGCTGACCGTGACCCTGGCGGCCGGCCTGCGCCAGCTCGGCTACAGCGTGCCGACCGAGTACTGCTTCGACACGCTGACCGTCGACGGCGGCGCGCAGACCGCTGCGCTGCATGCCGGCGCCCGCTCCTACTCGATCAACCTGCGTGTCATCGACGCGCAGCGCCTCGGTATCGCGCTGGACGAGACCACCACGGCCGAGGACGTGACGACGCTGTGGGCGATCTTTGCCCAGGGCAAGCCGGTGCCGGATTTTGCCGCGCTGGAGGCGGCCACGCCGGATGCGCTGCCGGGGCAACTCAAGCGCGGCAGCGCCTTCCTCACCCACCCGGTGTTCAACAGCCATCACTCGGAAACGCAGATGCTGCGCTACCTGCGCGCGCTGGCCGACAAGGACCTGGCGCTGGATCGCACCATGATCCCGCTGGGCAGTTGCACCATGAAGCTCAACGCCACCAGCGAGATGCTGCCGATCACCTGGCCCGAGTTCGCCAGGCTGCACCCGTTCGCGCCGGCCGAGCAGGCCGAGGGCTACCGTGCGCTGACGCAGGAGCTGGAGGCGATGCTGTGCGCGGTGACCGGCTACGACGCGGTGTCGCTGCAGCCGAACGCCGGCTCGCAGGGCGAATACGCGGGCCTGTTGGCGATTCGCGCCTATCACGCCAGCCGTGGCGAGGGGCAGCGCACCGTGTGCCTGATCCCCTCCTCGGCGCACGGCACCAACCCGGCCTCGGCGCAGATGGTCGGCATGCAGGTGGTGGTGGTCAAGTGCGACGACGCCGGCAACGTCGACGTCGATGATCTGAAGGCGAAGGCGGCGCAGCACAGCCATGAGCTGGCCGCGATCATGATCACCTACCCGTCCACCCACGGCGTGTTCGAGGAGCGCGTGCGCGAGATCTGCGACGTGGTGCACGCGCACGGCGGCCAGGTCTACATCGACGGCGCCAACATGAACGCGCTGGTGGGCCTGGCGCAGCCGGGCAGCTTCGGCGGCGACGTGTCGCACCTCAACCTGCACAAGACCTTCTGCATTCCGCACGGTGGTGGCGGTCCGGGTGTCGGCCCGATCGGCGTCAAGGCGCATCTGGCGCCGTTCCTGCCGGGCCATCGGCAGGGCGGGCTCGCCGGCGGCGGCGCGGTGTCGGCGGCACCGTTCGGCAGCGCCAGCATCCTGCCGATCACCTGGACCTACATCACGCTGATGGGGGCGGCAGGGCTGCAGCGCGCCACCGAGCTGGCGATCCTCAACGCCAACTACATCGCCAGCCGCTTGGCGCCGTATTACCCGATCCTCTACACCGGGCCGAACGGGCGCGTGGCACACGAGTGCATCGTCGACCTGCGCCCCCTGAAGGACGCCAGCGGCATCAGCGTGGACGACGTGGCCAAGCGCCTGATCGATTTCGGCTTCCACGCACCGACCATGAGCTTCCCGGTGGCGGGCACGCTGATGATCGAGCCGACCGAGTCGGAGTCGAAGGCCGAGCTGGACCGCTTCATCGACGCGATGATTGCCATCAGAGCCGAGATCGCCGCGGTGGAGGCCGGCACGCTGGATGCGCACGACAACCCGCTCAAGCACGCGCCGCACACGGCGGCCGAGCTGGTGGGCGAATGGGATCACGCCTATTCGCGCGAGCAGGCGGTGTATCCGCACGGCGTGGCGCGCTCGGCGCCCGGCAAGTATTGGCCGCCGGTGAGCCGTGTCGACAACGTCCATGGTGACCGCAACCTGGTGTGCTCCTGCCCCCCGCTGTCGGACTACCCGAACTGACCCTGCCCGGCCGAGGGTTGCCGCTTTGGCGGCAACCGCGCCAGAGGAGAATGCAGATGTATACCCAAGACATGCACATCGAAGGCTTCGACGACGAACTGTGGAACGCGCTGGAGGCGGAACGCCAGCGCCAGGAAGACCACATCGAGCTCATCGCCTCCGAAAACTACACCAGTCCGCGCGTGATGCAGGCGCAGGGCTCGGTGCTCACCAACAAGTACGCCGAAGGCTATCCGGGCAAGCGCTACTACGGCGGCTGCGAACACGTCGACGTGGTCGAGCAGCTCTCCATCGATCGCGCCAAGCAGCTGTTCGGCGCCGACTACGCCAACGTGCAACCGCACTCCGGCAGCCAGGCCAACGCCGCCGTCTACATGGCGCTCTTGGAGCCGCACGACACCGTGCTCGGCATGAGCCTGGCGCACGGCGGCCACCTCACCCACGGCGCCAAGGTCAACTTCTCCGGCAAGCTCTACAACGCGGTGCAGTACGGCCTCAACCCGGACACCGGGCTGATCGACTACGACGAAGTGCAAAGGTTGGCCGAAGAACACCGCCCGAAGATGATCGTGGCCGGCTTCTCCGCCTACGCCCGGGTGCTGGATTTCGCCCGTTTCCGTGAAATCGCCGACTCGGTGGGAGCCTACCTGTTCGTCGACATGGCGCACGTCGCGGGCCTGGTCGCCGCCGGGCTGTACCCGAACCCGGTGCCGTCCGCCGACGTCGTCACCACCACCACCCACAAGACCCTGCGCGGCCCGCGCGGCGGCCTGATTCTGGCCAAGAGCAACCCAGAGCTGGAGAAGAAGTTCAGCTCGCTGGTGTTCCCCGGCATCCAGGGCGGCCCGCTGATGCACGTAATTGCGGCAAAAGCTGTCGCTTTTAGAGAGGCGCTGCTGCCGGAATTCGCAGACTATCAGCGACGGGTCATCGCCAACGCCCGCGCCATGGTCACGGTATTCCAGGAGCGCGGCTACGAAGTGGTGTCCGGCGGCACCGACGATCACCTGTTCCTGCTGTCGCTGATCCACAAGGGCATCACCGGCAAGGCCGCCGACGCGGCGCTGGGCCGGGCGCACATCACGGTGAATAAGAACGCGGTGCCGAACGATCCGCAAAGCCCGTTCGTCACCAGCGGCATCCGCATCGGTTCGCCGGCGATCACCACGCGCGGTTTCACCGAATACGAGTCGGCACGCACCGCGACGCTGATCTGCGACGTGCTCGACCACCTCGGCGACGAGGAGGTGATCGCCTCGGTGCGCGCCCAGGTGACGCAGTTGTGCGCCGCCTTTCCGGTGTACCGCCGGTAACGGAACGGAGGGTCCGGAGACCCCGCTTCGGCCAACGTCGGCGCCGTGCGCCGCTGGCTGAGCATGCCGTCCGGCGAGGCTGGCGGCATCCGGTGCCCCAACGAAGAAATCCGCATGCGGTGGCGAGGCCGCCGCGTGTTTGAGAATCAAGGAGCTCAGCATGAGCCACACTGAAACGCTTTCCCGCACCCCGCTCTACGCGTTGCACGTCGAGCTGGGCGCCAAGATGGTGCCGTTCGCCGGCTACGAGATGCCGGTGCAGTATCCGCTCGGCATCCTGAAGGAACATCAGCACACCCGTGCCGCCGCCGGGCTGTTCGACGTCTCGCACATGGGCCAGGTCAAGCTGATCGGCGCCGAAGCCGCCGCCGCGCTGGAAACGCTGGTGCCGATCGACGTGATCGACCTGCCGGTCGGCCTGCAGCGCTACGCCCTGTTCACAAACGACGACGGCGGGATTCTCGACGACCTGATGGTGGCCAATTTCGGCGACGGTGAGCTCTACGTCGTGGTCAACGCCGCCTGCAAGGCGCAGGACATTGCCCACCTGAAGAGCAAGATCGGCCACCGTTGCGAGGTGGTGGAATTGACCGACCGCGCCCTGCTGGCGCTGCAGGGCCCGGCCGCGGCCACCGTGCTGGCGCGCCACGCGCCGGCGGTGGCGGAGCTTACCTTCATGCACTGCACCCGGGTCGAACTGGCCGGCGTGGAATGCTACGTCAGCCGTTCGGGCTACACCGGCGAAGACGGCTACGAGATCTCGGTGCCGGTCGACCACGCCGAAGCCCTGGCGCGCTTGCTGCTGGCCGAGCCGGAAGTGCAGGCGATCGGCCTGGGCGCGCGCGACTCGCTGCGGCTGGAGGCGGGCCTGTGCCTGTACGGCCACGACATCGACACGGGCACCACGCCGATCGAGGGTAGCCTGCTGTGGGCGATTTCGAAGGCGCGCCGTCCCGGCGGCGAACGCGCCGGCGGTTATCCCGGCGCCGCCGTGGTGGCGCGGCACATCGCCGAGGGCACCCAGCGCAAGCGCGTTGGCCTGCTGGTGAAGGACAAGGTGCCGGTGCGCGAAGGCGCCGAGCTCGTCGACGCCGACGGCCACACCGTTGGCAAGGTCACCAGCGGCGGCTTCGGCCCGACCCTGGGCGCCCCGCTGGCGATGGGCTACGTCGACAGCGCGCACGCCGCACTGGGCACGCCCCTATTCGCCATGGTGCGTGGCAAGCCGGTGGCGGTGGAAGTGGCGAAGACGCCGTTCGTGCCGCAACGCTACTACCGGAGCTGAGCCGTGAACGCCCTCGTCCCGAACAAGGCCCCGCTGGTGGCGGGGACCAAACTCTCCGCCGCGGAGAAAATGGCGCGCATTCCGGTCAAGGTCGTGGCGACCGAGCCGGGCCAGATGCAGCGCAAGCCGGCGTGGATTCGCGCCGCCTTTCCCGGCTCGCGCGAGGTGGTCGAACTGAAGAAGGTGCTGCGCGAGCAGAAGCTGCACACCGTGTGCGAGGAAGCGAGCTGCCCCAACCTCGGCGAATGTTTCAGCCACGGCACCGCCACCTTCATGATCATGGGGGACATCTGCACCCGCCGCTGCCCGTTCTGCGACGTGGGCCACGGCCGCCCCAACCCGCTCGATGCCGCCGAACCGCAAAGGTTGGCCGAAACCATCGCGGCGATGCGGCTCAAGTACGTGGTGATCACCTCGGTCGACCGCGACGACCTGCGCGACGGCGGCGCCGCGCACTTCGCCGCCTGCATCCGCGAGGCACGCCGGCTCAACCCCGCGCTCAAGATCGAAACGCTGGTGCCGGACTTCCGCGGCCGCCTGGGCATCGCGCTGGACGCCCTGGAGGCGACGCCGCCCGACGTGTTCAACCACAACCTGGAAACGGTGCCCCGGCTCTACCGCGAGGCGCGCCCCGGCGCCGACTACCTGCATTCGCTCAAGCTGCTGCAGGAGTTCCACTACGCGGTTCCCGACGTGCCGACCAAGTCCGGGCTGATGCTGGGGCTGGGCGAGACGCGGGAGGAAGTGGAACAGGTGATGCGCGATCTGCGTGCGCACGACGTCGAGATGCTGACGCTGGGCCAGTACCTGCAGCCGACGCGTCACCATCTGCCGGTCCAGCGCTTCGTCACGCCGGCCGAATTCGCCGAGCTGCGCGAGCTGGGGCTGGCGCTGGGCTTCGGTCAGGTGGCATCCGGGCCGATGGTGCGTTCTTCCTACCATGCCGATCTGCAGGCCAGGGGCGACATCGTGGCTTGATTGTGTCAACCGGCGCCCGGCCTGGGCCGGGTGCCGTCGCCTCGCCGGCCGTGGCGATCCACACCGTCACGACACCCCGTATTTTGATAAGGAGCGTTGCATGTCCATACCCTTCAGTCTCGAGCTCTACCCGCCCACCTCGCCGCAGAGCGCGCGGCAACTGGAGCGGGCGCTGCCTCGTCTGGCGGCGCTCGGCCCCGAGTATTTCTCGGTCACCTACGGGGCCGGCGGCTGCACGCGAGAACGGACGCTGGACTTGGTCGGACAGCTGCACGAGGCCGGCCACACCGTGGCGCCGCACCTGTCGGGCGTGGGGGCGGAGCGTGCCGAAGTGGCGGAACTGTGCGCGCATTACCGCCGTCTCGGCGTGCGGCGCCTGTTCGCCCTGCGCGGCGATACCCCGTCCGGCATGGGCAGCCGTGGCGACTTCGCCTACGCCAGCGACCTGGTGCGCTTCATCCGCGAACACAGCGGGGACGACTTCCGTATCGAGGTGGCGGCCTATCCCGAGGTCCATCCGCAAGCCAAGAGCCCGGCTGCCGACCTGGCCGCACTCAGGGTCAAGCAGGAGGCCGGCGCCAACGCGGCGGTCACCCAGTATTTTTTCAATACCGATGCCTTCCTGTATCTGCGCGACAGCTGCCACGCCGCCGGCATCACCCTGCCGCTGGTGCCCGGCGTGCTGCCGCTGACCCGTTTCCGCAGCACCGCGCAACGGGCCGAGGCGCGCGGCATCGAGATGCCGCGCTGGATCTACCGCAAGATGGAGAGCCTGGCCGACGACACCGCCGCCGTGCGTGCCTTCGGGCTCGATGTCACCGCCCGGCAATGCGAGCGGCTGATCGCCGAGGGTGTGCCCGCCCTGCACTTCTTCAGCCTCAACCAGATCGACGCCATCGAGGCCCTGCATGCCCGGCTGGGTCTGGCCGGCTCGGCCGGGACGACCGCCGCGCCGCCGAATTGAATTCCTTAACTGCCGGCGCGTGCGCAATACCTTGCTGTCCGGCCCTTTCAATTGACTGCCTTGTTTGGACCCGTGTGAACCATGAAGCCCATCCGTAGCCTCCTGATCGCCAACCGCAGCGAGATCGCTATCCGCGTCATGCGCGCCGCCAGCGAGATGAACATCCGCACCGTCGCCATCTACGCCGACGAGGACAAGCTTGCCCTGCACCGCTTCAAGGCCGACGAAGCCTACCGCGTCGGCGCCGGCCAGAAGCCCATCGCCGCCTACCTCGACATCCCCGACATCATCCGCATCGCCAAGGAAGCCGGCGTCGATGCCATCCACCCCGGCTACGGTTTTTTGTCCGAGAACCCCGAGTTCGCCGAGGCCTGCGCCACGGCCGGCATTGCTTTCATCGGGCCGCAGCCCGAGGTGATGCGCCAGCTCGGCAACAAGGTGTCGGCGCGGGCACTGGCTGAGCAAGCCGGGGTGCCGGTGGTACCGGCGACCGGGGCGTTGCCGTACGAGTTGGCCGAAGCCCAGCGCATGGCCGCGGCGGTCGGCTACCCGCTGATGCTCAAGGCGAGCTGGGGTGGCGGCGGGCGCGGCATGCGCGTGGTCGAGAATGAAAGCGAGCTGGCCGGGGCGATGGAGGTGGCGCGGCGCGAGGCCAAGTCGGCGTTCGGCAACGACGAGGTCTACCTCGAGAAGCTGGTGCGGCGTGCCCACCACGTCGAGGTGCAGATTCTCGGTGACACGCACGGCAACCTGGTGCACCTGTTCGAGCGCGACTGCTCGGTGCAGCGACGTAATCAAAAAGTCGTTGAACGGGCACCGGCGCCGTATCTGAACGAATCCCAGCGCGCTGACTTGTGCGAGGCGGCCTTGAAGCTGGCGCGTGCGGTCGGCTACACCCACGCCGGCACGGTCGAGTTCCTGATGGACGCCGACACCGGGGCGTTCTACTTCATCGAGGTCAACCCGCGCATCCAGGTCGAGCACACCGTCACCGAGGCGATCACCGGCGTCGACATCGTCAAGGCGCAGATCCGCATTACCGAAGGCGCCCGCATCGGCGACGCGGACAGCTTCGTGCCGGCGCAGCCGGATATCCGCCTGCTCGGCCACGCGCTGCAGTGCCGCGTCACCACCGAGGACCCGGAGAACAATTTCACCCCGGACTACGGCCGCATCACCGCCTACCGCAGCGCCGCCGGCTTCGGCGTGCGTCTGGACGGCGGCACCGCCTACACCGGCGCGGTGATCACACCCTATTACGACTCCCTGCTGGTCAAGGTCACCGCCTGGGGCCATACCCCCAGCGAGGCCAACGCGCGCATGGACCGCGCCTTGCGCGAGTTCCGCATCCGTGGGGTGTCGAGCAACCTGGCCTTCCTCGAGAACGTCATTGCCCACCCGCTGTTCACCTCGGGAAAGTGCACCACGCGCTTCATCGACAGCACCCCCGAGCTGTTCCAGTTCACCCCGCGCCGCGACCGCGCCACCAAGCTGCTGGAGTTCCTCGGCGATGTCACCGTCAACGGTAACGCGGAGATGAAGGGGCGCGCCGCGCCGAGCCCGATGCCGGGGCCGGCACGGCTGCCGGACTGCCACCTGGGCGACGCGCCGCCGAAGGGCACGCGGGATCGGCTGAACGACCTCGGCGCCGAGCGTTTCGCGCAGTGGATGCGCGAGCAGAAGCAGGTGCTGATCACCGACACCACGATGCGTGACGCGCACCAGTCGCTGTTCGCCACGCGCATGAGGACCGCCGACATGCTGGCGGTGGCGCCGCACTACGCGCGCCTCGCCTCCGGCCTGTTCTCGATGGAATGCTGGGGTGGCGCGACCTTCGACGTGTCGATGCGCTTCCTCAAGGAAGACCCGTGGCAGCGTCTGGCCGAGCTGAGGTCCGCCATCCCGAACGTGCTGTTCCAGATGCTGCTGCGCGCCTCGAACGCGGTCGGCTACACCAACTACCCGGACAACGTGGTGCGCCACTTCATCGCCCAGGCGGCCGAGGGCGGCATCGACCTGTTCCGCGTGTTCGATTCGCTTAACGCCGTGGACAACATGCGCGTGGCGATCGACGCGGTGCGCGACACCGGCAGGCTGTGCGAGGCGGCGATCTGCTACACCGGGGATCTGTTTGATACCAGCCGGCGCTACGACCTCAAGTACTACGTGGCGATGGCCAAGGAACTGGAAAAAGCCGGCGCCCACATCCTGGCGATCAAGGACATGGCAGGCATCTGCACGCCGCGCGCCGTCACCGCGCTGGTGAAAGCCTTGAAGGAAGAAACCGGCCTGCCGCTCCACTTCCACACCCACGACACCTCGGGCATCGCCGCCGCCAGCGTGCTGGCCGCGGTGGAAGCCGGCGTCGATGCCGTGGACGCAGCGATGGACGCGATGAGCGGCCTCACCTCGCAGCCCAACCTCGGCTCCATCGTGGCGGCCTTGGCAGGCAGCGAGCGCGACCCGGGGCTGGACCGGGCCCAGCTGCAGCAGCTCTCCACCTACTGGGAAGGCGTGCGCCGGGTCTACGCCCCGTTCGAGGCCGACATGCGCGCCGGCACCTCGGCGGTCTACCGTCACGAAATGCCCGGCGGCCAGGTCACCAACCTGCGCGAGCAGGCGCGCTCGCTCGGTATCGAGGCGCGCTGGCCGGAGGTGGCGGAGGCGTATGCGCAAGTGAACCGGCTGTTCGGCGACATCGTCAAGGTGACCCCGACTTCCAAGGTGGTCGGCGACATGGCGCTGTTCATGGTGTCGAACAGCCTCACCCCACAAGACGTACTCGACCCGGCGCGCGAGATCGACTTCCCCGAGTCGGTGGTGTCCCTGTTCAAGGGCGAGCTCGGCACCCCGGCGCACGGCTTCCCAGAGGCCCTGCAGCGCAAGGTGCTCAAGGGCCAGCCGGCGCTGGCCGGCCGCCCTGGCGAGACGATGGCCCCGGTGGACCTAACGGCTGAGCAGGCCAGGGTCGAACAGCAGATTGGCCGCCCGATCAGCCAGGCCGAACTCGCCTCGCACCTGATGTACCCGAAGGTGTTCCGCGACTTCGCCGAGCACCAGGCGCACTACGGCGACGTCTCCGCCGTACCGAGCACCGCGTTCTTCTACGGTCTGCGCGAAGGGGAGGAAGTCAGCGTGGAACTCGAGCGTGGCAAGACCCTGGTGATCCAGCTCTTGGGCCGAGCCGATACCGACGACGGCCACACCAAGCTGTTCTTCGAGCTCAACGGCCAGCCGCGCCTGATCAAGGTGGCGCAGGAAGGCGTGCAGGCGGCCCACAGCCACCCGCAGGCCGACCCGGACAACCCGCACCACGTCGGCGCGCCGATGCCGGGCATGGTGAGCACGGTGGCAGTCAAGCCGGGCCAGGCGGTGGCCAAGGGCGATACGCTGCTCACGCTCGAAGCGATGAAGATGGAAGTGGCGGTGAAGGCCGAGCGCGACGGGGTGATCCGCGAGGTGCTGGTGAGTTCCGGCAAGCGGATCGACAACAAGGATTTGTTAGCTGTGTTTGCGTAGTGACCAAGTGGGAGTGTGTGCCCCTTTACCCCGCTTCTCTTCGGAGGGGCGGGGGTTTTTTCTTGGGTGGCACGGAAATAGCCTGCTTTTCACTCAGGCCAGTCATTGGCCCATTTTGTGATCGGTCGTCGTGTGATCCATGTCGGCTGTTCGGTGCATGCAACGGCGTGGCAGGGAGTATGCGTCGAGCTGTTCTTGCTGCTCAAACGGCTTGGCCAAGCGCTTCTGCCGCGGAGCGCAGGCAGGTGACGAAATGCTGGGCGGCCGGCGTGAGCAGGATGTCCTTACGCATCACGATGCTCATCTCAAGGGCGGGCAGCGGCTGCTCTAGTGGGATTTGCCGTAGACCAAGGTCTGCGATGCGTTGCGCCAGCAAGCGTGAAAACAACACCAGCGTGTCGGTGCCTGAGACGAGGCCGAGTGCAATGGCAAAGGACGAGCACTGGATCAGGCGGCGCGGTAGCGGTAGCCCCTCTTGTTGGAACAGGGCCTCCATCACGCTGTGCTGAGTTCCGCCTGAGGTCACCGTGGTGGACCATTGCGCCTCCGCCAGTTCGGCCAGGCGACGGGCGTTCCTGAGCGGGTGCTGCTCCCGCGCCATCACGACGAAATCGACCGTAAATAGCGGAATACTGGTCAGGTCGTCATCAAGCATGTCGGGCAGCACGTGCGACACGAGAAAGTCGATCGATCCATCCCGCAAGTGCTGGGTCGCTTGCGGAAACTTCACCTCCAGAAAGGTGAGTTCGGCTTCCGGTGCCGCTTCCTGAAAACGATCGATGGCCTGCGGCAATAGTGTCAGTGCAATCGTCGATGTGGCACTGATGGTGACCTTGCCGCGCATATCCCCCTTGAGCTGGTCCATCTCTTCGCGTGCGCGGCGCGCATCTTCCAGCAATTGCTGGGCGCGTATCCTCAGGGCGGCGCCAAAAGGGGTGAGCTCAATGCCCTGCACACTCCGCGTCATCAAAACCACACCCAGGTCGCTTTCCAGTTCCTGCACGGTCCGGGTGACCGCGGGTTGAGTTAGATCCAGGCGCCGTGCTGCGGCGCGCAGGCTTTTCTCCTCGGCGACGGCAATAAACACCTCTAGCTGTTGCAGTTTCATGCGCTTCCTATGATAAAAAAATCTGATCACTTTAAAAAAAATTACATCTTTTCAGGGCGCTAAGCAAGCCGTAATGTGGCGTCAACCCGCTGCCACGGTTGGCGGCATCTTGACCCACCCGCTTCCCCTCCCGGGGGCAGCCTCTCTGGAAAGTGCAACACCATGGATATTGCCAAGCGCTACTGTGAAGTCGGTGATTTCGCCGGAATGGCGGAGGAACTGCGTGCGATTCGCCACCATCTGCACCAGCACCCCGAATTGGCCTATGAAGAGCTGGAAACGGCGGCGCTCGTCGCGCACAAGCTGCAGCAATGGGGCTATGAGGTGACGACGGGCGTCGGCCGGACGGGAGTGGTGGGTACGCTGACGGTGGGCGACGGCCAACGTCGCATCGGCATCCGCGCCGACATGGATGCACTGCCCATCCTCGAGCAAACCGGCTTGCCTTACGCCAGCCAGCGCCATGGGAAAATGCATGCCTGCGGCCATGATGGTCATACCAGCATGTTGCTGGGGGCCGCAAAATACCTGGCGGAAACACGACATTTCTCCGGCACCGTCCACCTCTATTTCCAGCCAGCCGAAGAGCGGGGCATCGATAGCGGCGCGCAGTGCATGATCAAGGACGGCCTTTTCGAACGCTTTCCCTGCGATGCGGTATTTGGCGTGCACAACCATCCTGGCGCGCCGGCCGGAACGTTCCTGTTCCGCAAGGGACCCTTCATGGCGGCGGGCGACAATATCTTTATCACGATCCATGGCAAGGGTGGGCATGCCGCGCGGCCGCATCTGACGGTGGACCCGGTGGTAGTGGCGTCCAGCATTGTGATGGGTTTGCAGACGGTGGTGTCGCGCAATGTCGAGCCGGCGCAGCCGGCGGTGGTGACGGTTGGCGTGTTGCAGGCCGGTTCCGCCAACAACGTGATACCGGATCAGGCGCGGCTCGAACTGAGCGTGCGCTCGTTCTGTCCGGAGGTGCGCGCCCTGCTCAAGGAACGCATCACGACTCTCGTCCAGCAACAGGCGGCCAGCTATGGTGCCACGGCGGAAATCGAATACCTGATGGGTTACCCGGTGGTGATCAACTCCGACCGAGAAACCGAGTTTGCCATCCAGGTGGCCCAGGAGCTGGTGGGTGCCGATAACGTTGTTCCCCACACCGCGCAGCTGATGGGAAGCGAAGATTTTGCGTACATGCTGCAGGCCCGCCCTGGCTGTTTCCTGCGTATCGGCAACGGCGAAGGCGAGGATGGCTGCATGGTGCATAACCCCGGCTATGACTTCAACGACAGGAACCTGCCGATTGGCGCCGCGTATTGGGCGCGCCTGGTGGAGCGTTTCCTGGCGCTCCCCTCCCCGATTCCTTGTTGAGCACCCTGTGCTTGCTTTCCCCTGGCCAGCACTTGACTGCTACTCCACAAGGCAGGCTGGCCACTTCGCACCTCGATAACAAGCAGTACACTCAGGAGACAATCATGAACAAGCTTGTATTGGCCGTGACGCTTGGCCTGGCGCTTGGCAGCGTCAACGCCAAGGAATTGACAGTGATCCGTTTTGGCCTGGACCCGTCGTATGCCCCATTCGAATCCAAAGCTCCCGATGGCAAGCTGGTCGGTTTCGACATCGATATCGGCAATGCCATTTGCGACAAGCTGAGGGTGCGCTGCGAGTGGGTGGAAAATGCCTGGGATGGCATTATTCCTGCCCTGAAGGCCAAGAAGTTCGACGCCATCCTGTCGTCGATGAGCGTGACCGAGAAGCGCCAGCAGCAGATCGCCTTCTCCGACAAGGT
Source organism: Pseudogulbenkiania sp. FW507-F1 (assembly GCF_058781125.1). Taxonomy (NCBI): domain Bacteria; kingdom Pseudomonadati; phylum Pseudomonadota; class Betaproteobacteria; order Neisseriales; family Chromobacteriaceae; genus Pseudogulbenkiania; species Pseudogulbenkiania sp. FW507-F1. Next base: position 90,428 of record NZ_JBYSWM010000004.1, on the reverse strand, counting down.
CTACCACACGCCGTCGCGGCTGGTCGCCAGGAAGAATGCCGCCCTGGCCAGTGTCGAATCGCTCAAGGGCAAGCGCATCGGCGTGGAGCAAGGCTCCACGCAAGAAGCCTACGCCAAGCAATACTGGGAGCCGAACGGGGTGACGGTGGTGCCGTATCAGAACCAGGATCTGGTGTATCAGGACCTGCTTTCGGGCCGACTCGATGCCGCCTTGCAGGATTCGGTGCAAGCCGACATGAGCTTGCTCAAAACACCGCGGGGGCGCGATTACGCCTTTGTCGGCCCGGTGCTGCACGATGCCAAAACGCTGGGCGTGGGGGCGGCGATCGGCTTGCGCAAGGAAGATCAGGAACTGCGCCAGCGGATCAACCAGGCGATCACCGCTATTCGCCAGGATGGCACGTACCAGAAGATCCAGCGGAAGTACTTCACATTCGACGTCTACAACAACTGAGCTGCTGCAAAAGCCTGTTCAAGGTCTTTGGCCCGGTCAGAAGAGTCGAAAAATACCTTGAGCAGGCTCTAAGGGGACGACAAGTGGCCGCTTGCCGTTCCATCTCTGCGCTCACCGCACTTCGCCAGCCGGGCGCTGGAGAGGCTGTGCCCGCCCCGCATCCGGCACGTAGCGGCACCGCCCTGGCGCTCGCTGTGCTCTCTTGGTATGTAAGACCTTATTTCCCTCGTCACACCCGAGCCATGGCTGCGCGCGGCGCCGGGCGCGGGTATCATCCCCGGTTTGACTTACCTACTCTTTCCAGCGTCATGAGCGATAGCTTCAAACCGTACGAGTCGGCCATTACCGCCATTGCCAGCCAGATTCCGGGCGCGCCCCTGCGCGAGGCGATCCTGACCCGGCTGTTCTTGCATGTCAGTGGTGAATTGAGCGACTTCTTCGACGCCCGGCTCAAGGAGTACGGGCTCAACTACACCACCTGGACGTCGCTGGTGGTGCTCTACAGCAGCCCGCAGCACCGCTTGCTGCCGTCGGAGCTGAGCGTGTTCATCAACACCTCGCGCACGCATTGCACGCGCATTGCCGACGAATTGGTCGACAAGGGCTGGGTCGAGCGCGTGGCGAGCGAGGCCGACCGGCGCCAGACCTACTTGCAGCTGACCGCTGCCGGCGTCGCCTTCGTCGAACAGCTGCAGCCGCAACGGCGCGAACAGTACCGGCAGCTGTGGTCGTCGTTTTCTCCGGAAGAACAAAACCAGCTGGACGCGTTGCTGCGCAAGATGCTGGTGCTGCTGAAAAGCTGAGCTATCCGACGGGGCTGAATGCTCCGGCGTCAGTGTGCGCGGCATGCCGTATGGACGGGTGGAGCGATGGGCTTGGAGCCATGCTTCACATGGATTCGGGTGCCTGGTGTGGGGCCCTCGCACGGGGGCCTTGGTTCGTCTCGGCACTATTCCCGGCCCTGTTTTGGTCTTATAATGACGTAGGTTATTATCACTAAAGTTATTCATGGCGATCCGTCCCCGACCGCCCGTTAGTCCGGAATCACCCATGTCTCAGGCCAGCCCCCACCCCACCGCGTCCGATCCCGGGGCGCATCGTGGTTTCATCACCCTCGCCATCATGCTGGCGACCATCATGCAGACGCTCGACAGCACCATCGCCAACGTGGCCCTGCCGCACATGGCGGGCAACCTGTCGGCCTCGCAGGACCAGATCTCGTGGGTACTGACCTCGTATATCGTTGCCGCCGCCATCGCCACCCCGCTGACCGGCTGGCTGACCGGGCGCTTTGGCCGCAAGCGCGTGTTTCTGGTCGCGGTGGTGGGTTTCACGGTGGCGTCGATGTTGTGCGGGCTGTCTGAGTCTCTGGTGCAGATCGTTCTGGCGCGTCTGCTGCAAGGCTTGTTCGGCGCGGCGCTGGTGCCGCTGTCGCAGGCGGTGATGCTGGATTCCAACCCACCGGAAAAACATGCCCAGGCGATGGCGGTGTGGGGCATGGGGGTGATGATCGGGCCGATCCTGGGGCCGACGCTCGGGGGCTGGCTGACCGACAACCTGACGTGGCGCTGGGTGTTTTTCATCAACCTGCCGGTCGGAATGCTCTCGTTCTACGGCATCAAGGCCTATATCCGCGAAACCGAGACCGACCGTAAGCTCGGCTTCGATTTTTACGGCTTCCTGACGCTGAGCCTGGCCATCGGCCTGTTCCAGATGCTGCTCGACCGCGGCGAGCAGCTTGACTGGTTCAGTTCCACCGAAATCGTGCTGGAAGCGGTGGGCGCCTTGGTCAGCCTGACCTTTTTCGTGGTGCTCACGGCAACCGCGCAGGGGGCGTCGTTCTTCAACGTCAACCTGCTGAAAGACCGCAACTTCGTAACCGGGCTGGGGTTTTACTTCCTGGTGGGCTTGCTGTTGTACGCTACCCGCGCCTTGCTGCCGCCCTTGCTGCAGACCTTGATGGGGTATCCGGTGGTCACCACCGGCCTTGTGACCGGACCGAGCGGCATCGGCACCATGCTGGCGATGCTGCTGGCCGGCCGGCTGACCAGCAAGGTCGATCCGCGCGCGCTGATCGCGCTGGGCTTCAGCCTGACCGCCCTGTCGCTGTGGCAGATGTCGGGCTACACCCTCAACATGAGCGAAGGCGGGATTGTCTGGCCCGGTTTCATCCAGGGCATGGGGGTGGGTTTCGTGTCGGTGCCGTTGACCACGGTGACGTTCTCCACCCTGGAGCGCCGCTATCGCTCGGACGGCACGTCGATCTTCAGCCTGTTCCGCAATATCGGCAGCAGTATCGGCATTTCGCTGATGCAGACCCTGCTCACGCGCAATAGCGCCATCTACCATGCCAGGTTGGCCGAACTCGTCACCAGCGCCAGCCCGGCGATCCGCGCCAGTCTGCCGGCCCTGCTCGACCCGGCCAGCCCGGCCGGTCTTGCCGCGCTCAACAACGAAGTGACCCGCCAGGCCAGCTTCCTGGCCTATCTCACTGACTTTCGCATCATGATGGTGGCCACCTTGCTGGCCCTGCCCTTCCTGCTGCTGATGCGCAAGAATGGTAATGCGCCCCCTGCCGAGATCGACGCCCAGGTGCTGGAATAACCGCCACTTGATCAGACCGGATCGCTGCCCTGCCGAGCCGACGCCTGCCCGGCCAGCAGGGCGAACAGTTCCTCGATGAAACCGCACTGCCCCGGCAAAATGCGTTGTAGCGCCTCGTCGAAGCCGAACCATGCCGCGCGGTCGACCTCCGGCACCTCCAGCCAGCGGCCCGACCCTCTCGGCCATTCCAGCCGGCAAGTGTTGGACACCAGCGTTGTCTCATCCCAATCGCCCTCCGTGGCCCAGACGTCGATCACCTTGCCGCTGGGCTGCCGGCGTGGCGTCAACGGCAGCAGCGCGCCAGTCGGCCGATAGCCGGTTTCCTCGGCGCACTCGCGCAGCGCCGCCTGCAGCGGGTCTTCCCCTTTCTCGTACTCTCCCTTGGCGATGGACCAACTGCCGAGGTCCTTGTGGGCCCAGAACGGGCCGCCGGGGTGCACCAGCAGCACCTCGTAGTGCTGGTCGCGTTGGCGGTAAGGCAGGATGCCGGCGCTGGTCTTGGGCATGGGTCTCGCTCTCCGTGGCGACGGCGCTTCCCCCTCACTGGCGCCATGCGGGGCTGGCTTTATGGTCTCTGCATACTACAAAGAGCATAAGCAGCACACGGTAGTGAACGATGAGGCGCCTGCGGATGAAAGGTTGGCCGAAGCCTGGGTTGGCAAGGGCAAGATCGGCCATTTTGTACTAAAAAGAGTCAAACGACAGACCGAATCCGCTTGGTCTCACGCTTCGTTTTGGTATTACCCGATGGCAAAGATGATTCGCCGGCCGCTTGGTCACATCGCATGGTCAAGACAACGGCAGCCATCCATTCCACCTTGTCGTACACGCACTAAGGGAGACTTTGATGCAAGTCACCAGAAGGCAATTCTTCAAGCTGAGCGCGGGAGGATTGGCCACCTCGACCCTCGCGATGCTCGGCATGTTGCCGCAGAACGCGCTGGCGGATGTCCGAAGCTACAAGCTGCTGCGTGCCACGGAAACCCGCAATACCTGCCCGTACTGCTCGGTTGGCTGCGGCATCCTGATGTACAGCCTAGGCGACGGCGCCAAGAACGCCAAATCCACCATCTTCCATATCGAAGGCGACCCGGACCACCCGGTCAACCGCGGCGCGCTCTGCCCGAAGGGGGCGGGCCTGGTCGACTTCGTGCATAGCGAAAACCGCCTCAAGCACCCGGAAGTGCGCGAGCCCGGCGCCAAGGAATGGAAACGGATTTCGTGGGAAGAAGCGTTCGAGCGCATTGCGCGCCATATGAAGCAGGACCGCGATGCCCACTTCGTCGAGAAGAATGCCGACGGCGTCACGGTCAACCGCTGGCTGACCACCGGCATGCTGTGTGCCTCGGCCTCGAGTAACGAAACCGGCTGGCTCTCGCAGAAATTCGTGCGCAGCCTGGGGATGCTGGCAGTCGACAACCAGGCGCGTGTCTGACACGGACCGACGGTGGCAAGTCTTGCCCCAACATTCGGTCGCGGTGCCATGACCAATCACTGGGTCGACATCAAGAACGCCAATATCATCGTAGTGATGGGCGGCAATTCCGCCGAGGCCCACCCGGTCGGCTTCCGCTGGGTGATCGAAGCCAAGACCCGCAACAAGGCGAAGCTGATCGTCATCGATCCGCGCTTCACCCGCACGGCATCGGTGGCCGACCACTACGCGCCGATCCGTACCGGAACGGACATCACCTTCCTCTCCGGCGTGATCCGCTACCTGCTGGAAACCGGCAAGTACAACAAGGAGTACACCCTCGCCTACACCAATGCCGCGCTGCTGGTGAACCCGGACTTCCAGTTCTCTGAGGGGCTGTTCAGCGGCTACGACGAGGCCACGCGCAAGTACGACAAGGCGACCTGGAGCTATCAGCTCGACGAGAAGGGTTTTGCCCGGCGTGACGCCACGCTGCAGGACCCCCGCTGTGTGCTGAACCTGCTGAAGGCGCACGTGGCGCGCTACACGCCGGAGATGGTCGAGCGCATCTGCGGCACGCCCAAGGAAACCTTCCTGATGGTGTGCGAGCACCTGGCCGGCACCGCCGCGCCGGATCGCACCACGTCGTTCCTCTACGCCCTGGGCTGGACCCAGCATTCGATCGGCTCGCAGAACATCCGCACCATGGCGATGGTGCAGCTGCTGCTCGGCAACATGGGCATGGCCGGTGGCGGCGTCAATGCACTGCGTGGTCACTCCAATATCCAGGGCCTGACCGATATCGGCCTGCTCTCGACCAGCCTCCCCGGCTACCTGACGCTGCCTTCGGAAAAAGAGACGGACCTGGCGGCGCATCTGGCCAAGTACACCAGCAAGCCGCTGGCCGACGGGCAGATGAACTACTGGCAGAACTACCCCAAGTTCTTCGTTAGCTTGATGAAGTCGTTCTGGGGCGACAACGCCAGCAGCGGCAACAACTGGGGCTACGACTGGCTGCCCAAGTGGGACAAGGGTTACGACGTGCTGCAGTACTTCGAGATGATGAACCAGGGCAAGGTCAACGGCTACATCTGCCAGGGCTTCAACCCGGTGGCCTCGTTCCCCAACAAGAACAAGATCGTGGCCTCGCTGTCGCGGCTCAAGTTCCTGGTGATCATCGACCCTCTGGTGACCGACACCTCTACCTTCTGGAAGAACCACGGCGAGCAGAACGACGTGAAGACGGAACAGATTCAGACCGAAGTGTTCCGCCTGCCCACCACCTGCTTTGCCGAGGAAGATGGTGCCATCATCAACTCCGGGCGCTGGCTGCAATGGCACTGGAAAGGGGCCGATGCGCCCGGCGAGGCGATCGCCGACGTCGAGATACTGGCCGGCATCTTCGCCAGGCTCAAAGCCCTGTACGCGAAGGAAGGTGGCGCCTACCCCGAGCCGATCATGAAGCTGGCGTGGGCCTACGCCAACCCGATGGCGCCCAAGCCGGAAGAGCTGGCAAAGGAGATGAACGGCAAGGCATTGGCCGACCTCCCCGACCCGAAGGAACCCGGCAAGTTCCTGGCCAGGAAGGGCGAGCTGCTGCCCGGCTTCGCCCTGCTGCAGGCGGACGGCTCCACTTCGAGCGCCTGCTGGATTTTCACCGGCAGCTGGACCCAGGCCGGCAACCAGATGGCGCGGCGCGACAACACCGATACCGGCTTTGGCAATACCCCGGCCTGGGCCTGGGCGTGGCCGGCCAACCGCCGCATCCTGTACAACCGCGCCTCGGCCCGGCCGGACGGCACGCCGTGGGACCCCGCGCGGCAGCTCATCAAGTGGAACGGCGAGAAATGGGTCGGCATCGACGTACCGGACTATAAGCTCGACGAGCCGCCGGGCAGTGCCATGGCGCCGTTCATCATGCAGGCCGAAGGCCTGGGGCGGCTGTTTGCGCTCGACAAGATGGCGGAAGGGCCGTTCCCCGAGCACTACGAACCGTTCGAGAGCCCGATCGGCACCAATCCGCTGCACCCGAAGGTGGTGTCGAATCCGGCGGCGCGCGTGTTCAAGGGCGATCTGGCCGACATGGGCAAGGCCGATGCCTTCCCCTACGCCGCCACTACTTACCGGCTGACCGAACACTTCCACTACTGGACCAAGAACGTGCGGCTCAATGCCATCTTGCAGCCGGAACAGTTCGTGGAAATCGGTGAGGCGCTGGCCAAGGAGAAAGGCATCAACCACGGCGACATGGTCAAAGTGTCGTCCAAGCGCGGCTACATCAAGGCCAAGGCGGTGGTGACCAAGCGCATCAAGCCGCTCACGGTGGACGGCAAGACGGTGCACCACGTGGGGATTCCGATCCACTGGGGCTACGAGGGCGTGGCGAAGAAAGGCTTCATCGCCAATACCCTCACGCCGTTCGTCGGGGACGCCAATACCCAGACGCCGGAGTTCAAGTCCTTCCTTGTCAACGTGGAAAAGCTTTAAGGAGCAGACATGGCACTGCAATCGCAAGATATCCTGCGCCGGTCGGCTTCCCCTACCCAGCCCCCGGTGGCCAGGGAGCACAAGATCGAGGTCGCCAAGCTGATCGACGTCACCACCTGCATCGGCTGCAAGGCCTGCCAGGTGGCGTGCGCGGAATGGAACGACCTGCGCGACGAGATCGGCAGCAACGTCGGCGTCTACGACAACCCGGCCGACCTGTCGGCGCAGAGCTGGACCGTGATGCGCTACAACGAGGTGGAGGAAAACGGCAAGCTCGAATGGCTGATTCGCAAGGACGGCTGCATGCACTGCGCCGATCCGGGCTGCCTGAAGGCGTGCCCGTCTCCGGGTGCGATCATCCAGTACGCCAACGGCATCGTCGACTTCCAGTCGGAGCACTGCATCGGCTGCGGCTATTGCATCTCCGGCTGCCCGTTCGACGTGCCGCGCCTCAGCCAGAAAGACAACAAGGTCTACAAGTGCACCTTGTGCTCCGACCGCGTCATGGTGGGCCAGGAGCCCGCCTGCGTGAAAACGTGCCCGACCGGCGCGATCCGCTTCGGCAGCAAGGAAGACATGACCGCCTTCGCGGGCGAGCGCGTCGAAGACCTGAAGACGCGCGGCTTCCCGAACGCCGGTCTGTACGACCCGCCAGGCGTGGGCGGTACGCACGTGATGTACGTGCTGCACCATGCCGACAGGCCCGGCCTCTACTCCGGTCTGCGCAAGAACCCCACCATCAGCCCCGTGGTCAAGCTGTGGAAAGGCCTGCTCAAGCCGCTGGCCACAATCGGTTTCGCCGCCGCCGGCCTGTTCGGGTTCCTGCACTACATCGGGGTCGGGCCGAACCGGCCGGATGACGACGATGGGGAGGATCAAGCATGAGTCGCGAAAAGCTGATCGTGCGCTACAACGCCGCGGAGCGGATCAACCACTGGCTCGTGGCGCTGTGCTTCGTGCTGCTGGCGTTGTCGGGACTGGCCTTGTTCTACCCCGCCTTCTTCTGGCTCACCGGTATCTTCGGCACGCCGCAACTGGCGCGCATCATCCACCCGTTCGTCGGGGTGCTGATGTTCGTGGGGTTTTTGAGGCAGTTTTTCCGTTACTGGCACCATAACCTGATCAACGCCGAAGACATCAAATGGATGAAATCGGTGGGCAGCGTGCTGCGGGGTCACGAGGTGGGCGACACCGGCAAGTACAACGGCGGGCAGAAAGGCCTGTTCTGGCTGATGTGCGTGTGCCTGCTGGCCCTGCTGGCGTCGGGCATCGTGATCTGGCGGCCGTACTTCTCGCCGTCGTTCCCGATCCCGCTGATCCGGGTGGCGCTGCTGACGCATGCGGTGGCCGCGGTGCTGCTTATCGCCGGCATCATCGTCCACATCTACGCGGCGATCTGGGTGAAGGGCACGATCCGGGCCATGGTCGAGGGGGTAGTGACCTACGGCTGGGCGAAGAAGCATCATCCGCGCTGGTTCCGCGAAATGACCGGCCAATCGGGCGCAAAGGAGCCTAGGTGAATATTCGTATCGTACCGATCGACAGGCTGGAAGCCGGTGTCGAGCCCAACCCGGCACCAAGCTGGCTGCAGCCCCACCCGGCCACGCTGTACGCGGCCAGGGCGGCCAGGCTGCGGGCGTTGTCGGCCAACCACCCGATGGCCGACTACCTGGGCTTCGTGGCCGATCTGGTGGCGGCCCAGGCGCGGCGGCTGGCCGAGCGGCCGCTGACGCCGCCCGAGGAACTGGCCGGGCTGGTGCAGCACTGCGCCGAGCACGGCATGCCGCCACTGGCCCCGGCCGGGTGGCGGGGCCGCCTGCCGTGGCAGGATGACCTCGACGCGCTGCTGGCCACCATCGCCAGCAAGCCCTTGGCGGAGGCCTTGCAGGCGGCCGTGAACCGGCTCGCCCAGGCCAGTCGCAGCGAGCGCGAGGGCTGGGCGAGCGTGCTGCTGTCAGGCGACAGCGCGGCTGGCGGCGTGGCCGTTGCGCCCTTCCTGTGGGCGGCGCTGTCGCTCAACTGGAGCCAGCTTGCCGCGGCGATCGATGGCCGGCTGCAGGCCGACCCTGGCGCCGACCGCAGCGTGTGTCCGGTCTGCGCCGCGCCGCCGGTGGCGAGCGTCGTCCGTCTTGGCGCCGAACCCGGCCACCGCTATCTGCATTGCAGCCTGTGCGAGAGCGAATGGCACGTGGTGCGGGCGCAGTGCAGCTGCTGCTCGTCCAGCCGTGATCTCGGCTACTGGTCGCTCGACAGCGTCGAGGCGGCGGTGAAGGCGGAAAGCTGCGGCGACTGCCACAGCTACCTGAAGGTGCTGTACCAGGACAAGGATGTCGCCGTCGAGCCGGTAGCCGATGACCTGGCCAGCCTGGCGCTGGACTGGCACGTCGAAGAGCAGGGTTTTGCCAGTTCCGGGCAGAACCCCTTCCTGTTCGTGCAGTGAGCGTCTCGAGGGGCGGCGGGCTTGTGCCCGGCCGCCCTTTTTATGTCATCATCAACTCTCCCTCTCCCTGGCCGGAAACGCTGCGACGAACATCATGGACAGCCAGACCCTGTACAGCCGACTCCCCTCCATCGACAAACTGCTCCTGCGGCCCGATCTGGCCGACGCGCTGCAGCGCCACGGCCGTGAAGCCGTGCTGCGCGCACTGCGCCAGCGGCTCGACCTGGCGCGCCGGCACATCCGCGAGCATGGCCGCCTGCCCGACTGGGCCAGCGAAGAGGCCCCGCTGCTCAACGTAGTGCGCCAAGAGTTGGCCGAACGGCAGCAAATGCAGATGCGCCCGGTCTTCAACCTCACCGGCACCGTGTTGCACACCAACCTGGGGCGTGCGCAGCTGGCCGAGGCCGCCGTGGCGGCGGTCATGCAGGCGATGCGCGCGCCGGTGGCGCTCGAATACGATCTGGACGGGGCCGGCCGCGGGCATCGCGACCAGGTCGTCAGCGAACTCTTGCGCGAGCTGACCGGCGCCGAGGCGGCCTGTGTCGTCAACAACAACGCGGCCGCGGTGCTGATCATGCTGAGCACCATGGCGGCCGGGCGCGAGGTGATCGTGTCGCGGGGCGAGCTGGTGGAAATCGGCGGCGCGTTTCGCATGCCGGACGTGATGCGCCAGGCGGGATGCCGCCTGGTGGAAGTCGGCGCCACCAACCGCACCCACCTGCGCGACTACGCCGAGGCCATCGGCCCCGATACCGCACTCTTGATGAAGGTCCATACCAGCAACTACGCCATCGAAGGGTTCACCCACAGCGTGAGCGAGGCGGAGCTGGCCCGGCTCGCAGCCGAGCGCGGCGTGCCTTTGGCCACCGATCTTGGCAGCGGCGCGCTGGCCGACATGGCGCGGCTGGGCTTGCCGGCCGAGCCGATGCCGCAGCAGATGATCGCCGCCGGCGTGAATCTGGTCAGTTTCTCCGGCGACAAGCTGCTCGGCGGTCCGCAGGCCGGGCTGATCATCGGCGATGCGGCGTGGATCGCCCGCATCCAGAAGCACCCGCTCAAGCGGGCGCTGCGCTGTGACAAGATGACGCTGGCCGCGCTTGAGGCCACCTTGCGGCTCTACCTCGAGCCGGAAAACCTGACCCAGGCGCTGCCGACGCTGCGCCTGCTGACGCGGCCGCAGCAGGCGATGCAGCAGCAGGCCGAACGGCTCTGTCCCGCGCTGCGCCCACTTTTCGACGAGGCCTTCGTGGTGAGTAGCGAGCCCTGCCTGTCGCAGATCGGCAGCGGTTCGCTGCCGGTGGACCGGTTGCCGAGTTGGGCGATCACGCTGAGCCCGCGCGATGGCCGCGGCAGCACCCTCGACAGTCTGTGCCGTGCCCTGCGCGCACTGCCGCGGCCGGTGATCGGCCGGGTGCAGGATGGCCGGCTGTGGCTCGATCTGCGTTGCCTGGAGGATGAAGCCGGTCTGTTGGCCAACCTCGGCCAGCTGCCGTTTGCCGGGGCGGAGACGCGCCCATGATCATCGGCACCGCCGGCCACGTCGACCACGGCAAGACCTCGCTGATCGCCCGCCTGACCGGCACCAACGCCGACCGGCTGCCGGAAGAAAAGCGGCGCGGCATGACCATCGACCTCGGCTACGCCTACCTGGCGTTGCCGGACGGGCGGAGGCTCGGTTTCATCGACGTTCCCGGTCACGAACACTTCCTCTCCAACATGCTGGCCGGCGTGGGCGGCATCGATCACGCGCTGCTGGTGATCGCCGCCGACGACGGCATCATGCCGCAAACCGTCGAGCATCTGGCCATCCTCCACCTGCTGGACATCCCGGCGGTCAGTATTGTCCTGACCAAGTGCGACCTGGTGGCGCCTGAACGCATCGAGGCCTTGGCCGGCGACATTGCCGCCCTGCTGGCGCCGACCCGTTTTGCCGGCAGCCCGGTGCTGGCGGTCTCCAGCAAGAGCGGGGCCGGGCTGGACGCGCTCGCCAGCCACGTGGGGCAACTGGCCGCACCCCGCTCCGGGGCGCGCGCCAGGCGCTTCCGTCTCGCCATCGACCGCCGTTTCTCGGTGCGGGGGGCGGGTCTGGTGGTGACCGGCACGGCGTTGGCCGGTCAGGTTCGGGTGGGCGACATGCTCTGGCTGACCGGGGTCGGCAAGCCCGTGCGCGTACGCGGAATCCACGCCCAGAACCAGGCGGCCGAATATGGCGAGGCGCATCAGCGCCTGGCGCTCAACCTGAGCGGCGACCTCGCCCTTGATGACGTTGCGCGCGGCGACTGGCTGCTGGCGCACGCACCGCCCGAACCGAGTTCGCGCGTCACGGTGCAACTGCAGGCCGATCTGGCGCTGACGCGCCCCCTCGCTCACTGGCAGGCGGTGCACCTGCACCATGCCGCCAGCCACATCACCGGTCGCCTGGCGCTGCTCGAGCCGCAACGGCTGGATGCCGGCCAATACGGCCTGGCCGAACTGGTGTTTGATGGCGTCTTGTACCTGGCCGACAACGACCGGCTGATCGTGCGCGATGCCTCGGCGCAGACCACCCTCGCCTCGGCACGCGTGCTGGAGATCACCCCGCCGGCGCGTGCCAAACGCACGCAGGCACGGCTCGCTTATCTCGCCGAGCTGGCCCGTGTTGCTGCTGACGACCGGGCGGTGCTCGGTGCCGTCAGCCGTTGGCAGCCGGTCTCTCTGCCTGCCTTCGCCTGGGCGCGCCAGCTGGAAGATGGCCAAGTGGACGAACTGCTCGAGGCGAATCCCCTGAAGCGGGTCGGCGGCAACGAGGGTTGGCTCTATACCCCCGCGCGCTGGGAAGGCATGCAGGCCACCCTGCTGGCCACGTTGGCCGAACGCCACGCCAGCCACCCTGACGAGATCGGCGTGGCGCGCAGCGCCCTGCGCCGCATCGCGCTGCCGAAAGAGCCGGCCGCTGCCGCCGACCTGGCGATAGGCGAGTTGATCGACAGCGGCCGCGTTCTCAGCACGCGCGGCTGGCTGCACCTGCCGGAGCACTGCGTCAGCTTCGACGCCGAGGAGGAGGCGCTGTGGTCGCGCGCGGCCGCGTTGCTGCAGCGGGACGAGGGTGGCTGGGTGCGTGACGTGGCTCGGGAGCTGGACGAAGATGAGAGCGTGGTGCGTGCCTTGCTGAAGAAAGCCGCGCGCCAGGGGCTGGCGGTCGCGGTCGTCAGCGACCGCTATTACGTGCAGGATCGCCTGCGCCAGATCGCGGCCACGGTACGGCGGCTGGCCGGGGAGCACGGCTTCGTCGAGGCATCCAGCCTGCGCGACGCGCTGGGGCTGGGGCGCAAGCTCGCCATCCAGATTCTCGAGTTTTTCGACCGTAGCGGCTTCACCCGACGGCTAGGCAACCGCCATTGGCTGCGCGACGCGACCCTGTTCGAGGAATGAGCCTGGCTATATGGTGCTTTATCGGCCGATTGCGGGTGCTTATAATGACGTCCGGTAGCAGTGCATTGCTGCTGTACCTGTTTGTCACGGTATTGGAAGAGTCTCGCTCCCGGTGGGGCGGCTGGACTTCAAATTCAGATGGGGCCGCCAGCGGTCCCGGGAGGGTTCGACTCCCTTACTCTTCCGCCCAGCGCCCTGCCGCCGACAGCACCGGCTGACCGCCTGGGTGCCCCCCTTCCCGATACCCCACCTCCCCTGCTCGCCGGCCGTCAGTCCGACGCGCTCGATTCTCTGTGCATTCGTGGTGCCGCGCGGGCTGCTTGCTCCCGGCGCGGTAAACGGCTGCCAAGTGGCCGCCACCGCTCCGGATCGATAAACGCAACGCTGGTGCCGCTTGGGCCATGGCGTGCCAGGTGGCTGTGCTCGCCAGCCCTGAAAGGACAGCGGCCCGACAAGGAAAACCGTGCCGGGCCGCTGCGGGGCGCTCAGGTCAAACCGCGACCTTGCGCATCGGGGCCTTGGTGCGCTGGCGGGATTGCCAGCCCTCGGCGAGGCCCACCGGTACCTCGGCCGGCAGCAGGGGCTGGCGGCCACGCACCAGGTCGGCGGCGCGTTCGGCCAACATGATGGTCGGCGCGTTGAGGTTGCCGTTGGGCTCGGTCGGGAACACCGAGGAGTCGATCACGCGCAGGCCTTCGATGCCGCGTACGCGCAGCTCGGAATCGACCACCGCCATGTCGTCCTCGCCCATGCGGCAGGAGCCGCACGGGTGCATGGTGCTTTCCATGTTGGCACGCACGAAGGCGTCGATCTCGTCGTCGGTCTGCACCTCCGGCCCCGGCGCCAGTTCGACCCCGCGGTAGCGGTCCATGGCCGGCTGGCCGATGATCTCGCGCGTCAGGCGCACGCAGCGGCGGAAGCCCTCCCGGTCCTCTTCGCTCTCCAGGTAGTTGAAGCGGATTTCCGGATGCACGTAGGGGTCGGGCGACACCACGTGCACGTGGCCGCGGCTCTTGGGCTTGTTGGGCCCGGTCAGCACCATGAAGCCGTGCCCCTTGAACGGCTTGTCGCCGTCGTAGCGCATCGCCGCCGGCAGGAAGTGGAACTGGATGTCGGGCCAGCGCAGACCGGCTTCGGAGCGGATGAAGCCGCCCGCCTCGAAGTGGTTGCTGGCGCCCAGGCCGTCCTTGAACAGCAGCCAGCGTAGGCCGATCAGCGCCTTGCCGAACAGCCCCATCTTGCCGTTGAGTGTGACCGGCTCCTTGCAGGCGAACTGGATGTAGATTTCCGAGTGATCCTGCAGGTTCTCCCCTACCCCCGGCAGATCGTGCTTGACCTCGATACCCGCCCTCTTCAGCACCTTGGCCGGACCGATGCCGGAACGCTGCAGCAGGTGCGGCGAGCCGATCGGCCCGGACGATACCAGCACCTCGCGGCGGCAGCGCACGGTATGGGTGACGCCGTTCTGGTCATAGGTGACGCCGACCGCGCGCTTGCCTTCCAGCAGGATCTGCCGCGTCATGGCGTGGGTGATGACGGTCAGGTTCGGGCGCGTCATCGACGGGCGCAGGTAGGCGTTGGCGGTGGACCAGCGCACGCCGTTCTTGACCGTCATGTGCATCGCGCCGAAGCCTTCCTGCATGTAACCGTTGCAGTCCTCGGTCTTGATGTAGCCGGCCTGGGCGCCGGCCTCCACCCAGGCGCCGTACAGCGGGTTCTGCATGTTGTTGCCGTTGTTGGTGGCCAAGGGGCCGCTGTCGCCGCGATAGTCGTCGCCGCCGAACTTGAAGCTCTCCGCGCGCTTGAAGTAAGGCAGGCAATTGCGATAGCCCCAGCCCTTGGCCCCCAACTCTTCCCATTGGTCGAAGTCGTAGGCATGGCCGCGAATGTAGACCAGGCCGTTGATCGACGAGGAGCCGCCCAGCACCTTGCCGCGCGGGCAATGCAGGCGGCGGCCGTCGAGGTGGGGTTCGGCAGCGGTTTCGTAGTGCCAGTTGTACTTCTTGGTGTTCATCGGCAGGGAGAACGCGCTCGGCATCTGGATGATGACGCTCTTGTCGCTGCCGCCGTATTCGAGCACCAGTACGGAGACGTTGGCGTCTTCGGTCAGGCGGCTGGCCAGCACGCAGCCGGCCGAGCCGGCGCCGATGATGATGTAGTCAAATTCGTTTGCCATGATGCTTCTCACAGTAGTTCGCATGCGCCGAGCGGCTTACCAGCCTTTGCCTGCGGTGAAATGGGGCGAGGTCTTTTCGATGTGGCGAATGACTTTTTCTTCTTTCTCCAGATCGAGCGTCAGGCACAAGAGGTAGTACGCCACGCCGGAGACGATCAGGCCGACCAGCCAGGCCATGTCGACGCTGCCGATCATCTTGGCGAGCGGGCCGACGTACACTTCTTCCGTGCCGTTGAAGATGGTGAAGAACGGGACCATGGCGACGAAGCCGATCAGGTAGGCGATCAGGCCGCGACTGCCCCAGTGGCCGTAGATGTTGTCGTGCGGCAGGAAAAAGTGCGGGATGGCATAGCGGCCCTTGCGCACGAAGAAGTAGTCGGTCAGGTTGACCGCCGTCCACGGCACCAGGAAGTACAGCATCACCACCAGGTAGATGTTCAGCACCGACAGGCCGGAGCCGGAGGTATAGATTCCCAAGGCCACGCCCACCTGCAGGAACACCACGCCCAGAATGGCCCAGATGCGCACCGTGGGTGTCGGGTTGACCTTCTTGAAGGAATCCACCCCGGTGATGGCCGTCAGCTTGGCGCTGTAGATGTTCATCGCGATCACCGGCAGGAACGCCAGGATGGTGATGGCCACGACCACCGTGCCCAGCTGCGGAGCCACACTGGCGCCGACGCTGTTGAGTGCGACCAGGATATCGGTGGCGTGCAGGTGTTCTCCCAGCCAGCCGCCCACGGCAATCATCCAGGCACCGGACAGCGACGCCCCCAGGAACACCGCCGCGATCAGCTTGCCGCTGGGCGTGTTCTTCGGCAGGTAGCGCGAATAATCCGACACGTACGGGGCATAGGCGATGTTGTAGCTGGCGCCGGCGGCAAACTGGGCGATGAAACCGATCCAGGTGAAGCCCAGCGGTGCCGCGACGGGTGCGTTGGCCACCGGCGGCGCGTCGTGGATCCAGCCCATCAGCACCGCGAGCGTGACGATGCCGTACAGCGGCAGCGACAGGAACAGCGACCATTTGAAGGTCTTGTGCATCCAGTCGTGGCCGAGGATGGCGAGGATGGTGGCCGGCACCGTCACCGCCAGCGCGACCTGCATCGGCCCCCACGCGAACAGCGTCTTCAGGCCCTGCATCATCAGCACCAGGTTGACGATGTTGAACCCCGCGAACACGAACAGCGTGGCCAGCAGTACCAGCACCACCCCGCGGTAACCGAACTGGGCGCGCGACTGGATCATCTGCGGCAGGCCCAGGTGCGGACCCTGCGAGCCGTGGAAGGCCATGAACAGGGTGCCGAACATGATGCCCAGCGTGCCGGCGATGGTGGTCCACAGCGAGCTCAGGCCGACGCTCGGCCCGACAAAGCCGATGGTCATGGTGAAGAAGGTGAAGTTGCCGACAAACCAGAACGGCCCCTGGGTGGACAGTTTGTCGGTGCGTTCGTGGTCCGGAATGAAGTCAATGGAATGCCCTTCGATTTCCAGCCCGTTTTGCCCTTGAGACGCGGGCGTCTTTTGCGCATCTGATTTCATGGTATCTCCTCATCTCTCTTATGATCCTCGCCGCTACGGATTGCAACGAGGCAAGCCGTCGGCGATGGTCTGGCTGACCGGACAAACCCGGCCAGCATCAGCGCTGAAAATCCACTTCTCCCGGCGGCGTCATTGCGCCGCTCTTGTTGAAATCAAATCGTGCTCAGGGCAGCGTGATCCAGACGGCCTTGGTCTCCATCAGGTAATCCAGCTGTTCCGGGCCGAGGTCCTTGCCGAAGCCGGATTCCTTGAAGCCGCCGAACGGCATCGCCGGGTCGATGGTGCTGTGCGCGTTGACGTACACCGAACCGGCGGCGAGGCGCGGGATCAGGCTGTGCACGCGGCCCAGATCGTTGGAGTAGATCGCGGCCGCCAGCCCGAACGGCGAGTCGTTCGCCTGCGCCAGGGCATCCTCGATGTCGTCGAACGGCGTGGTGACCAGCACCGGGCCGAAGATTTCCTCGCGCACGATGCTCATATCACTGCGACAGTGCGCGAAGATGGTCGGCTCGACGAAATAACCCGGCCCTTCCAGGGCCTTGCCGCCGTGCACCAGCCGGGCGCCTTCGCGCTGCCCGGCCGCGATGTAGGACATCACCGTATCCTTCTGCTGCGCCGATACCAGCGGGCTGATGAAACAGTCCGGGTCGAGGCCGGGGGCGATTTTCAGGGTGCGGGTGTAGGCGACCAGTTCTTCCAGGAAGCGCTCGTAGACGCTCGAGTGCACGTAGGCGCGGGTGCCGGCATCGCACACCTGCCCCGAGTTGAAGAACACGCCGTTGGCCACGGCGCGCGCCGCGGCCGCGAGGTCGGCGTCGTCCAGCACCAGCACCGGCGACTTGCCGCCCAGTTCGAGCGTGACGCGCTTGAGCTGATCGACCGCGCTTCGGCCAACGTTGCGACCCACCGGGGTCGAGCCGGTGAAGGTCAGCTTGTTGATGCCGGGGTGCGTCGCCATCGCCGCGCCGACCACGCTGCCGCGCCCGGTCACGATATTCACCACGCCGTCCGGAATGCCGGCTTCCTGCACCAGCTCGGCGAAACGCAGCGTGGAGAGCGAGGTCAGCTCGGCCGGCTTGACCACGGTGGTGCAGCCCACGGCGAGCGCGGCGGCGAGCTTCCACGCCATGGTTTGCAGCGGGAAGTTCCACGGCACAATGGCGCCGACCACCCCGATCGGCTCCTTGCGGGTGTAGGCCAGGTAGTTGCCGGGCAAGGACGGCTCGACGGTGCGGCCATGCAGCTTGGAGGCCCAGCCGGCGAAGTAGCGGAAGGTGTCGATGGTGCCCTGGATGTCGACGTCGCGCGCCTGCGACACCGACTTGCCCATGTCGATCGCTTCCAGCTCGGCGAGCTCGGTGGCGTTGGCCTCGATCAGGTCAGCCAGGCGATGCAGCAGCCGTTCGCGTTCGAGCGGCTTGAGTCGGCGCCATTCGCCACCGTCGAACTGGCGGCGTGCCGCCGCCACCGCGCGGTCGAGGTCGGCGCTGGTGCCGGACGGCACGCGCGTGATCAGGCCTTCGGTCGACGGCTCGGTCACGGCGAAGGTCTGGCCGTCGCTGCTGTCCACCCACTGCCCGGCGATGAACATCTTCTGCGGTTTGGCGAGGAAGCGACGCGTCGCCTCCGACACGCCGTATCGTTCCAGGTACTGCGCAACACTGCTATCCATGAGGTTTCTCCTGTGTTTCTCCGCCCGCATCGTGGTGTCGGGCTTGGTCTGAATGGGTGTGTGGAGGCTTAGCGCCGCGCCTTGGCCTGGGCGCGTTCGTGGAAGATAAAGCCGATGCTGTTCAGCAGCAGTTGCGCCGCCAGGATCGAGGTCAGTCCGGCCGGATCGTAGGCTGGCGCCACCTCGACCAGGTCCATGCCGACGATGCCGCCCTGGCTGCGCTTAGAGAGCGCCTGGATGATTTCCAGCACCTCGTAGTACTGGAAGCCGCCGTGGCTCGGGGTGCCGGTGCCCGGCGCGATGGACGGGTCGAAGCCGTCGATGTCGATGGTGATGTAGTAGTGGGCCGCTTCCGGAATCTGCGCCAGCACACCCTCGGTGCCGAGGCGACGCACGTCGCGTACCGACAGGATGTTGGAGCCGGCGTCGCGTGCCGCGTCGTAGTCGGCACGGTTCGACGACGACACGTTGCGGATGCCCAGCTGGGTCATGCCGGCGATGTGATCCATCTCCGAGGCGCGGCGCAGCGGGTTGCCGTGGCCGTAGCGCACGCCGTGGCGTTCGTCGACGAAGTCGAGGTGGGCATCGAAATGGATGATGTGGATCGGGCCGCGGCCTTCGTAGGCCTTGATCACCGGGGCGTGGATCGAGTGGTCGCCGCCCAGCACCACCGGCATCGCGCCGGATTCGAGGATCTTGCGCACCGCGAACTCGATGTTGGCGTTGCTGCTGGCCATGTCGGTGTGGACGATGTCGGCATCGCCCACGTCCACCATGCGCACGTCCTCGCGGGTGAGGTACATCACGTCGTCTTCGTGGTCGTAGGCGCCGGCGTGGCCGAACGAAAACAGCGTCGACGCTTCGCGGATGCCGCGAGGACCGAAGCGGGCGCCCGAGCGCCACTGCGTGCCCATGTCGTTGGGCGCGCCAAGGATCGCCACGTCGGCGTCGATACGCTCCCAGTCGAGACAAACCGCCGATTTGGCGAAGGTGCAATGGCCCACGAACGGCAAGTTCAGGCGGCCCGTTTCATACCCGTTATTCTGCATTTCAACTTCTCCACATGGTCTGTGACAGTGAAGGCCGGACTTGAGTACGCCCTGCCTTTTGAGTGACTATGGAGAAAGAAACGGGCCGAAAAAATAAGGAAGATCAGATCTTCAAATCGGAATTTACGAAGTAATTCTCGGGGGGAGAAAAGCGGTGAACCAGCTCCAGGACGTTGACCTGAAACTGCTCAGGGTGTTCATGACAATCGTCAAGTGCGGCGGCTTTTCGGCCGCGCAGGCGGCCTTGAACAGCAGCCAGTCGACCATCAGCGAACAGATGAACAGCCTCGAAACCCGCCTTGGGGTCACGCTGTGCGAACGTGGCCGCGGCGGCTTTCGCCTGACGGAGCACGGCGTCGCCACCTACGAGGCCGCGCAGCGGCTGCTGTTGGCGGTGGAGTCGTTCTGCATGGACACCAATGCGCTGCAGCAGCGCATCTCCGGGCGGCTCTACCTGGGCATCATCGACAACACCATCTCCGACGCCGAGTCGCCCCTGCCCAAGACCTTGCGGCAGTTCGTGTCGCGCGGTCACGACGTACAACTCGACGTCTACATCGGCACCCCGGCCGAGCTGGAGGAGCGCGTGCTCGACGGGCGCCTGCACATCGCCATCGGACATTTTCCGCTGCGGGTTCCCGGCCTCTCCTACACACCGCTCTACGATGAGCCCGATGGCCTGTATTGCGGCCGTTACAGCCCGCTCTACGAGCAGCCGCCCAGCGAGGACGAGCTGTTCCGGCGCATCGGGGACAGCCACATCGTGGCCCGAGGCTATCTGCAGCAACGCGACCTGCAACTGCTCCGGGTCAGCAAGGCCACCGCCACCGTCGACAACGTCGAGGCCCAGGCCATCCTGATCCTGTCCGGCGCCTACGTCGGGTTTCTGCCGGTCCACTACGCGGCTCGCTGGGTCGAGAGTGGCGCGATGCGCCAGATCGACCCAGTCCGCTTCAGCTCGCAGTGGCCCTTTACCGCCATCACGCGGCGCGGCGCCTCGCAGCCAGCGGTGCTGCGGGTGTTCATCGACGAACTGACGGCCGTCGTCGGCAAGAGCTAGGCCGAACGGGGGCGGCTGTAATGCCTCCCCGCTCCTCCCGTCCCGCCCTGCACTGACGGCGCCGTCGGCTCAGCTTGCGCGGGTGCTTTGCGGCGACTTGTCGGCGTTGCCCTTGGCCACTTCCTGATTGCGCAGGATGAAACGCTGCAGCTTGCCGCTGGGTGTTTTCGGCAGTTCGGCGACGAACTCGATTTCCCGTGGGTAGGCGTGGGCGGCCAGCCGTTGCCGAACGTGCAGTTGCAATTCGGTGGCAAGCTCGGGCGTGGCCGCGCAGGTGCCGCCCAGCACCACAAACGCCTTGATCAACTCGGTGCGCTCGGCATCGGGCTTGCCGATCACCGCCGCTTCGATCACGGCCGGGTGCTCGATCAGGGCGCTTTCCACGTCGAAAGGCCCGACGCGGTAGCCCGAGGTGGTGATCACGTCGTCGGCCCGGCCGACGAAACTGATGCTGCCATCCGGGTTGGCTTCGACGGTGTCACCGCTCAGGTAGTAGTTGCCGACGAAGGCCGATGTTGGCATGTCCCGATAACCGCCAAACCAGTACAGCGGCGACTGCGCGCGATCGATCGCCAGGATGCCGGGCTGGCCCGCCGGCAGCTCGCGCTGCTCCTGGTCCAGCACCACCACGCGGTAGCCAGGCATGGCGAACCCTGCCGATCCCGGGTGCACCGGATGGCTCAAGGCATGGTGGTTGCCCACTACCATGCCGAGTTCGGTCTGGCCGTAGTGGTCGTGAATCGGTACGCCCAGGGTCTCGTCAAACCAGCGGATCACCTCCGGGTTGAGCGGCTCCCCGGCGCTGCTCACCACCCGCAAGATGCCGCGCAATGGCCGGGCCGCGGCCTCTCCGCCTGCAATCAGCAGACGGTAAGCCGTCGGCGATCCCGCCAGGTTGGTGATGCCCCGTTTGCGGATAATGCGGCAAGTGCTCTCGACCGAGAAAGGGCCGTCGTAAAACGTGGTCGGCAAGCCCATGGCCAGCGGGCCAGTCACGGCGTAGTAAAGCCCGTAAGCCCAGCCCGGGTCGGCCAAGTTCCAGAAGCGGTCCTGCCCCGTCAGCCCGATGGCGTCACGCATGTAGGTCACGAAAGCCACGATGGCCTTGAGCGGCACCTCGATCGGCTTGGCCAGACCGGTGGTGCCGGAGGTGAACATCAGCAGAAAGGGGTCGTCGCCACGTCGCAGCACCGGTTCAAACTCCGGCAATTGATTGAGCAATGCATTCCAGAAGTCGTTATCGCCTTGCTCACCTGCGCCGACCGTCAATACCAGGAGGCCGTCCTCCAGCGTATCGAGCTTGGCGCGGTTGGCGTCATTGGTCACCACCACGCGGGCGCTAGAGGTGCCGAGGCGATGCTCGATGGCTTTCGGGCCGAAGGCGGTAAACAGCGGCTGGTAGACGGCGCCCAGCCGCCAGCTCCCGAGGACGGTGATCAGCAGTTCCACCGTGCGCGGCAACAGGCCGGCGACGGTATCGCCGGGCCGTACGCCCTGTGCCTGTAGCCAGTTGGCAAAGCGGGCCGAGTATTCCTTGAGCTGGGAAAAGGTGTAGCTGGCGCTGCTGCCGTCGCTGCCTTCGTAGTACAGAGCGATGCGCCCGGTCCCGGCATAACGGTCACAACACTCGATGCAGGCGTTGATGGCCTCGAGATCGCCCGCCAACACCCGTCGAACGGTTTCCTGATAGTCAAACTGACTGACTGCGGCAGAGTAGTCCTGCATGATCCGTGTCCTTGCAAAAAAGCGTGCCCTACGCTCACGTCGAGAACGTGATCGCAGCTTGGGCAACGACGATGGCGGGGAAATTGGTCGAGCCGGACGGCTCGACCCAAAGTGGCGGCTGATCAGCCGGGAATCATGCGGAAGAATGGCGTGGCGGATAGAACATTACGGTCTCCTCTTTTTTATCCGGGCCCGTGGCGGACCTCCCGATCTCTTTCCGGGGTGAGAGGGATGGCGCGCCACCCTGCTCTCGCCTTGTGGAGATTAACGGGTAAATATCTGCGCCGTGGTAATCGCCATATCGCCGCCCGGCAGTTTAACGTTGCCGATTTTCTTCAGCGAATCGGCGTCGAAAATGGCGACATCGTTGAAGGTCCCGGATAAATAAAGCTTGTTGCCGGCCTTGTTGATCGTTAAGCAATAATAGGAATGATCGAGTGAGGCGCTTTGCAGTAGTTTCTTTTCCTTGATGTCATATTTCGCCAGGCGATTGAGCACGCCGTACATCAGGTTGGAGTCCTTGGGTGAGCGCGCCCCGGTGAAATACACCTCGGTAATCGGGGCGAAATCCACCAGCTCGGATTTGCCATTGGCAAGATTGATGTCGATAAAGCCGTAAACATTATCAGCCGTCTCCGGATTCATTTTCTCGTCCTTGAATCGCGCCGCCGTGTACAGCAGATTGAACGTATGCTGAGGGCGTTGCTGCGGCCAGACGTACAGCACATCCGGCGGGCTATACAGCGGACGGGTCCAGTTGCGCAGCGGGATGTTCACTTCGGTCTTGCCGCTGTGCGGGTCCATCTTGTAGACGTCGGCCCCCACCACGAACAGCGAGCCGTCGTCGGCCGCCTGCAGCATGGTGGTCTGGCGCGGCGCCGGGAAGCTGCGCTCCGGCTTGGCGTTCAGGCCAGCCGAGGTCGAATACACCTGCAGGCGTGGCGTCTCCACCACGTAATTGTCGAGATTCATCCGGGTAGGGTTGACGATGCTGTAGAGTTCCTTGCCATCCGGGCTCAGGCCGATGGAAAAGATCGCCCGGGCGCGCTCCGTCGGCTGCTGTGACAGGGTGGCATGGAACACCACGTTGCAGCTGTCGAGTTCCACCCCGTAGATGTCGCCGTAGTGATTATTCAGCACGTAGGCGCGGGTTTTGTCGGGACTGATCTGGATGGTTCCCGGACCAAAGGCATCCGGCAGGCGGCAGCTTTTATATAGGCTGTCGTTTTCCGCATCGATGATGTGCAGGTTGTTCGGGTAATTGGTGACGGCGAGATATTCGTGGCCTTTTTGCAGCGCCAAGTCACTGGCGGCCAGGGTCGGCTGCACACAGGTGCCGAACGCCATGGCCAAGCCGGCCAGCTTGAAAATCGTTTTAACGGACATAGCAAATCCCTCTTGTTCAACGTGGCCGGTTACTTGTCTTTGGGGAATACGGTGCCCAGATGGCGCCAATCTTCGCTGGAATTGTTTGCCGCCTTGTTCCAGTCGGGATAGGTGCTCATCATGTCCGGCACTTGTGCCGGCCACCAGCAGGGATCGGAGCAGCCGTACAGGTCGGACTCCATCGGCTGGCACAGCGACGACACCCCGCCAAACACGTCCACTTCCCAGCCCGGGTCGGTGGTGGCGGTACAGCCGGCGATCGAACTCATCGCCACCACCTCTTCCAGGCGGTCTTCCGCCGCAGCCTGTTCCAGTTGTTGTGCCTTGTGATTGATCGGCTTCAAATGTTTCATCTCAGTGTGCCTTCCGCGGTGTGATGTAGCTGCTGATGAAGGCCGGATTGCCGGCCATGATGCGGCTGTAGATTTCGATGCCGAAATCCACCCAGTCGCGCATCAGTTCGCAGTAGTGGTAGGTCGGATGGGTCGGGTCGCCGTAGCGGGCGTAGCTTTCGTGATAGCAACCGCCGGAACACAGGTTGCGGATGCGACAGCTCTCGCAGCCGGTGTTGCTGCGGTCCAGTCGCTGCGACAGAAAGTCGTTGAGGCGCGGCTGGTCCACCCCGGTATGCACGTTGCCGAAGGTGGGCAGGGTCGATCCGGTGAAGCGGTGGCACAGGTTCAATTCGCCCTTGTGATCCACTGCCAGCATCTTGAGCCCGGCGCCGCACGGCAAAGCCTTCTTGTGCCCCTCATGAATGTCGGTAATCAGCTGGTGCAGGTTGGAAAAGCCGATATTGCGGTGCTCGAGTGCGGCCTCCAGGTAGCGCCGACCGAGCGCCTTCATGTTGGCGAATACTTCGGCCAACTCGTCGGGGTTCAGGTTGAAGGTGTTGATGGTGCCGGACGTCACCGGCGCGAAACCCACTTCGGCAAAGCCGAGCTCGTTGAACAGGTGGTCCCAGATGCCTTCGACGTCGGTCACGCCGCTGGTGAGGGTCACGCGCGCGCCGACCGGCCGGCTGGTGTAGCGCGACAGCAGCATTTCCGCCTTGCGCCGTACCACGTCGTAGGTACCGGTTCCGCCCACGGTGAGACGGTTGCGATCATGAATTTTCTTCGGCCCGTCGATGCTGACCGACAGACCGAAGCGGTGCGCGTTGAGGTAGTCGACGATCTCTTCGGTGAGCAAGGTGGCGTTGGTGGTCATGACGAACTCCACCTGCTTGCCCAACTCGGCGAAGCGGGTTTCACAGTAATCCACCATGGTTTCGATCAGCTTGCGGTTGCTCAGCGGCTCGCCGCCGAAAAACACCACGGTATAGCGCGGCTCGTCCGGCGAT
Organism: Pseudogulbenkiania sp. FW507-F1; assembly: GCF_058781125.1. Lineage (NCBI taxonomy): Bacteria > Pseudomonadati > Pseudomonadota > Betaproteobacteria > Neisseriales > Chromobacteriaceae > Pseudogulbenkiania > Pseudogulbenkiania sp. FW507-F1. Next base: position 65,666 of record NZ_JBYSWM010000004.1, on the reverse strand, counting down.
TCCTGCAACAGCATCTCCACCGAGGCCTTGGCGGTTTCCACGTCCATGCGGCGGCCCGCCGACGGCGTGTCGAGATCTTCCTTGTAGCAGTAGGAACAACTCAGGTTGCAGCCGGTATTGACGTTCAACACCACTGTATTCAAGGCGGTGCGTTCGACCCGCTGCAGGGCGATCTCCGGCGTCAGCGGCGAGCCGTCGCTCACCACCTCGAGTGCCAGCAATTCCCGCAGCGTCTCGCTCACCTCCTCGCTGGCAAAGCGACCGGACAGGCGCTGCAGCAGCTCTTCGGTGGTACAACTACTAACGCGCAAGGCATCGACGATGCTGGCGGTCAGCTGGTCCGCGGCGAACAGCGAGCTGCTCGGGATGTGGAACAGCAGCCGCTCGGCATCGACCTGCACTTCATGCACGTTGCGTTCGACCAGGTTCAATAGGGTGCCCATGGCATCCTCCTCAATCCAATCCGAATGTATCGATTCCGAAGCCAGCCCCATGCTGGCTTCGCCTGGCATGGCTCAAGGGATGGGCGGGTTGTTCCAACGCTGCACCCCGACGATCATGTGGCCTTCGCCCTTCAGGGCGCGCCCGCTGTCGTCCACGGTGGCAATCACCTTGAGGTTGCCGGCGTTGTTGGTCGACATCTTGCGAGCCGGGTTGGGGCCGGCGTCGCCCGGGGTGAAGATGCCGCTGTCGGCTTGCATCTTGCCGGCGTATTTCACGTCCTGATCTTCCTCGGCGCGCTCGTCGAACGGGGCCACCGACCACTTGGCCGGCATCACGCCGACCCGGAAGGGCTTGCCGGACGCGTCCTGACTCCAGGCCTCGGCGTCGAAGCGCCCTTCCACCTTCGGCGTCGACCCGCCGTTGCCGCCGATACGGGATACCGAGAAGGCCGGCAGCACCTTGACTTCCTTGACCTGCTGGTAGACCGCCAGGCTGCCGCCTTTCAGCCTGCCGAGGCCGATGCTGCGCACGCCCACGGCGGCATCGGCGCTGGCCTTGACCTTGACGCGCACCTGCTCGGGGGTCTGCGACAGCACGGAGACGACCTGGATGCCGGGGCCGAAATCGGCCTTGCCCTGAAGGCCGGCGCCGACCAGGGTGAGCTCCGTCTCGCTGCCGGCTTTGACGAATTCGGGCTGGACTGCGAGCAGCTTGCCGCTGCCGGATTTGGCTGCACGGAAGTCGAGGCCGCGCTCGTCATGGGCCTCTTCGAACATGCGTCCCTGCATCTCGCCGTCCTTGGCCATCAGCACCTGGCGCATGGCGACGCCGCCGACCTTGACGCTGGCACGCCACTCGTAGCCGTTGTAAAGCAGCGCAGAGCCGTTGCCGCTGAAGGGCTGGCCGTTGGCATAGCGGCCTTGCACCGCCACCTTGAAGGTGTCCTTGCCGGCCGGGCTGACCGTCATGACGCCGAGCACGTCACCCTTGCTGGGCATGTGGCCGCTGAAGCTCCAGCGCCCCGCCAGGGCCGCCGGCTGCGGCTTGTGCCGTTGCCAGTCGGACCAGGCCTTGCTGTCCAGCGGGTACTCCTTGGCCAAAAGCGGCACCATCTCCTTGAGTGCGACCTGCAGCCAGTCGCGGTCGCGTGCCTGCGCCTGGTACTCGAGCGACGGCCATTGGCCCAGGTGGAAATGGACCAGGTGTTCCCATTCCTTCGCCGGGCGACGCTGCAGCGCCGGACGTGCGGCGGAGTGGCAGCGCGCGCACATCTGGTTGTACTGCTCGGAGCCGATGTGTTCGACCGTGTTGAGGCTGCGTTCCAGCGCGTAGCGGGCGGTTTCCGTCTCACTCGGCGCCAGCCCCTGCTTGTCAGCCAGATACTTGACCACGGTTCGGCGGTCTTCATCGCTGATGACCAGACCGTGCATGGTCTGCATGCGGGCGATGGTCATCAGCCAGCCTTCTGGGGTCTTGCGCTGATGACTGATACGGCTCCAGGAATTCTTTCCTTCGGCGGCATGGCAGGCGGCACAGCTCTGGCCGATGATGGTCTGGGCGTCGCGAGCATCCGCCGGGGCGGCGCAAAGCGCCAACGGTGCGGCGACACCCAGGATGTGCCAAGGCTTATAACGTCGGAACAAGTGGGTTAACAAGGTCGGACTCCTTTGTAGTATTTGATTTTGTAATCGCACACGCTATTCGATGAACGAATACGTCATGCCTGGAATGCGATTTAGCACATTCCGTGCCAAACATTAAATGCCAGGTCGGATCCCGTTTCTCTGCAGTTAAAATCGGCTTTTGGATTCGATAAGGCGGGCGTAGTGTCTTGTTTTGCGATCGACACTGTTTCAAATTGAGATTTGTTGCTGCGCAACATTTGTTTCCCGCTTCTGGAACGTTTTCATTTTATGTCTCGCCCTTTCTCAAATCGAGACACTCTTGCTATTCATTGCACTTCATTGACAGGCTCAACTCCAATAAAAACTGCGGCTCAGCTTATTTAAATCGCTCTGGTATGGAAACTGCTTTGAGGCCCTCACCCGTCACGCCACAACTGAGGATGCCAACAATGCAAGCTTCACTATCGTTACTGCCGCAAACCGTTACGTTTCTTGCGCGCAAGCCCAAGATGCTGATTGGCGATCGCTGGCTGGATGCCGCCAGCGGCGCCACCATGCCGGTACGAAACCCGGCCAACGGAGAGGTGCTGTGTGATGTGCCCATGGCGGCAGAGCCTGACGTCGATCTGGCCGTCAGCGCCGCGCGCCGTGCCTTCGACGATTCGGCCTGGAGCCGGATGCGTCCGCGCGAGCGCCAGAACCTGCTGTGGCGCCTTGCCGACTTGCTCGAACGCGATGCCGACATGCTGGCGGAGCTGGAATGCGTAAATAATGGCAAGAGCGCGCAAGTGGCCCGCATCATGGACGTCCAGCTGAGCATCGATTTTCTGCGCTATATGGCAGGCTGGGCGACCAAGATCGAAGGCTCGACGGTCGACGTCTCGATTCCGCTGATGCCGGACAGCCATTTCCACAGCTTTGTACGGCGCGAGGCGGTCGGCGTGGTCGGCGCCATCGTGGCATGGAACTTCCCCTTGCTGCTGGCCTGCTGGAAGCTGGGTCCCGCACTGGCCACCGGCTGCAGCGTGGTGCTCAAGCCGGCTGACGAAACGCCGCTGTCCGCACTCAAGCTGGGTGAGCTGGTGCTGGAAGCGGGCTACCCGGCGGGTGTGTTCAACGTTGTTACCGGTACCGGTGTGACCGCCGGTGCGGCGCTGTCGCACCACCCGGAGGTGGACAAGCTCACCTTCACCGGCTCGACCGAGGTCGGCAAGCTGATCGGCAAGGCGGCCATGGAGTCGATGACGCGCGTCACGCTCGAACTGGGCGGCAAGTCGCCGACCATCGTGCTGGACGACGCCGATCCGCATGTGGCGGCAGCGGGCGCGGCCACGGCGATCTTCTTCAACCACGGCCAGGTGTGCTGCGCTGGTTCGCGCCTCTACGTGCACCGCAAGCATTTCGATAATGTGGTCGGGGAAATTGCCTCCATCGCCAACGGCATGAAGCTCGGCAATGGTCTGGACCCGAGCGTGCAGATGGGGCCGTTGATCTCGGCCAAGCAGCAGCAGCGCGTATTCGGCTACATCGAGCGCGGCCGCGAACTCGGTGCCCATATCGCCTGCGGTGGCGAACAATTCGGTCCGGGCTATTTCGTCAAACCGACGGTGCTGGTGGACGTGGCGCAGAAAGGCCCGCTGGTGCAGGAGGAAATCTTCGGCCCGGTGCTGGTGGCGATGCCGTTCGATGATATCGACGAGGTCATTCGCCTCGCCAACGACAGCCGCTATGGCCTGGGCGCCAGCATCTGGACCAACAACCTGTCGGCGGCGCACCGCATGATTCCTCGCATCAAGTCGGGTTCGGTCTGGGTGAACTGCCACAGCGCACTCGACCCGGCCATGCCGTTTGGCGGTTACAAGCTGTCCGGAGTCGGGCGTGAGATGGGGGCCGCCGCCATCGAGCACTACACCGAAGTGAAGTCGGTGGTGATGAATATCTAAGTGAGTCGATACTGGCGCCCGAGGGCGCCAGTTTTTTTCAGGCTGGCCTGTAGCCCTGCGCCAACAGCCAGCCTCGCAGCATGTGGCGCTGCTCCGGCGCCAGGGCAGTCAATACGTCGGTGCCGGGGCCCTGCTGCAGCGCCTGCACGATTGGCGCCAACTCCACCCCTTGCAGATGCCAGATGCCGAGTGGCTGGTCGGGGCTGACCACCACGTCGGCTTCATCGATCACATCACCGTTGATCACCGGCGCCTTTTCTACCCGCAATTGTTCGAAGCCTGACGCCACATGGATTGGCTGCTGGTCGGGCCAGGCACGGCGTGCCTGCCAGAACGGCCGCTCGGCCCAGCGCTGTTCCATTGCGTAGAAGTCGCGGCCGATCCTGGCAAAGCGGTGGAATAGATGCTCGATGCGGCGTTGATGGAAGCGTTGTGCCAGCTGGGCGCGATCCGGCCGGGTCAGCAGGGTATGAATCACCGCCGGCGCTTGCAAGGCGGAAGACAGCGACTGGAAGATGCCGTTGCCGGAGAGCGGATCTACCGCCATGGCAGCATCGCCGACCCGGAGCCAGTTGTCCCCGGATGTTTCCAGACACAGGGTCGCCGTGCTGGTACGGGCATGCACGGCGGCCTCCTGCCGCGCCGGCTCCCCGAAGAAGTCGAGGACCAGCGCCGAGGTACGCCGGGCGGCGCAGAATCCGGCCAGCTGGTCTTTCTCCGGTAGCGCAGTGCTGGCCACGTCCAGCGTCAGCTGCCAGTAGCAGCGACCGTCCGCCAGCCTCGCCATCCAGACCCAGCCATCCTCCATGCTTTCCACCGCCGAGCCATGTGGCCCGGGGGCGCCTTGCCAAGTGTTGAGCAAACCCAGGGTTTCAGGGCCGCGCAGCCCTTTGCCGGACAGCGGTGCCAGCCGGCCACGCGCTTCCACCAGAAAATCGGCGGCGATTACGCTGGCCCCGTCGGGGCCGTCCAATTGAACATGATGGCCTTGTGCGTCGGAAACCAGCGTACGCACTTTGGCCTCGATCACTGCGATGCCCGCTGCCTGCAGGTCTAGCCTCAGGGCGTGGTCGAACGCGCGGCGGTCGAGCAGGAATTCGGTGTTGAGGGTTTGCCGGGTGCCGTTCCAGTACACCTCGCGCGCCGACGGCGCCGCCGCGCTGTCGGCCGCCCGTCGCAGGCCGGCATGATGCAGTCCGTCCAGCACCCGTTGCGATATCCCCTCCACCGCCTCGAAGCGGCGCCATTCGCTGACCACGCTGACGCGATAACCGAGCCGGTTGAGCCCGAGGGCGACAGCGGCACCGGCTGGGCCGGCGCCAAGTACCAGGATATGTGCTGAAGTCATGATGGATGCCTGCGTTGTTCAATGCCGATGAAACTGGCCTCGCGCTGCAAATGGTCAAGCAGTTGTTGGCGTGTGGCATCGGGATGAAGCAAGAAATAGGCCGCGATCAGCCCGCTCATCGCCGCCGTGGCGATGCTGGCCCCGGCCATCCCCCCCTCGCCGTTCGCGACCACGGTGCCGAAGTCGGCCTGGGGACTGGCGAGCCAGGACCATTGCCCGGCACGGCAGCGGGCATCGCCAGTGATGCGCAACACGCCCGGGTAGCTAGCCGGGTAGACCGGTTCGCCCTGGGCCGGGCTTGAGGCACACAGCACGATGCCGGCCGCGAGGGCCTGCTCGCAGGCGGCACGCAGCAGGGGGCGGTCCTGTCGGATGCCCAGGCTGAGGTTGATCACCTTGACCTCTTGCTCGATCAGCCAATGCAGGGCGGCCGCGATCTGCAGCGGGGTGGTGGTCCAGCGCTCGTGGAAGACCTGAGCCACGCAGAACTGCGCCGCCGGGGCCTGCCGTGCCGCCATGTCGAGCACGGCGCCGCCGTGCCCCAGCCGGTCGGGCTGGACTTCCCCGTGCCGCAGGTCTTCTTGCTCGAGCCAAAAACCGCGCGCCGCCAGCACCCGGCTCGCCTGCTCGTGGCGGCAGCCGCTGTCGACGATGCCGATGCGCAGTTCAGTGCCCATCGCTCACGCACGCCTCCTGGCGTAGCAACAGTTGTCCGTCGATCAGCTCGAAGCGCAGATCAGCCTGCGCCAGCGTCGACGCGCGGTGGCTGATCAGGATGCGGGTGCGCTGGCTGAACAGCTCGTCGATCTCGGCGATGACTTCGCGCTCGGTGGCCTCGTCCACCGCCGAGGTGGCTTCGTCGAGCACCAGGATCAACGGGTCCTGCAGCAAGGCGCGGGCAATGGCGATGCGCTGCTTCTGGCCGCCGGAGAGCTGTTGCCCGCGTTCGCCGACGTGGCTGTCGAGACCGTTCGGCATGGACTGGATCAGGCCGTCGAGACGAGCCTGCCGTGCCACGGTTTCGATCTGTTCGCGGCTGGCGTGCGGTGCGCTGTAGCGGATGTTGTCGGCCAGGCTACCACGAAACAGCACGATGTCCTGGCTCACGACGGCGATGCGGCGACGCAGGGTAAACAGGTCCAGTTCGCGCAGATCGACTCCTTCGAAGCGGATGCACCCTTGCTGGGGGTCGTAGAAGCGTTGCAGTAGGTCGATCAGGGTCGATTTTCCGACCCCGGATGCACCGCTGATGGCTACCTTACGCCCTGCTGGTATCCGCGCGGATACGCCGCGCAGTACCCCCTGCTGGCGCTCGCCATGGGCGAACCAGACGTTATCCAGTACCAGTTCGCCGCCGCTGCTCGACGGCTCTCGCGGATGTTCTGGCTGATGGATGCTGACCGGCTCGTTCTGCAACTCCATGACCCGGCCCAGGCTCACGGTCATGCGTTGCAGTGCGACGTAGAGCCCCAGCAGGCTTTGCACCGGCCCGACCGCCATGCCGAGATAGGTGGAAAAGGCGATCAGCGAGCCCAGTTGCCAGCTGCCGTTGACGACCCAGTAACCACCGATGAGGAAGGCGCAGGCACGCGACAGCGAGGTCAGCGTGCCGGGGACGGCTTGGGTGAAGAATTCGGTCACCTGTAGTTTGAGCAGGCGCTGCATATAGCCCTCGCCGAGGTGATCGAGGCGATGCAGTTCGGCGGTTTGCTGCCCGGCGGACTGGATGAACTTCATCGCGGGTAGCGTTTCGACCAGAAAGGACGACATGTCGGCCGAGCTTTCGCGCAGCTGGCGCGCATCGCGCTCCACTTTTTGGCGCATCCAGCGCAGCCACAGCACTTCGAGCGGGATCAGCACCACCACCAGCAGCGACAGTTTCCACGACAGCGCCAGCAGCAAGGCGATGGCTCCGATCAGGCCGATCACGCTGGAGACGGCGGAAAACAGCGAGTCCAGTGCAAAGCGCTGAATTTCGGCCACGTCGCCATCGAGCCTGGAAAGCAGGTCGCCGATGCGCCGCCGGCCGTAGAAGGCCGGGGAGAGTTGCTGCAGATGACCGTACAGGGCGCCGCGCAGAGAAAACAGGATGCGCCCGGACAGACGGGTGTGCAGGTAGCGGTTGACGCCGCTGAGCAGGGTGCTGGCAATGCCGACCACGATCATGGCGAGCGCGATGGTGAGCAATAGCGGGTAGTCTTTGCCGAGCAGCCCCCTGTCGATCAGCATCTTGGTGAGCCAGGGTTGGGCGAGCACCAGTAACGAGGCCCCCAGCGACAGCCCGAGCAGGCCGCCGATGGCCAGGCGATGCGGTCGCACGAAACCGTACAGCCAGTCCATAGACTGCTCGAACAGGGCCGGGTTGTTTGTTTTGGCGAGCTTGAGGAAAAACCTGAGCATAGGGGTCCGTGCGGCGGCTGCCGGGTCAAGATGTGCTCTGCGTGGCAGGGAACACGGAGGACGTTACCACTGCAGCTGCTTCAGCTTGCGGTAGAGGGTGGCACGGCTGATGCCCAGCGCGTGGGCCGCAGCCGAAACGTTGCCCTGATGGCTATCGAGAGTGCTGCGGATCAGCTCCAGTTCCTGGTCGCGGATCAGCCCGCCGGAAGGCCGCGTGCTGGCGTGCAACTCCTCGAGGAAATGGTCGCTCAGGTGTTCGGGGGTCAACTCGGTTTCGTTGCCTTCGCGCATCGCCAGTGCCGCGCGCAGCACCATTTCCAGCTGGCGGATATTGCCCGGCCAGGGGTAATGGCCAAAAAGCTCGGCCAGTTCGTGGCTGACCGTGACGTGGCCTGCCCCCAGCTTGCCGAGCAGTGTGTCGATCAGTTGGCCGAGATCCTCGCGCTCGCGCAGCGACGGCAAGCCGACGCTCACCCCGTTGATGCGGTAGTAGAGGTCTTCGCGAAACATCTTGTCGCGCACCATGGCCTTGAGGTCGCGGTGGGTGGCACAGATTACCGCGACGTCGATGTTCTGCTCTTCGCCGGCCCCCAGCGGCACCACCTTGCGCTCTTGCAGTACGCGCAACAGGCGCGCCTGCAGGTGGAGCGGCATGTCGCCGATTTCGTCGAGGAACAGCGTGCCACCGTTGGCCTGCATCAGGCGCCCGACCACGCCGCCCTTGCGTGCGCCGGTAAAGGCGCCGTCGCGGTAGCCGAACAGCTCCGATTCGATCAGTCCTTCGGGAATGGAGGCGCAATTCACCGCGATGAACGGTTTGCCGGCGCGAGCGCTGACTTCGTGCAGGGCGCGGGCGACGACCTCCTTGCCGGTGCCGGTTTCGCCGAGCAACAGCACGGGGAGATCGTTGTTCAAACCTTGCCGCGCCATTCTCAGGGCTCGCCCGAAACGGCTCTGGCCATCCGCCAACTCGTCCAGGGTGCAGGGTCTGGGCTGGGGTTTGGCCGTCGTAGTCGGCGTCGACACGATGGTCGGCGTGCGCGGCAGCTGCAAGGCCTTGAAGTAGAACTCGCCATGTGCCAGCGGGACTTTGGCGGTGCCGTCATGCACGATGCGCGAGATCAGCGTGTTGCCGCGCACGCCCAGCGCCTCTTCGCAACGCTGGCCGACCATCTTGTCGCGCGGCAGCTGCAGCAGGTCGCAGGCTTGCTGGTTGGCGGCCAGGATGTCGCCTTCCACGCTCACCGCCAGCACGCCGTGCCAGGCCGAGCCGAGATATTGCTGGCGCGGATGAAATACCAGCACCAGATGCTCCGGGAAAAAGGCGCCGAACAGGCGGCTTTCGATCTGGCTGGCGGCGATCATCAGCATGCCGAGGCTGTCCTGCGGCTGGGCCAGGGTGCCCTCGCGCGTCAGGTCGAGCACGCCGATGGCGTCGCCGTGCGGGTTCTTGATCGGTACCGAGGAACAGGAGAAACGGCTCAGGCATTCGAGGTAATGCTCGCCGCTATTGATCAGGATCGGCCGGCTCTCGATCAGCGCCGTACCGAGGGCATTGGTGCCGCGCAGCGATTCGCTCCAGCAGGCCCCGGGGGTGATGTCCTGGATGCCGAGGGTACGGAGGTAATCGGTGCGCCCTTCCACCGCGAGCATGTTGGCGTTGGCATCGCCCAGGATGACCAGGCCTTCGTTGCCGTAACGTTCGGCCAGGAACTCCATTTCCGGGGTGGCGGCGTCGAGCAGCATGCGGTTGGCCGCCAGCAGCATGTCCAGATCGTTGACGACCTGCAGGCTGACCAGTTTGCTGTCGATGCAATCCAGTCCGTGGCTGAAGCTGCGGCGCCAGGAGGCTTCGATTTCCTGGCGCAACAGGCCTTGGGGAAGTTGTCCCTCCACACGCAGCTTCTCCCTGAGCAGGTGGGCGGCCTGCAAGGGATCCGGAGTGGCTGGTGTCAAAGGAAAGAAGTGGCTCATAGACCTCCCGGCAAAGACTTGGCGCCGCCGCTGTCAGACAGCGCTCGGCCCAAGCTGGAAGTCAGTAACTTGTCACATTATCGACCAAAAATCCACACATTAGCAGGCGGGGTTCGGCGCAGCGCAGGGTTGGCCGAAGCCTGCCCCCTGCCCCGGCGCGCCGGCTTTCCGGGGAGGTCCGTTTACTTCGTCGCCTCGCTCTCCCAGCCGCCACCCAGTGCCAGGAACAGGTTGACCTGGTCGACGGCAAGCTGGCTCTCCGCGCTGGCCAGCGAGGCTTCGGTGTTGGCGAGGGTGCGCTCGGCGTCGAGGCTCGACAGGTAGGGCACGCGCCCGGCCTGGTAGAGGCGGCGGTTCTGCTCGGCGGCTTCGCGGGCTTCGTCGCGTGCCGTCTGCAGGTCGGCCTGGCGCTGCAGGTTGCGCGAGTAGAAGCTCAGCGCGGTTTCGGTCTCGCGCAGGGCGTTGAGCACGACGCCATCGAAGCGCGCCAGCGCGGCTTCGGCGTCGGTCTTGGCGATCTTGACCCGGGCGCGCGCGCCGCTGTCGGGTATCGTCCAGCTGATCAGCGGGCCGAGGCCGAAGCGTTCGGTGCGCCCTTCCCCGAGGTGTTCGAGGATGCCGCTATACCCTGCCGAGGCGCCGATGATGATGCTGGGGTAGAGCGCGGCGGTGGCTACCCCGATGCGGGCGGTGGCGGCGGCGAGCTGGCGCTCGGCCTCGCGCACGTCGGGGCGGCGCTTGAGCAGCGCGGCACCGTCGCCGACCGGGATGCGTTGCTCAATGCGCGGCTCGGTCTGGCAGTCGATCCGGGCGTCTTGCAGCTGTTGCGGAGTTTTGCCGACCATCACCGCCAGCCGGTAGCGGGCGGCGTCTTTCTCGGCCTGGAAGCGCGGCAGCGTGGCGCGCAGCGTATCGGCCTGGGAGCGTGCGCGCAGCACGTCGGTGATGCGGCCACGCCCGGCGTCGGCGAGGCGGCGGGCGACGTCGACGCTGCGGTTCTGCAGGTCCAGCACATGCTGCGCGACCGCCAGTTCGTGCCCCGCCGAGCACATCTGCACATAGGAACGCACGGTTTCCGCCGCCACCGAGACGCGCACCAGGTCGAGCGCCGCTTCGCTGGCCTCGGCGCTGGCGTGGGCGGACTCTTCGGCGCGCGCCAGCTTGCCGAACAGGTCGATCTGGTAGGCGATCTGGATGCCCGCGTCGCCCTCGTTCAACACCGGCAGCTTTTCCTCGACCAGGAAGGCTTCGCCGGCCTCCCGTGCGCGCTTGGCGGCCAGCGTCACGCCGGCGTGCGGGCCGCGCTCGGCGTCGACTTCGGTCACCACCGCCATGGCCCGGCGCAGGTTGGCCGAAGCGATGCGGATGCTGGTATTGGCTTCGAGCGCCTCGCTCACCAGCTTGTCCAGCGCCGGGTCGCGGTAGAGCCGCCACCAGCCGGCGGGGACCGGGTCGAGCGATACCCCGACGCCGTTGCCGCCGATGAAGGCACCGTTGGCCGAGGGCGCGCGCACCATGGCGTTATCCGGCACGCGATAATCCGGGCCGACCGTGGTGCAGGCCGTCAGCCCGCCCAGCAGGGCGAGCGACACGAGAACGGAGAGGCGTTTCACGAGCGGGCCTCCCCGTGCTTGGCGGCGGGTTTGGCCAGCGTGGTGACCGTCTGTACCGATACCGTGGCGGTGCGTCCGGCAATCAGGCGGAAGTCGTCGGGCACCTCGTCCAGCGCGATGCGCACCGGCACCCGCTGTGCCAGACGCACCCAGTTGAAGGTGGGGTTCACGTTGGGCAGCAAGGTGGCGCCATTGCTGCGGTCGCGGTCCTCGATGCCGGCGGCGATGCTTTGCACGTGGCCGCGCAGGGTGTGCGCATCGCCCATGATCTGGATGTCGACCGGCTGGCCGATGTGCACGTTGTTGAGCTTGGTTTCCTCGAAGTAGCCGTCGACGTGGAAGGAATGGGCATCGACGATGGAGAGCACCGGGCGTCCGGTGGTGACGTAATCGCCCAGGCGCGGCGTGCGGTCGTTCAGGTAGCCGTCCACCGGGCTTTTCACCTCGGTGCGTTCCAGGTTGATGCGGGCGACGTCGAGCGCGGCTTCGGCGGCGGCCAGGGTGGCTTCGCCTTGCTGCACCTTGGCCTCGCTTTCCTCCAGGTTTTCCTTGGCCACCAGGTCGGCCAGGGCGCGGCTGCGGACGGTCTCGCGACGGGCTTGCGCCAGCGTGGCACGTTGCGCCGCCACCGCCGCCATGGCCTGCTTCAGCGCCAGCTCGTAGCGGGCGCGGTCGATCACGAACAGCACCTGGCCGCGCTTCACCAGCTGGTTATCGCGCACCGATACGGTGGTGATCAGCCCGGAGACGTCCGGGGCGATCTGGACCACGTCGGCACGGATATGGCCATCCCGGGTCCACGGCGCGTTGCTGTAGTAATCCCACAGGTGCCAGCCGACCACGGCGGCGATGACGACGACAGTCAGGGTCAGGATCACCGACCCTGCGTTTCGAATGTTTTTTTTCATGGGTGCAATCCGCGAGTCAAGGCAACCGTGCCGCCGAGCACGATCACGTAAAGGGCAAAATTGAACAGCGAGCGGTGCCAGACGAGCTTGTAGACGCCCAGCCGCATCAGAACAAAGCGCAGGCAGCCGGTGACGGCCAGGGCGCCGAGCATCAGCACCAGCAGGCTGGGGATGAACACGCCGTAGAGATCGATTTCGCCAATCATGGGGTTTCTCCTGCGGAGGGGGCCGTGGCGGGGGCTCCGGTCAGCGCGACAAAGCGGGCGGCATCGGGAAACAGCGTGATGCGCAATTCCACCAGGGCGTTCTGGGCTTCCCGCGCCGCCCTGCCCAGCTCCGCCTTGGTGAGGCTCAAGGCCCGGTCGATTTCCTCGCGCAGCGAAGCGGGAGGCTGACGCTGGCCATGGTGGCCGACGCATTCCCGGTAGTGCCCGGCGACGGACTGGAGCACGCGGTCGATCGCCACGTGCGCTGTCTCTGGCAGGCGGTGTTCATCGCGTTGCAGGTCCAGGGTGCTGAACCCTACCCGCAACTCGCCGAAGCCGGCATCGCCGTGGTCATCGTCGCTGGCGGCCAGGCGCGGCACCAGCAGGCCCAGGCGGTCCAGCATGTGCGACGTGAGGTTGGCGTAATCGCCGCGGTGGCTGCCTGCAGCGGTCTCGGCCAGGTCTTTCCAGCTGGCGCGCAGCAGGCGGCGCATCGCCAGCTCGGCGCCAAACGGCCGCGTCAGCAGGGTCCAGCACAAGGCGAACAGCACCCCGCACACCCCGGCCACGCTGCTGTTGAAGAAGGCGGTGAAGTCCGCATCGTAGGCACCTTGCAGGCCGAGGAACGAAGCGGTGTTGACCGTCAGCAGCATGGCGGCCATGGTGAAGCGCGGGTGCGATGCCAGGGTGCCGATGGCGAGGAACGGGATGGCCAGCATCAGCGCCAGGGTTTCGAACTCGTGCGCGGCCGGGATGATCAGGAATAGCAGCACGGCGGTGAGCGGGATACTGACCGCGGCCCAGGTGAAGAAGGTGCGGATCAGCGGCGCCGGCTCGTCCTGTGCGGCGAAGAAGCAGCTCGAGACGGCGCCCAGGATCACCGCGCTGGCGCCGTCGTTCCAGCCCATGCCGATCCACAGCAGGCAGGAGAGGAAGATCGCCAGCGAGGCCGATGCCGCCGCGAACAGGATCATGCCATGGTCGTAATGGCGCGCCTTGCCGCCGAGTTCCCAGCGCCGGTACGCCGGTTTCCACGCGGTATCGGCCTCGCCCCGGGCGATCATGTCGCGCAGGTCGAGGCAGTCCTGCCACAGCCGGATCAGCGATTGCAGGCGCGTGACGGCGTGCGCGATCAAGAGATCGTTCCATTCCGCGTCCGGGCCGCTACGGCGCGCATCGGCAAGCTGGCGCTGAAAACGTGCCGCCTCGTCGCGGCCCCTGGCCCCGGGCGACGAGAGTATCCAGCGGGCGATGGCTTCCATCAGGCCGGTCAACGGGGCGGGAACGTCCTGCTCCAGCTTGCGTGCGGCGTCGAGCGTCGCCGTGAGCGAGGACAGGATGGGCAGCAGCATGCTCATGCGGCTTTGCAGTTCGCGCGTGGTGTGCACCATGTCCGCGTTGGCGGCATCGTAGGCCAGGTGGGTGATGTACTGGTCCAGGGACAGGATGTCGGCGGCCAGACGATGGCGGGTCGCCGGGTGGCTGCTGGCGAAGGCCGGCGACAGGGCTTCCGCCGCCCAGGCGCCGGCGTCCTTGAACCAGGCGCCGATGCGGGCTTCGAGCACCGGCGCCACCTTGCTGGGAAACACGATGGAGGCAACCACGCTGGCACATACGATGCCGAGCACGATTTCCTCGCTGCGCGCCAGTGCAATGTCGAACACCGCCTCGGGCTGGGACACGGCGGGGAGCGCGATCATCGGCAAGGTGTACGCCGAGAGCATGAAGAGGTAGTTGCGCGGTGTGCGGTCGCGCAGCGATAGGCACAGCAGCGTGCCGGTCCAGAGCGAAATGACCAGGCTCAGCATGATCGGCTCGTTGACGAAGCGGGGCACGAAGAGAATGGCAGCGGCACCGCCGATCAGGGTGCCGATGACCCGGTAAAGCCCTTTCGAGCGGGTGGCGCCAATCAGCGGATGCGACACGATGTACACCGTGGACATCGCCCAGTAAGGGCGTGGCAGCCCAAGGGCCATGCCGATGTACAGGGCCAGTATCGCGGCGAGAAAGGTCTTGGCCGAAAACAGCCAATCGCGCCAGCTGGGGAGAGTCATCATGTGGTGTCGTTGTTAGCCGCCCCATCCGACGCAGGCGATGGGTTGTGGGAGGAAAAAATGACGCATACCCCTCAGCACGCATGGGGTTTCAAACCTGCGGGGGCTCCCGACCATGCCTGGGTCTTGGCTTTGGTTATAGCAAAGCGGCCGGGCCGGAAGTCTAAAAAGCCCCGGGGTTCCGGGGCTCGGGCGGACAGGGTGGCGTGGCGATCAGTTGGTGCTGCGCGGGTTGAGTACGTACAGTTTTACGGCGGACTGGCCGACCTTGAGTGCGCGCGGCACGGCTTTGAAGTTGTCGAAGCGCCAGGCGAAGTTGGCTTCCTTGTGCGCGCCGACCTGACCGATGGTGACCGGGGCCGCTCCTTCGCCTTCGATCACCACGTTCACCGGTTGGGCGCTGTTGTTGGCGACGTGAAAGGCCATGCTGTCGTCGCGCGGCACGCCGACCGAGCCAGGCTGCACGCTACCGTCTTGCGCCACCGTCAGGCGCAGATGGGTGTCGGCATCGATCACCGCGGTGCGGGTGCCGAAGGACGCTTGCGGTGCCGTGGCGGCGGTCTTGACGGTGGCGCCACCCAGGTTGTCGACGTAATAGTTGTCGTTGCCGGCGTAAGCCGAACCGGCACATGCGAAGGCGATCAAGGCGGTACAGGGCAAGGCGGCGGCGAAGCTGATTTTTTTCATGCTGCAAATCTCCATGTTGGGCGGTGTCCGCGGGGCCGAAACGACCTCGGTTACCGGAAAAGCGGCGCCGCGTTGTCGTGCGGGGCGTCATGGAGGTATTTCAACAGTTGCTTCGTTGGGAATAAACCGGGGAAAATGAAATGGGTAATTAACTAAAAAGAAATTATGGATACCTTGACTGCCATGCGCGTCTTCCAGACCGTGACCGAAGCCGGCAGTTTTGCCGGCGCCGCCGAGCGCATGGACCTGTCCCGCGCCATGGTCACCAAGTACGTGGCGGCACTCGAACAGCAGTTGGGCGTGCGCTTGTTGCATCGCTCGACCCGGCGCCTGTCCCTGACCGAAGTCGGCGCCGATTACATCCAGCGCGTGGCGTCCATCCTGGCGCAGGTGGATGAAGCCGCGGCGGTGGCCAGCCGCCAGAGTCAGACCCCGGCGGGCACGCTGCGCATCACCGCCAGCGTCGCCTTCGGCCAACGTCGGCTGGGCACGCTGCTGACCGAGTTTCACCGCCGCTATCCGGAAATCAGCGTCGACCTGATGCTCACCAACCGCCACATCGACCTGGTCGAAGAAGGCTACGACCTCGCGCTGCGCACCTCGCTGCACGCCAGCGAGGAAAACCTCATCGCCCGGCTGCTGCTGGGCCCGATCTACAGCACGCTGCTGGCGGCGCCGAGCTATCTGGAGAAGCACGGCACGCCGCAGACACCGGCCGACCTTGTCCATCACAACTGCCTGCGCTACAGCCGCCCGCTGGAGTCAAACACCTGGAGCTTCGGCCCGCCCCAGTCGCCCGTGACCGTGCGTGTGTCCGGCTCGCTCAGCACCAACGACGGCGCGGTGCTGATCGATGCGGCCCGCGCCGGGCTCGGCATCGCGCTGCAGCCCAGCGTACTGGTCAGCGAAGACCTGGCCTCGGGGCGGCTGGTTGAATTGCTGCCAGATTGGGAGAAGCCAAGCACGGCGCTGTATGCGCTCTACCCGGCGCGCCGCTTCCTGCCGCAAAAGGTGCGCACGCTGATCGACTTCCTGTCCGAGCAACTGGGGCAGCTATCCCGCTCGCCCGAATACGTGGCCAACCGCGCCCCGCTGGGCGGCCGATAAGGTCCCTCGCCGCTTTGACTTGACGGCGAGTCAGGCCAAGTCAAGGCGCGGCCGTGGGGCGAGCGACACGGCGCGGCTCCGTCCCTTTCCCCTGGGCGGTGTACCGCTCATCGCCCTGCGCCTTGCGGCAGCACGGACCATTCGGGTTCGTCAAATTCGCCGATCACGGTGATGTCGCAATTGGCCGCATGCTTTTCGAGAATGGCGCGGACCGTTTCGTCGCGCCGGTCGTCCTTGGCGTCTCGGTGCGCCTTCGACTCCCAGGTGGCGATGGCGAGCAAGGTGTCGGGGGCGCCGATCTTGCGATGCAGGTAGGTGCCACGGGCACCGGGCGTGCGCTGGATGATCTCGCTGGCGCGAATCCAGGCCTCGGCGTATTCCTCGACCGTGTAGCCGGGCCGCATGCGAACTTCGAAAATGAATTTCATGCCGTTGCCTCCTTCCCTGGCGGGGTGAGCCGGGCCGGGTGCCCGACGCCTCTTTTTTCTCTGCCAGAGGCTCATCGACCTGGCCCTGCGGAACATATAGGACTAAATTGATTCTATATAAAGAACAGGGACTTGGAGATGTTGCGGCTGAGCAGGCTGACCGATTACGGCACCGTGATCATGGCCCACATGGCGCGTGAACCGGGCCATGTCTACAGCGCCGCCGAGCTCGCCGGCGCGGTGGGGGTCGCCCTGCCCACCGCGAGCAAAATCCTCAAGACCCTGGCGCGCAAGGCCTTGCTGCACTCGTTGCGGGGCGCTCACGGCGGCTACCTGCTGGCGCGGCCACCGCGGGAGATTTCGATCGTCCAGGTCATCGACGCGCTGGAGGGCCCGTTCGGCGTCACGGAATGCAGCGTGGCGGCCGGTCTGTGCCCGCAGGAGAACGCGTGCGCCTTGCGCCGCCACTGGCAGCGCATCGACCGGGCGCTGCGCCAGACCCTCGATGGCCTGACGCTGGAGGACATGACGCAACCGGTGCCGGCGGGAATGCCGGAGCGGCGGCGGGCGCAGCATGACCGGCGGCACCGTTCTGGCGGTCATGGCTGAGCGAAATCGACAGGAGAGGCAGATGGCCAGTTCGACAGTCAAGCTCGACGAGCTGATCAGCCAGGAATACCGGCACGGCTTTTTCACCAGCGTCGAGACCGACACCGTGCCGCGCGGCTTGTCGGAAGACCTGATCCGGCTGATTTCGGCCAAGAAGGGCGAGCCGGACTTCCTGCTGGAATGGCGCCTGCGCGCGTACCGGCACTGGCTCACCATGGCCGAGCCGCACTGGTCCACCGTGCATCACCCTCCCATCGATTACCAGGACATCGCTTATTACTCCGCGCCGAAGTCGCGCCAGGACGGGCCGCAAAGCCTGGACGAGGTCGACCCGGAGTTGCTGCGCACCTATGAGAAACTGGGTGTGCCGCTGGAAGAGCGTGCCCTGCTCGCCGGCGTGGCGGTGGACGCGGTGTTCGACAGCGTGTCGGTGGCGACTACCTTCAAGGACAAGCTGGCCGGGCTCGGCATCATTTTCTGCTCGTTCTCCGAGGCGGTGCGCGAGCACCCGGAGCTGGTGCGGCAGTACCTGGGCTCGGTGGTGCCCTACACCGACAATTTCTTCGCCTCGCTCAACTCGGCGGTGTTCAGCGACGGCTCGTTCTGCTACATCCCGCCCGGAGTGCGCTGCCCGATGGAGTTGTCGACCTACTTCCGCATCAACGCCCGCAACACCGGCCAGTTCGAACGCACGCTGATCATCGCCGACAAGGGCGCCTACGTCAGCTACCTGGAAGGCTGCACCGCGCCGATGCGCGACGAGAACCAGCTGCACGCCGCCGTGGTCGAGTTGATCGCACTGGAAGACGCCCAGATCAAGTACGCCACGGTGCAGAACTGGTACCCCGGCGACAAGGAGGGCCACGGCGGCATCTACAACTTCGTCACCAAGCGCGGCGATTGCCGTGGGGACAACTCGAAGATTTCCTGGACCCAGGTGGAGACCGGTTCGGCCATCACCTGGAAGTACCCCAGCGTGATCCTGCAGGGAGACAACGCCGTCGGCGAGTTTTACTCGGTGGCGCTGACCAACCACTACCAGCAGGCGGATACCGGCACCAAGATGATCCACCTGGGCAAGAACACGCGCAGCACCATCCTCTCCAAGGGCATCTCGGCCGGGCACGGCAGCAACGCCTATCGCGGCCTGGTGAAAGTGGCGAAGAGCGCGGTCGGCGCGCGCAACTACACGCAATGCGACTCGCTGCTGCTGGGCGACCGCTGCGCCGCCCACACCTTCCCCTACATCGAGGTGAAGAACCCGACCGCCCGTGTCGAGCACGAGGCCTCGACCTCGCGCATCGGCGAGGACCAGCTGTTCTACTGCCAGAGCCGCGGCATCGCGCCGGAAGACGCGGTGTCGATGATCGTCAGCGGCTTTTGCAAGGAAGTATTCAAGGAACTGCCGATGGAGTTCGCGGTGGAGGCCCAGAAGCTGCTGGGGGTAAGCCTGGAGGGCAGCATCGGCTAACAAGGAACAGACCATGCTCGAAATCCGCAACCTGCACGTCTCGATCAACGACAAGCCCATCCTGCGCGGCCTCGATCTGACGGTGCGTGCCGGAGAGGTGCACGCCATCATGGGCCCCAACGGCTCGGGCAAGAGCACGCTGGCCCACGTGCTGGCCGGGCGCGAGGGCTATACGGTGACGGCCGGCGAAGTGCGCTACCTGGGGCGCAATCTGCTGGAGCTGTCCCCCGAGCTGCGGGCCCGCGAGGGGATTTTTCTGGCGTTCCAGTATCCGGTGGAGATTCCCGGCGTCGCCAACATCTACCTCCTGAAGGCGGCGGTGAACGCGCTGCGCCTGCACCGTGGCGAGCCGGAGCTGGACGCGGTGGACTTCCTCGCGCTGGTGAAGGACAAGCTCCGGCTGATGGGCATGGACACCGGCCTGCTGTACCGCTCGGTGAACGAAGGCTTTTCCGGCGGAGAGAAGAAGCGCAACGAGATTTTGCAGATGGCGGTGCTCGAGCCCCGCCTCGCGCTGCTCGACGAAACCGACTCGGGCCTGGACATCGACGCGCTCAAGGTCGTCGCCGGCGGAGTCAACGCCATGCGCAGCCCGGAACGCGCCATGGTGCTGGTGACGCACTACCAGCGCTTGCTCAACTATATCGTGCCGGACCAGGTGCACGTGCTGGCACAGGGCCGCATCGCCTTGTCCGGCGGGCGCGAGCTGGCGCTGGAGCTGGAAAACCGTGGCTACGGCTGGGTCGAGGCAGCGGCGGGACAGGCGGGAGGCGGCACATGAATCCTGCCGCCGACTTCTACCGCGACGCCTTCGCCCGCGTCGCCACGACCTTGCCGGGTAGCGAGCTGCCGTGGCTGCGGCGCGGGCGCGAGGCGGGCCTGGCATTCTTCGCCGAGGCCGGTTTCCCGACGCTGCGCCAGGAGGACTGGAAGTACACCAGTGTCGCCGCCATCGAGAAAAGCCGCTTCATGCCGCCCCCTCCGACGGCGAACGGCGTCGCTCCTGGGCTGATCGACGCCTGGGGGCTGGCGGGAACGCAGCGCCTGGTGTTCGTGAATGGCCGTTACCAGCCGCGCTGGTCGAACATCGGCCCGTTGCCGGCCGGGGTCACGCTGGCGAGCCTCGCCGAGGTGCTGGAACGCGATCCTGAACGGCTGGAGGGCGTGCTGGGCGTGTTGCCAGATGGCTACCCGTCGGGCTTCGCCGCGCTCAACCAGGCCTTCTTCAGCGACGGCGCCTACCTGCAACTGGCCGCCGGGGTGGCGCTCGAGACGCCGGTCCACCTGCTGTTCGTCACCACCGAAGCGGGGCTGGCGCTGCACACGCGCAACGTGGTGCGTGCCGAGGCCGGCAGCCGCGCCTGCCTGATCGAACACCATGTGGCGCTGGGCGACGGCGCCTACCTGAGCAACACCGCCACCGACCTCGTGGTCGGGCAAGATGCCGAGGTCGAACACCTCAAGCTGCAGCAGGAGTCCCTCAAGGCCTTCCACGTGGCCGCGCTGGATGTCGACCAACAGCAAGGCAGCCGTTTCGTTTCGCGCTCGTTCGCGCTGGGCGGCGGCCTGGCGCGCGTCGACATCCGCGTCGGGCTCAACGCCGAGCACGCCGCCTGCACGCTCGACGGGCTCTACATGACCGACGGCCGGCAGCACAGCGACCACCACACCCGCATCAACCATGCCCGGCCCTACGGCACCAGCCGCGAGTTCTACAAGGGGGTGCTGGCCGGCGCGTCGCGCGCGGTGTTCAACGGCCGAGTCATCGTGCAGGCCGACGCCCAGCACAGCGACGCCTATCAGGCCAACCGCAACCTGCTGCTGTCGGACAACGCCGAAATCGACACCAAGCCGCAACTGGAAATCTACGCCGACGACGTGAAGTGCAGCCACGGCGCCACCGTCGGCCAGCTCGACCCGGAGCAGGTGTTCTACCTGCGCTCGCGCGGGGTGGACGAGGCCGACGCGCGCGCCCTGCTCACCTTCGCCTTTGCGGCGGAGATGGTCGGCCGGATCGACATGGCGCCGTTGCGGGCGCGGCTGGAAAAACTGCTGCTGGGGCGCTTGCCCGAGCGGGTCAAGGAGCTGGTATGAATGCCGTGGTGAAGCAAGAGGCCGTCCGCCGTGATGAGTTGCCCGGGTTCGACGTGGCGCGCTGGCGGCAGGATTTCCCCATCCTGAGCCAGACCGTGCACGGCAAGCCGCTGGTCTACCTCGACAACGCCGCCACCAGCCAGAAGCCGCAGAGCGTGATCGAGACCGAAACGCGTTACTACGGCGAGATCAACGCCAACGTGCACCGTGGCGTGCACACCCTGAGCCAGCGTGCCACCGAAGCCTTCGAGGCGGCGCGCGACACGGTGCGGCGCTTCATCAACGCGGCCCGGCGCGAGGAAATCGTGTTCGTGCGCGGCACCACCGAGGCGATCAACCTGGTGGCGGCGAGCTTCGGCCAACGTTTGCGGCTCGGCGACGAGATCCTGATCACCGAGATGGAGCACCACTCCAACATCGTGCCGTGGCAGCTGCTGTGCGAGCGCAGCGGCGCGCTGCTGCGCGTCGCCCCCATCGACGAGGCGGGCGAGCTGAAGCTCGACGAATTCGCCCGCCTGTTGGGCCCGGCGACCCGCCTCGTGGCGGTGACGCAGCTGTCCAACGCGCTGGGTACCGTCAACCCGGTGCGCCAGTTGATCGAGCTGGCCCACGCCGCCGGGGCGGTGGTGCTGGTCGACGGCGCCCAGGCCGTCGCTCACCGGCCGGTCGACGTGCAGGCGCTCGACTGCGATTTCTACGCCTTTTCCGGCCACAAGCTCTATGGGCCGACCGGCATCGGCGTGCTCTACGGCAAGACGGCGCTGCTGGAGTCGATGCCGCCCTACCAGGGCGGCGGCGACATGATCCGCCAGGTCAGTTTCGCCGGCACCACCTACAACGACCTGCCCTACAAGTTCGAGGCCGGCACCCCGAATATCGCCGGCGCCATCGGCCTGGGGGCGGCCATCGACTACCTGAACGCGCTGGGCTTACCCGCTGTGGCCGCCCACGAGCAGGCCCTGCTCGCTGAAGCCACCGCCCAGGCCATGCAGATACCCGGCCTGCGCCTGATCGGCACGGCGCGCGACAAGGCGAGCATCCTGGCGTTCACCCTGGAGGGCGTGCATCCGCACGACATCGGCACGATCCTGGACCTGGAAGGGGTGGCGGTGCGTGCCGGACACCATTGCGCGATGCCGGTGATGGCGCATTTCGGCCTGCCCGCCACGGTGCGCGCCTCGTTCGCCCTCTACAACACGGCCGAGGAGGTGGACGTGCTGATGCACGCCATCCGCAAGGCCCGGGAGGTGTTTGGCTGATGTCCGACTTGCGCGAACTCTACCAGGAACTCATCGTCGACCACTACCGCCGGCCACATAATTTCGGCCCGCTGGCGGGAGCGAACCGCCACGCCGAGGGTTTCAACCCGCTGTGCGGCGACCATCTTTCGCTGTCGCTCAAGGTGGTGGACGGCGTGATCGAGGACGCCTGTTTCGAAGGCGCCGGTTGCGCCATCTCCACCGCCTCGGCCTCGCTGATGACCGATGCGCTCAAGGGCAGGACCGAGGCCGAGGCCGAAGCGCTGTTCGCCGTCTTCCATGCGCTGGTGACGGCCGAGGACGCCACTCCCGCCGAAGCGCCGCTCGGCAAGCTTGCCGTGCTGGCCGGGGTGCGAGAGTTTCCGACCCGGGTGAAGTGCGCCACCCTGGCCTGGCATACCCTGCTGGCCGCGCTGCACCAGAGCGACCAGCCGGTATCGACGGAGTGAAGACGATGGACCTGTTCCACTGGCATCACCGCAACGACGACGCCACCCCGCCCCCGGTTTCCGAATTGCAGCAGCGCGTGATCGAGGCGCTGCGCACCGTGTACGACCCGGAAATTCCGGTCAACATCTACGACTTGGGCCTCGTCTACGCGCTCGACGTGGATGACGCCGAGGGCAAGGTCCGTATCGACCTGACGCTGACCGCGCCGGGCTGCCCGGTGGCGCAGACCTTTCCCGCCCTGGTGGCCGAGGCGGTGGAACGCGTCGACGGCGTGCACGAGGCCGAGGTCGAACTGGTGTGGGAACCGCCCTGGTCGCAGGACATGATGAGCGAGGCGGCACGCCTGGAACTGGGCTTGCTGTGATGAGCGACTGGCTCGACGTGGCCCCGGCCGACGCCTTCCCGCCCGGAACCTTCCGTACCGTGGACGCCGACGGCGTGGCGATTGCCGTATTCAACGTCGAGGGCTGCTATTACGCCATCGAAGACCTGTGCAGCCACGAAGCCGAGACCCTGTCCGGTGGCGAGGTGCTGGGTGACTGCATCGTCTGCCCACGCCACGGCGCGCAGTTCTCGCTGCGCACCGGCGCGGCGCTCGGCCCGCCCGCCTACGAACCGGTGGCCACCTTCCCGGTGCGCGTCGAACAGGGCATGGTGCAGGTGCGCGACGACCGCTTCGATTGAACCCTCCCCACGTTGCACCGTGCCTGGCGTACCGTCATCGCCGGTAGACATGGCTCGCCACCGTGTTGTCGCATGTGATTTGCCGGCACGGGTAGATCACCGTCTGCTCCGACCCCGCCCCATCCATTCTGTATAAATCTTGACCCCACGCATGGCACTCGCCGGCGGCGCGATCTATCGTCAACATAGTTCCACGCAACGTGCTCGACGGCTTGACGGGGTTGGCCGAACCATCGATAGCAAGGCAGATGAAGGGTTCGCGCAGCGCCACCTCACGCAGGTGGAATCGTATTTCGCTGGCCGTAGCGCCTGTTTATGAAGCGACCAATGACACGATATGGCATCGAACGATAGCCGTTCCCACCGAAAAACCACCCTCTATCGGGCAGGCAAAGGGGCTTTCTTCCTGCTGCTCGCCGCCGGGCTATCCGTCCTGCTCTGGCACTGGCTTGCGCCCCCCATGGTCAAGGTGGGCCACCCCACGCGCGGGCCGGCCATCCAGGCGGTGTACGCCACCGGCAACGTCGAAGCCAGCGTGACAGTCACTATCGCTCCGCAGGTCGGCGGGCGGCTGGTCGAATTGCGCGCGGACGAAGGCGCCCAGGTGACGCCGGGGCAAATCCTGGGCCGGCTCGACGACAGCGACCTGCGTGCCAGCCTGGGCGACGAACAGGCCCGGCTGCGTTACGCCGAGCAGCGCTGGCAACGCGTACAGGCGCTGTTCAGCTCCGGCTTCGCCACCATCGATCAGCTCGATCAGGCCCGCTCCACGTTCGATTCCGCCCGCGCCACCACGCGCCGCATCGAAGAGCAGATCAAATTCATGACGCTGCGCGCGCCCGGCGCCGGGCGCATCATCCGCCGCGACGGCGAGGTGGGCGACTTCATCCCGGTCAACCAGCCGGTGTTCTACCTGGCCCAGTCCGGCGCACCGCCGCGTATCACCACCGTGGTCGACGAGGAAGACATCGCCGGCGTCAAAGTGGGCCAGCCGGCCCAGATCACCGCCGACGGTTTCCCCGGACGGGTATTCCAAGGCAAGGTGGCCGAGATCACCGCCAAGGGCGACCCGCTGGCACGCAACTACCGCGTGCGCATCGCCCTGCTTCCCGGCACCCCGTTGATGATCGGCATGACCACCGAGGTCAACATCATCCTGGCCCGGCGTGAACACGCGCTGCTGGTGCCGAGCACGGCGCTCAACGGCAGCACGATCTGGCTGGTGCGCGACGGCCGGGCCCACAAGCAGCGCCTCACGCTCGGCGCCAAGGGAGCGGACCGCAGCGAGGTGCGGGCCGGACTGACCGATGGCGACACCTTCATCACCGAACCGCCGGCCGAACTGAAAGACGGTCAGAAGGTGCGCATCCCGCCCGCCGCGGCGCCGGCAGGAACCTCGCGATGAAGCTGGCGGCCTCGATCGCGCTCAGCCACCTGCTGTCGCGCCGGCGCCAGACGCTGGTTTCGCTCGCCGGCATCGGTCTTGGCGTGGCGTTCTTTCTCGCCGTGTCGGCCCTGATGCGTGGCTCGGAGCAGGATTTCATGCGCCGCCTGGTGGACAACTCGGCCCACATCACCGTGTACGACGAATTCCGCCAGGCCAAGCCGCAGGCGGCCGAGCTGGCGGCGGCGCACGGCGCGGTGGAAATCCGCGGCGTCAAACCGGAAACCGAGGTGCGCGGCATCCGCCAGTACAAGCAGAAGCTGGATTTCGTCAGCCGTCTGCCGGGCCTGCGCGTGGCGCCGGTGCTGCTCGGGCAGGCTATCTTCACCTTCGCCGGCAAGGACCTGGGCGCCGCCATCAACGGCATCGAGCCGGACCTGATGAAGAACGTCAGCACCATCGACCAGTATTTCATATCCGGCTCGCTCGCCTCGCTGCATTCCGACCCGGATGGCATCATCATCGGCACCGGTCTCGCCGACAAATTCCGCGCCAAGCTCGGCGACAAGATTTCGGTCACCTCCCCCACCGGCCTGGTGCGCGTGATGAAGATCGTCGCCCTGTTCCGTACCGGCACCGCTGCCTACGACGAGGGACAGACCTTCATCATCCTCAAGCGCGCGCAAACACTGCTGGGCCGACCTAACGTGGCCAACCGTTTCATCCTCAAACTGGACGATCCGGCGCGTGCGCCGGTCGTCGCCGGCCAGATCGAACGTGCGCTCGGCTACAAGACGCAATCGTGGCAGGAAGCCAGCGAAGACATCATGAACCTGGTGAAGATCCGCAACATCATCATGTATAGCGTGGTGGCCGCCACCCTGATCGTGGCCGCCTTCGGCATCTACAACGTGATATCCACCGTGGTGCTGGAAAAAACCCGCGACATCGCCATCCTCAAGTCGATCGGCTTTCACGCGCGCGACATCCGCCGGATCTTCCTGATCGAAGGCGCCCTGCTCGGCCTCGTCGGCAGCGTGCTCGGCACCGGCCTCGGACTGGCGCTGATGGCCGGCCTCGCGCGGGTGGAAGTGAAAAGCCCGTTCATCACCACGCAAGCCTTTCTGCCGATCTACTGGGGCTGGGACCAGATGGCGCTGGCCGCCGCGTTCGCCATGGGTTCGGCGCTGGTGGCGGCCTACCTGCCGGCGCGCAAGGGCGGACGCGTGCGCCCGGTGGACATCCTGCGGGGCGCGGCATGAGCACGGTGCTGCGCACGGAGGCGCTCACGCGCGTGCTGCCGGGCGACGTGCCCACCACGCTGGTGGAGAACATCGATCTGGAGATCGCGCGCGGCGAGTTCGTCGCCATCATGGGGCCGTCCGGCTCGGGCAAGTCGTCGCTGCTCTATCTCCTGGGGCTGCTCGACATGCCCACCGCCGGCCAGGTGTGGCTGGACGACACCCTGACCACCGGCCTGAGCGAAGACCACCTCGCCCATATCCGGCTGGAACGCATCGGTTTCGTGTTCCAGTTCCACTTTCTGCTGGAAGAATTCTCGGCGCTCGACAACGTGATGCTGCCGATGCGCAAGCTGGCGCGCCTGCAAGAAGACGAGGCGCGCGACAAGGCGAGCGAGCTGCTGCGCACCTTCGATCTGGCCGAACAGATGCACAAGCGCCCGAGCCAGATGTCCGGCGGGCAGCGCCAGCGCGTGGCCGTGGCGCGTGCGCTGTCGAACGACCCGCAGCTGATCCTGGCGGACGAACCGAGCGGCTCGCTCGACACCCACGCCAGCGCCAACGTGCGCGACATCCTGCACGACCTGGCGCGCAACCAGAACCGCGCCGTGGTCGCCGTCACGCACGACCCCACCTTCGCCCAGGCCGCCGACCGCCGCATCTTTCTGGTGGATGGGCAACTGCAGCCGCCCGAGCGTGCCGCCGCGCTGTTCGAAGTGAGCGTGCGGCGCTAGCGGCGTGTGGAGTGGCAGATCGACTGTGGTTCTTTATGCGGGGGATACTCCATCGCCCCGGCAGGAAAACGGTCGATTCGACCAGACACGTGGGCGGAAGTAATGAAACGGGCGCGCCCGCAGGCACGCCCGGGGATGGGCATCAGCTACGTTTGATCAGACCCAGCGGGGCGCCCAGGGGCAGGATTTCCCGGCCGAAGAAATTCCGGAAGAAGATCGCGCCGCAGGCGTAGAAGCCCAGCAGCGAGATCAACAGTTCCGACCAGGCCGCGGCGGTGCTGAACTGAGCCTTGGCCACGCCCAGCGCGGCAAAACCCAGCGAAAACAGCAGGACGTTGATCAGCACCACGATGGTGGCGAACACCTTGTTGGTCTCGAACGCCACCACCATGATGAACAGCGAGAAGATGCCGTAGCCGAAGAAGGCAAAGGCAATCTGCTTGGGGTCAAACTGGGCTGGGTTGATGGCACCGAACCAGCCCAGGCTGATCGCCCAGTGCATCGACACCGCCATCCAGAACAGACCGTACACCCCCAGCACGATGGCGCCGAAGTAGTTGTTTTTCTTGAAGTCGAGCGACGAGGCCCAGATCTGCGCGATCGACCCCAGGAACATCGTCCACGGGATCAGATAGCCTACCCCCTCGGTCCAGTGCATCTTGGCCGAGGCCGCCACGAACGTGACCAGCGACAGGCCGAACACGCCCAGGGCAGTGGGGTCGGCGATGGTGGTACGGGTTTCGACGATCTGAAGACCCTGCTGAGGTGCAGTCATGATAGTTTTCCTCCTTGGAAGTTTTGATTGTTATGGTGGGTGGTTCAGTGCTGCGGGGGTACAACGCCGGAGAGGCGGCGCGAGCGCGCCCTCTCTCCGGTAAAACGGGGGGCTAGCGGTTGCTGAAGGTGGGAGTGCGCTTGTCGAGGAAGGCTGCCACGCCCTCGCGCTTGTCCTCGGTGGAGAACGCCAGGCCGAACACCTGGGCCTCGAACTGGCAGGCGTTGTCGAGGTCGAGGTCCTGGCCGCGCTGCACCGCCTCCTTGCTGAGCCGCACCGCGATCGGCGCCTTGCTGGCGACCTGCCGCGCCATGGTGAGCGCTTCGTCCATCAGTTGCCCGGCGGGGAAGACATGGTTGACCAGGCCCCAGCGCAGCGCCTCGTCCGCCTTGATCTGCCGTCCGGTGGTGATGAGCTCCAGGGCGCGCGCGCGCCCCACCAGCCGCGTCAGGCGCTGCGTGCCGCCGAAGCCGGGCGTGAGCCCCAGGTTGACCTCGGGTTGGCCGAAGACGGCGTTCTCACCCGCCAGAATCCAGTCGCAGCTCATCGCCAGCTCGCAACCGCCGCCCAGCGCGTAGCCGTTGACCACGGCGATCACCGGGATCGCCAGGGTTTCCAGCTGGCGGAACACCGCCATCGTTTCACGGGCGAAGCTCTGCCCCTCGATCGGGCTCATGTCCTGCATGGCACGGATGTCGGCGCCGGCCACGAAAGCCTTGTCCCCGGCGCCGGTCACCAGCAGCGCGCGCGCGTAGCGATCGGCGGCGACGGTCGTAAGCGCCGCGCCCAGCTCGGCGATGGTGGCGCGGTTCAGGGCGTTCAGGGCCTTGGGGCGATGGATGGTCAGACGGTAGATGGAAGGCTCGACGATCTCGAGCAGCACATTGGGTTCGCTGGACATGGCGGATGCCTCCTGTTGTCAGGGTGATCGGCGAAGCCGGCGCCGCGCGCCAGCTCCGTGACGGCCATCGGGTTGGCTTATGTGTTGTAGCGGAAAAAGCCCTGGCCGGTCTTGCGACCGAGCAGGCCGGCGTCGACCATCTGCTTGAGCAAGGGGCATGGGCGGTATTTCGAATCGTCGAAGCCCTCGTGCAGCACCGCCATGATGGCGAGGCAGGTGTCGAGCCCGATCAGGTCGGCCAGCGCCAGGGGGCCGATGGGGTGGTTGGCGCCGAGCTTCATCACGGTGTCGATGTCCTCCGCACTGGCCAGCCCCTCGTGCAGGCAGAAGATCGCCTCGTTGATCATCGGAATCAGCAGGCGGTTGGCGACGAAGCCGAAACCGTCCTTCACCTCCACCGGCACCTTGCCGATCTGCTTGGCCAGCAGCGTGACCGCCTGGCACACCGCGTCCGAGGTATGCAGGCCGCGGATGACCTCGATCAGCGGCATCACCGGCACCGGGTTCATGAAGTGCATACCGATGACCTTGTCGGGGCGCTGGGTCGCCGCCGCGATGCGGGTGATCGAGATCGAAGAGGTGTTGCTGGCGAGCACGGCGTTGGGCTGCACGATGGCGTCGAGGCGGCGGAAGATGTCGAGCTTGAGCGCTTCGTTCTCGGTGGCAGCCTCGATCACGCAATCGCACTGGGCCAGTTGCTCCAGGCTGGCGGCCGGCTTCAGGTGACGCAGCGCCTCGTCGCGGGCGCCGGCGCTCAGCTTGTCCTTGGTCACCAGCCGGTCGAGCTGTCCGGCGATGGTGTCGATGCCGCGCGCGACGGCCTGCTCGGAAACGTCGTTGAGCAGCACCGTCATGCCGGCCATGGCGCAGACCTGGGCGATGCCGCGCCCCATTTGCCCTGCTCCAACCACGCCGATGGTCAAATTATTGTCTGTCATCTCTGTTCTCTCTCTTGTGTGAAGGTGTGCTTGTTATCAGGCGCAGACCGGCGCTTGCCGGAGGGCGAAGCGCTCCGGGCAAGACCTGGCTGCACGGCCGTTTACATGTTCGGGTAATTCGGCCCGCCGCCGCCTTCCGGCGTCACCCAGTTGATGTTCTGGGTCGGGTCCTTGATGTCGCAGGTCTTGCAGTGCACGCAGTTCTGCGCGTTGATCTGCAGGCGCGGCGCGCCCTCCTCGCGGCCGACGATCTCGTACACCCCGGCCGGGCAGTAGCGCGTCTCCGGCGCGTCGTACTGCACCAGATTGATCTTGATCGGGACGCTCGGGTCCTTCAGCTTGAGGTGCGCCGGCTGGTCTTCACTGTGGTTGGTGTTGGAGATGAACACCGACGACAGCCGGTCGAAGGTCAGCACACCGTCCGGCTTGGGGTAGGCGATCGGGGTGCACTCGTCCTTGGGCTTGAGGCATTCGTGGTCGGCGTGCTTATGGTGCAGCGTCCACGGCGCCTTGCCGCGGAACAGGTAGGTGTCGAGCGCCGAGTAGAGCATCGCCGGCCACAGCCCCCAGCGGAACGCCGGGCGGATGTTGCGCACGCGGTGGAGTTCGTCGTAGAGCCAGCTCTGCTTGAACGTGGCGGTGTACGCAGTGGCCTCGACCGGCTGGCCTTCCTGGGCCGTGGCCAACGCCTCGACGATCGCCTCGGCGGCGAGCATGGCGGACTTCATGGCGGTGTGGGTGCCCTTGATCTTGGGCACATTGAGGAAGCCGGCGGTGTCGCCGATCAGCACCCCGCCCGGGAAGGTGAGCTTGGGAATGCTCTGCAGGCCGCCTTCGGAGATGGCGCGCGCGCCGTAGGACAGGCGCCGTCCGCCTTCGAACACGTCCTTGATGGCCGGGTGGGTCTTGAAGCGCTGGAATTCCTCGTACGGCGACAGGTAGGGATTCTGGTAGTCCAGGCCCACCACGAAGCCGACCACCACCTGGTTGTTCTCCAGGTGGTAGAGGAAGGAGCCGCCGTAGGTGGCGGTGTCCATCGGCCAGCCGGCGGTGTGGGTGATCTTGCCCGGCTGGTGCAGCTCGG
Organism: Pseudogulbenkiania sp. FW507-F1; assembly: GCF_058781125.1. Lineage (NCBI taxonomy): Bacteria > Pseudomonadati > Pseudomonadota > Betaproteobacteria > Neisseriales > Chromobacteriaceae > Pseudogulbenkiania > Pseudogulbenkiania sp. FW507-F1. The sequence goes on along the minus strand of NZ_JBYSWM010000004.1, from coordinate 35,305 downwards.
GTTTCACCTCCCACAGTTCCTTGATGCCGATGCCGTAGGTTTGCGGGTCGGATCCCTTTCTCAAGTCAAAACGCTCGAACAGGGTCTTGGTGAGCGAGCCGCGACAGCCCTCGGCGAACACGGTCTGCCGGGCCCACAGCTCGATGCCGGGCTCTCCGTCCTGATCGCCGTTCTTGCCGGTGCCGACGTTGCCGGTAGCCACGCCCTTGACCGAGCCGTCCGGGTGGTAGAGCACTTCGGCGGCGGCGAAGCCGGGGTAGATTTCCACTCCCAGTTCTTCGGCCTGCTGGCCGAGCCAGCGGCAGAAGTTGCCGAGGCTGATGATGTAGTTGCCCTCGTTGTGCATCTGCGGCGGGGTGGGCAGCTGGATCGACTCGGTCTCGGTCAGGAGCAGGAACTGGTCCTTCTGGGCCGGGGTGTTGAGCGGCGCGCCCTTGTCTTTCCAGTCGGGGATCAGTTCGTTCAGCGTGCGTGGTTCAAGCACTGCGCCGGAGAGGATGTGGGCGCCGATCTCGGAGCCCTTCTCCAGCAGACAGACGCTGATCTCCTGGCCCTTCTCGGCCGCCAGCTGCTTGAGGCGAATCGCCGCGGAGAGCCCCGAAGGGCCGCCGCCGACGATCACCACGTCGTATTCCATACTTTCGCGCGCGTTCATCCTCCCCTCCTCAGAACGCGGACTCGTCGAGCGCCAGCGTGGCGCGGGCACCGTGCCGCACCACGTAGGCGTGCGTCATGGCGCGCGGCAGGATGTGATCGGCGTAGAACAGCGCGGTGTCGATCTTGGCGCGGTAGAAGGCCACCGGTTCGCCGGCGGCGATGCGGGCCTGGGCGACTCCCGCCGCCCGCGTCATCTGCCAGCCGCCGCACACGGTGCCCAGCAGCATCAGGTAAGGGACGGCGCCGGCGAAGGCCAGCCGTGGGTCGACGGCGGCCGCCTCGATCAGGTGGCGCGTGGCGCCTTCCAGTTCCTTGATCGCCACATGCTGCGCCGCGGCCAACTGGCGGAAAGCCTCGCCGTCCAGGGAGCCAACGCGCACGGTGTCGGCGCGCATCTCCTCGATCAGCGCCAGCAGCGTCTTGCCCTGTTCACGCAGCGTCTTGCGGCCGAGCAGGTCGTTGGCCTGGATGCCGGTGGTGCCTTCGTAGATGGTGGTAATGCGGGCGTCGCGCAGGTGCTGGGCGGCGCCGGTTTCTTCGATGAAGCCCATGCCGCCATGGACCTGCACGCCGAGCGAGGTGACTTCCTGCGCGGTTTCGGTGCACCAGCCCTTCACCACCGGGGTGAGCAGTTCGACGCGGGACTGGTAGCGCGCGCGCTCGGCCGGATCGGGGTGGCGCGCAGCCTGGTCCATGTAGGCCGCAGTGACGTAGGCCAGCGCCCGCATCGCCTCGGTCTGCGATTTCATGGTCAACAGCATACGGCGCACGTCGGGGTGGCGGATGATGGCGCCGGCCGACTCGTGGCCCAGCGCCCTGCCCTGCACCCGCTCGCGGGCATAGTCGCGCGCCTGCTGGTAGGCGCGTTCGGAAATCGCCACGCCTTCCAGCCCCACCGCCAGCCGCGCGTGGTTCATCATGGTGAACATGTATTCCAGGCCGCGGTTGGGCTCGCCGACCAGGTAGCCGATCGCGCCGGCGCTCTCGCCGAACGCCAGCACCGCGGTCGGGCTGCCATGGATGCCAAGCTTGTGCTCCAGCGACACGCACTGCACGTCGTTGCGCTCGCCGAGCGAGCCGTCGGCATTCAGCAGGTACTTCGGCACCACGAACAGCGAGATGCCCTTCACCCCGGCCGGGGCGTCCGGCAGACGCGCCAGCACCAGGTGCACGATGTTGTCGGTGACATCGTGCTCGCCCCAGGTGATGAAGATCTTGTTGCCGAAGATGCGATAGTGATCGCCCTCCGGCATGGCGCGGCTGCGCACCGCCGAGAGGTCGGAACCGGCCTGCGGCTCGGTCAGGTTCATGGTGCCGGTCCATTCGCCCGACACCAGTTTGGCGAGGTAGGCGTTCTGCTGTTCCGGGGTGCCGTGGTGCAGCAGCGCCTCCAGCGCGCCCTGGGTCAGCATCGGGCACAGCGAGAACGCCAGACAGGCGGATTTCCACATCTCGGTCACCGGCTTGGCCAAGAGCTGCGGCAAGCCCTGCCCACCGAACGCTTCCGGCGACGAGATGCCGCCCCAGCCCGCCTCGACGAACTGGCGGTAGGCCTCGGCAAAGCCAGTGGGCACCACCACCTTGCCGTCGACGAGACGGCTGCCTTCGCGGTCGCCCACCACGTTGAGCGGCGCGATCACCTCGCCGGCGAAGCGGCCGGCTTCTTCCAGCACCGCCTCGGCGAGCTCGCCGCCCACCTCCTCCCAGCCCGGCAACGCACCCACGTCGGCCAAGCCGGCCAGTTCCTGCATCACGAACAACATGTCCCGCACCGGGGCAACGTACTGACTCATTTCTCTATCCTCTTGCGAACCCGGGCCCGCACGTTGGCCGAAGGCGTCGGACAAGGCCGTGCCGCTGGCCTGCGTGCGGGGTCGGGTGGTGAACGGTCACTGGCCAAGCGCGGAGATCAACTCCGGCACGGCCTGGAAAAGGTCGGCGGTCAGGCCGTAATCGGCGACCTGGAAAATCGGCGCCTCCGGGTCCTTGTTGATCGCCACGATCACCTTGGAGCCCTTCATGCCAGCCAGATGCTGGATGGCACCGGAAATGCCGACCGCGATGTAGAGCTGCGGGGCGACGATCTTGCCGGTCTGTCCCACTTGGTAGTCGTTGGGCACGAAGCCCGAGTCGACCGCCGCGCGCGAAGCGCCGATCGCGGCACCGAGCCGGTCGGCCAGGGTTTCCAGCAGCTTGAAGTTCTCGCCGCTTTGCAGACCGCGCCCGCCGGACACCACGATCTTGGCTTCGGTGAGTTCCGGGCGGGAGGAATGGGTCAGCTCGCGTGCCAGCAGGCGCGACATGCCCAGGTCGGGGCCGGGGGCGATGGTTTCGATCGGCGCGGTGCCGCCCTGGCCGGTGGCCTCGAACGCGGTGGCGCGTACCGTGATCACCTTGATCGGGTCGTCGCAGCGCACCTTGGCGAGTACATTGCCGGCATAAATCGGCCGCACGAAGGTGTCCGGCGCCAGCACCTCGACGATGTCCGACACCTGGCCGACGTCGAGCTGCGCCGCCACGCGCGGCAGCACGTTCTTGCCGAAGGTGGTCGCCGGCGCCAGCACGTGGCTGTAGGACGGGGCAAGCGAGACGATCAGCGCCGCCAGGTTTTCGGCCAACCCTCCCTCGTAATGCCGCGCATCCGCCATCAGTACCTTGCCCACGCCGCGCAGACGGGCTGCCTGTTCGGCGGCGGCGGAGCAGGCGCTGCCGGCCACCAGCACGTGGATCTCGACGCCGAGCTGGCGCGCCGCGGCAATGGTGTTGGCGGTCGCGCTCTTGAGCGAGCCGTTGTCGTGTTCAGCGATAATCAGGGCCGTCATTCAGATCACCTTTGCCTCGTTCTTCAATTTCGCCAACAGCTCGGCCACGTCGGCCACCCTCACCCCGGCGCTGCGCGCGGCCGGCTCGGCCAGGCCCAGCGTGGTCAGGCGCGGCCGGGTGTCGACGCCGAACTCGTCCAGCGCGACGACGTCGAGCGGCTTCTTCTTGGCTTTCATGATGTTGGGCAGCGTGGTGTAGCGCGGGCTGTTGAGGCGCAGGTCGGTGGTGACCACCGCCGGCAGCGTGACGGCGATGATTTCCAGGCCGCCGTCGATTTCCCGCGTCACCGTGGCTCCGTCGGCGCCGAGGTCGAGCCGGGAGGCGAAGGTCGCCTGCGGCCAGCCCAACAGGCCCGCCAGCATCTGCCCGGCCTGGTTGGCGTCGCCGTCGGTCGACTGCTTGCCGCAGATCACCAGCCGCGGCTGTTCGCGCGCCACCACCTCGCGCAGCAGCTTGGCCACCGCCAGCGGCTCCAGCACCGCCTCGGTGCGGATCAGCAGGGCACGGTCGGTGCCCATCGCCAGCGCCGCGCGCAGCACGTCCTGGCAGGCGTCCGAACCGATCGAGACCGCGACGATCTCGCTGGCCGCGCCGGCCTCTTTCAGACGGATCGCCTCCTCCACCGCGATCTCGTCGAACGGGTTCATCGACATCTTCGCGTTGTCGCTGTCGACGGCGCTGCCGTCGGTCTTGAGGCGGACCTTGACGTTGGCGTCGATGACCCGCTTCACGGGTACCACTATCTTCATTTCCTCACTCCGCAGCGTGGGCCGTCATTCAATGGCCGAGGACGATTTCATTTCCTGGCGCAGCAGGAATTTCTGGATCTTGCCGGTGGACGTTTTCGGAATCGGCCCGAACACCACCTGCTTGGGGGCCTTGAAGTGCGCCAGATGGGCGCGGCAGTAGTCGATGATTTCGCGCTCGGTGACAGTGGCGCCGTCCTTCAGCTCGACAAAGGCGCAGGTCACCTCGCCCCACTTGGTGTCCGGCTTGGCCACCACGGCGGCGCTCATCACCGCCGGGTGGCGATACAGCACGTCTTCCACCTCGAGCGAGGAAATGTTCTCGCCACCCGAGATGATGATGTCCTTGGAGCGGTCCTTGATCTTGACGTAGCCGTCCGGCTGCAGCACGGCCAGGTCCCCAGTGTGGAACCAGCCGCCGGCAAAGGCTTCGGCGCTGGCGTCCGGGTTTTTCAGGTAGCCCTTCATCACCAGGTTGCCGCGGAACATGATCTCGCCCATGGTTTCGCCGTCGGCCGGTACCGGCTGCATGGTTTCCGGGTTCATCACCGTCATGCCTTCCTGCATCGAGTAGCGCACCCCCTGGCGACCGTTGCGCTCGGTGCGCTCCGCCAGCGTCATGCCCTCCCATTCCGGCTGCTTGGCGCAGACCCCGGCCGGGCCGTAGGTTTCGGTGAGGCCGTAGACGTGGGTGATGTTGAAGCCCAGGCGTTGCATGCCTTCGATCACCGCGGCCGGCGGCGCCGCGCCGGCGACGAGGCAGCTCACCTCGTGCTCGATGTCCTTGCCGCACTCGTCGGCCACGTTGATCATCATGTTGTGCACGATCGGCGCCGCGCAGTAATGCGTCACCCGGTGCTGCTTGATCTGGGCGAAGATCTGGCGCGGGTCGACGCGGCGTAGGAACACGTTGGTGCCGGCGTTGGCGGCCATCGCCCAGGGGAAGCACCAGCCGTTGCAGTGGAACATCGGCAAGGTCCACAGGTACACCGCGTGGCGCGGCACGCCCCATTCGAACAGGTTGCACACGGCGTTGAGGTAGGCGCCGCGGTGGTGATAGACCACGCCCTTGGGGTTGCCGGTGGTGCCCGAGGTGTAGTTGAGGCTGATGGCATCCCACTCGTCGCCGGGCAGCGACCAGGCGAATTCCGGGTCGCCCTCGCGGAGCAAGGCCTCGTAGTCGGTCTCACCCAGCAGGTCGCCGCCGCTGAAGAGATGATCGTCCACGTCGATCACCAGCGGCTTGGTGTCCAGCAACGCCAGCGCTTTGGCGACCGGCTCGCAGAATTCGCGGTCGGTGATCAGCACCTTGGCTTCGCCGTGGCGCAGCATAAAGGCGATCGATTCGGCGTCGAGGCGGGTGTTGAGTGTGTTGAGCACGGCGCCGCACATCGGCACCCCGAAATGGCATTCGAACATCGCCGGGATGTTGGGCAGCATCACCGCCACGGTATCGCCGGCGCCGACGCCGCGACGCTGCAGCGCCGAGGCCAGGCGGCGGCAGCGCTGGTAGACCTCGCGCCAGGTCATGCGCCAGTCGCCGTGAATCGAGGCGATGCGTTCGGGGTAGACCGTGGCGCTGCGCTCCAGGAAGGTCAGCGGGGACAGCGGGACATAATTGGCCGGACCCTTGTCGAGGCCAATGCCGTACGGATTGGTAGAGTTCACTGCAACCTCCTCCTCTAATGCACATGTTGTAAGGTGCCGCGGCAACGGACCCTTGGAACCTGTTCAGGATTCGTGACAGATCATGAGCAGGTCTTGGCGGTCGGAACTGCCGTTCGCCTTGTTGCGGCAGGCGTTATCCCTATGGTGCAAGAGAAGGTTTAATGAACTTTTCGTGAAATGTACTGAATTGTAACGAGGGCCGGTGACGGGTCTGTCCTGCTCCGGGTCATGGCACAATAGGCCTACTGCCGTTGTTGGAATGGGATGGAATCGCCATGGATTCGGGGAAGCCGACACCTGTCTCGGACGAAGAAGGATTCAACGCCGCGCTCGAGCGGCACGAGCTGCTGTACGCCGGGCTCGACCTGATCGACCAGGGCCTGACCGTGTTCGACGCCAATCTGCGCCTGGTGGCGTGGAACCAGGCCTTTCTCGACCTGCTCGAGTTCCCGGACGATCTCGCCCGCCTCGGCACCCCGTTCGAGGCCTTCATCCGCCATAACGCCGAACGTGGCGAATACGGCCCGGGCGATATCGAGCAGCAGGTCGCCGAGCGCGTCGAGGTGGCGCGCCAGTTTCTGCCGCACACCATGGAACGGGTGCGGCCGGACGGACAGGTCCTGAAGGTCCACGGCGTGCCGCTGCCCGGCAAGGGCTTCATCACGATCTACACCGACATCACCACCCAGCGCAATTACGAGCGCCTGATCGAGAACGAGAACGCCGAGCTCGACCGCCGCGTGCGCGAACGCACCGCCGAACTCGAAGGCGCCAACGCCGGCTTGCGCAAGGCCAAGGCCAACCTCGACCTGGTCGCCGCCGACCTGCGCCTGAGCGAGGCGCGGCTGCGCCTGATCACCGACACCGTACCGGCCTTCATCGCCTACATCGACCGCCATCTGGTGTACCGCTTCGCCAACAAGGGCTACGCCGACTGGACCGGGCGCACCAAGGACACGGTGATCGGCCAGACCGTGGAAACCGTCATGGGGGCCGAACTGTTCCAGACCTTGCAGCCCCATCTGCGCAAGGCCCAGGCCGGACAGCAGGTCGGCTACGAATACTCGCGGGTGCGAGCCGACGGCCGCACCGTCTACGCCCGCAGCACCCTGGTGCCCGAAATCGGCGCCGACGGCCAGGTGATGGGCTTCTTTTCGCTGTCGCTCGACATCACCGAGCAGGTGCTGGCGCAGAACGCCCTGCTGCGGGCGCAGAAAATGGAAGCGGTGGGCGAGCTGGCGGGCGGGCTGGCGCATGATTTCAACAACCTGCTCACCGTGGTGCTGGGCAACCTGGCGGCGCTGCAGGAAAAACATGCGCACGCCACCGCGCTGATGGAGTACGTCGACCCGGCGATCCAGGCGGCACGGCGCGGGGTCGAGGTGATCCGCCAGCTGCTGACCTTCTCGCGCCAGCAGCCGCTGGAGCCGCAGAGCATCGAAGTGGGCCGGCTGGTGCTCAACCTGACCCGGTTGCTGCGCAGCTCGCTGCCTTCCACCATCAGCATCACCACCCAGCTGCCGGAAGAACCGCTCTTTGCATTTGCCGACCCGCATCAGCTGGAAAACGCCCTGCTCAACCTCGCCCTCAACGCGCGCGACGCCATGCCTGAGGGCGGGCGGCTGCGTATCGAGATCGCCCCGGAATCGATTCTGGCCATCGGCGTTGGCGAGCGCCCGCTGGCGCCGGGCGACTACGTGCGGATCACGGTGCGCGACAACGGCTGCGGCATGGACGGCGCCACCCTGGCGCGGGCCTTCGAGCCGTTTTTCACCACCAAGCGCTTCGACGGCGGCAGCGGCCTGGGGCTCAGCATGGTGTATGGTTTCGTCGAGCAGTCGCACGGCATGGTGCACATCGAAAGCACCATTGGCGCCGGCACCGCGGTGATCCTCTATCTGCCGGCGGGAAGCCCGGCGCCGGCAGGCGAGCGCTCGCTGGCCAGCCCCGCGATCAGCAGCGCCAGCGGCGAACTGGTGCTGCTGGTGGAGGATGAGGCGGAGGTGCGCAAGATCATCCGCATGCAGCTGGTCGATCTGGGCTACGCCGTGCTGGAAGCCGACAACGGCGTCGAAGCGCTCGCCATGATCGAACAGGTGGAGGAGATCGCCTGCGTGGTCTCCGACGTGGTGATGCCGGGCGGCGTCAGCGGCTGGCAGCTCGCCGAGCGGGCGCGCCGCCTGCGCCCCGGACTGCACGTGGTGCTGATCAGCGGCAATGCCCAGGACAGCGCGGCCGGGCTGGCCGCCGAGCTCGGCATCGACCCCTTGTACAAGCCGTTCTCCAAAGAACAACTCGCTTTGGCGATCCATCCAGGCCCATGATGAACCCAGTCAATACGCCGAACGAAGCGATGGCGGAGGCCCGCCACGAACTCATTTTCGTTGTCGAGGACGAGCCGGAGATTTCCCGGCTGATCTGCCGCACCCTGCAGGACTACGGCTTCGACGCCCGCCACTTCGCCACCGGGCAGGACCTGCTCGGCGCCCTCCGGTCCACCCGGCCGAGCCTGTGTCTGGTCGACCTGGGCCTGCCGGACATCGACGGCATGGAGCTGGTCAGCCGTCTCTGGAAGACCCACGACTGCCCTGTGCTGATCCTGACCGGGCGCAGCCACGTGGCCGACCGCGTGGTGGGGCTGGAGACCGGCGCCGACGACTACATCGTGAAACCGTTCGAGCCGCGCGAGCTGATCGCGCGCATCCGCGTCATCCTGCGCCGCTACGCCCGGCAGGCCGAGGCGGAGCCGGTCGCGGCGCAGCGCCGGGCGCGGTTTGTCGGCTGGTGCTTCGATCTGGATTGCAACCAGCTCACCTCGCCGGCCGGCCAATCGGTCGAGCTGAGCGTTTCCGAGGCCCGGCTGCTGACGGCGCTGCTGCAACGACCCAACCGCATCCTGACGCGAGAACAGCTCGCCGGCCGCTCCGATCTCGACCCGCTCGACCGCAGCATCGACGTAAGGGTGTCACGGCTGCGCCAGAAACTGGAGCAAGCCCCGGCGAGCCCTGCCCTGATCAAGACCATCTACGGTGCGGGCTACCTGTTTTCGGCCAACGTCGCTTGGGAGTAGCCCGCCGCCGGCTGGATTGACGGCCAGCAAGCGGCGCCTGGCGCCGGCTCGGGATGCGTCGCCGCAGACGGCAGGCCCGGCCGTGCCGCTGTGACCTGCGTTTGCGTTCTTGACTCTTTCCGTTGATATGTCTAAATCTATCGACATGAAGTCAAACTATAGCCAGGCAATCCCTCCCCAGTGGTGCGCCATGTCCAAGGTGTTTGTCGCCTTGGGCGATGAGCACCGGCAACGCATCCTGTTGCTGTTCGAACCGGGCGACCGTTTGACCGTGGGTCAGATCGCCGACGCGTCCACCTTGTCGCGGCCGACCGTGTCCCACCACCTCAAGATCCTGCGCGAAGCGGGCGTGCTCCAGTCCGAAAAGCTGGGCAAGGAAGTGTATTGCTGGATCAACAAGGCTTTTCTCGAGGAGAGCCTGTCTGCCGTCCTCACCTACCTGCGCGAGGCCACTTGATGCCGTCACAGTTCGGTCTGCTCAAAGCGCGTCGTTTTGCGCCCTTCTTCGCCACGCAGTTTCTCGGGGCCTTCAACGACAACCTGTTCAAGAACGCCCTGGTCGTGCTGCTGACCTTCCAGACCAGCCAGTGGACCACGCTCAAGGCCGAGGTACTGGCCAATCTGGCGGCCGGTATCTTCATCCTGCCCTTCTTCCTGTTTTCCGCGACTGCAGGGCAACTGGCCGACAAGTACGACAAGGCGCGGCTGGCGCAGTGGGTCAAGGTGCTGGAGATGGTCATCATGGCGGTGGCCGCCACCGGGTTCTGGCTGCACAGCCTGGCGGTGTTGCTGTCGGCGCTGTTTCTCCTTGGCCTGCACTCGACGCTGTTCGGCCCAGTGAAATACGCCATCCTGCCGCAACATCTCGGCGAGACCGAACTGGTCGGCGGCAACGCGCTGGTCGAGGCCGGCACCTTTGTCGCCATCCTGATCGGCACCCTGGCCGGCGGCTTGCTGGCCGGGTCCGTCGCGCATCCGGCCTGGATTGCCGTCGGCGGACTACTGGTAGCACTCCTGGGGTATCTCACCAGTTGGCGGATCCCGACGGCACCGGCGCCCTGCCCCGAGCTGAAGGTCAACCCCAACCCCCTGACCGAAACCTGGCGCAATATCGGCTTTGCCCGGCAGAACCGCACCGTGTTTCTGTCCATCCTGGGCATTTCGTGGTTCTGGCTGTACGGCGCGCTCTACCTCGCGCAGTTTCCGGCCTACGCCAAGAATGTGCTGGGGGGCAACGAGCCGGTGGTGACGTTGCTCTTGGCCACCTTCACTGTCGGCATCGGCGCGGGCTCCCTGCTGTGCGAACGCCTGTCCGGCAAACGCATCGAGATTGGTCTGGTACCTTTCGGCTCAATCGGCCTGACCCTGTTCGGGGTCGATCTCGCCTTCGCTTCGCCTGCGGCGCTCGCCGGCGCGGCACCGCTCGGCATCGGGGCGCTGCTGAGCCAGCCGTGGGCGTGGCGGGTGTTGTTCGATCTCGTGATGCTGGGGATGTTCGGCGGCTTTTTCATCGTGCCGCTCTACGCCCTGGTGCAAATGCGCAGCTCGCCAGAGCACCGCGCACGCATCATCGCCGCCAACAACATCCTCAATGCCCTGTTCATGGTGGCGGGCGCCCTGGCCGCCGCCGGCCTGCTGGGCGCCGGGCTGCCCATCCCTACCCTGTTTGGCATTGCGGCGCTGTGCAATGCGGCGGTGGCGATCTATATCTACGGGCTGGTGCCGGAGTTCATGCTGCGCTTCCTGGCGTGGCTGCTGATTCATGCCGCCTACCGGCTCGAGAAGAAGGGGCTGGAGCACATCCCCGCCGAAGGCCCCGCGCTGCTGGTCTGCAACCATGTCAGCTTCATCGATCCGGTCATCATCATGGGGGCCTCGCCGCGGCCGATCCGCTTCGTCATGGACCACCGCATCTTCAAGACACCGCTGCTCAACTACATCTTCCGGCATTCGCGCGCCATCCCCATCGCACCGGCCAAGGAAGATCCGGCCATGATGGAGCGGGCCTTTGCCGAGGTCGCCAAGGCGCTGGCGGACGGGGACCTGGTGGGCATCTTTCCGGAAGGCCGCATTACCGATACCGGCGATCTCTACCCCTTTCGTCCGGGTATCACCCGTATTCTGGAGGCCAACCCGGTGCCGGTGGTTCCGCTGGCCCTGCAGGGCTTGTGGGGAAGCTTCTTCTCCCGCATCGACGGCCGGGCAATGAAAACACCGTTCCGCCGGGGCTTCTTCTCGAAGATCGCTCTGGTTGGGGCGCCGCCGGTCGCGCCGCAAGACGCCGCGCCGGAGCGCCTGCAAGCGCTGGTTAGCCAATTGCGCGGTGAGCGCCGCTAGGAGGCAACCATGGGATGGCTCGGGCTTCTGCTGTTTCTTGCCGCACTCGTCTTCCTGTCCCGGCTCGGCAACCGCAGCGGCGTCGAGCAACGCCTGCGAGCGCTCGAAGAGCAAGTGCTCAGGCTGCAGCGCGAAACCGAGCAGATGCGGCAGGAACTGACGGCACTGAAAGGCCAGGGCGTCGACGCCGAGCCTCCCCGGGCATCCCCCCTGCTGCTGGAGGCGGCAGAGGAAACCACGCCACCGCTCGATGATGAAGAAGCGGCGACGCCTCCACTGCCGGTGATCGAACCCGCCGCGGCCACGCCAGCCGCCGTTCCCGCCGAAACCGAGGCGACGGCGGAAACGACCGTGCCGCTCTGGCAGCGCCTGCTGGCCGGCAACCTGCTGGCCAAGATCGGCGTCGTGCTGCTGTTTTTCGGCGTCGCTTCGGCCTTGCGCCTGGCCGCCGATTACGGCCTGCTGCCGGTGCCGTTACGCCTCGTGCTGGGCACCGTCGCCGGCGGCGCGATGGTCGCCTTTGGCTGGAACCGCGTGCACCAGGGCGTGCGCACCCACTTCGGCATCGCCTTGCAGGGAGGCGGCTTTGCCATCCTCTACCTGATCGTCTATTTCATGCACGTGCGCTACGCCCTGTTCGGCGCCTCGCCCGCCTTCCTGCTGTTCGCCTTGCAGGGGGTCGTCTGCGTACTGCTGGCGGTGGTTCAGGATGGCGTGGTGCTGGCGGCGTTCGGGCTGGCCGGCGCCTTTGCTGCACCGGTCCTGGCCGCGACCGGCAGCAGCGATCCGACCCCGCTGTTTGCCTATTTCGTTTTGCTCAACACCTTCATCGTCGGCGTCTCCTGGTTCAAGAACTGGCGGCTGCTCAATGTCACCGGCTTTTTGATGACGATCGGCGTCGGCATGGCCTGGGCCGTCGAGCATTACCGCGCCGACTATCATGGTGTGAGCCAGGCGTTCCTGCTGTTCTTCTGGGGGCTCTACTCGGCCACGCCCGTGCTGATGGCGCTGTTTCGCGCCCCGGGCTGGGCCGGATGGAGCGACAGCACGCTGGTCTTCGGCACGCCGCTGGTCGGCTTCGCGCTGCAGTCGCAACTGGCTGCCGACCGCTACGAATTGGCCTGGGCCGCGCTGGCGGCCGCGCTCTATTACCTGGCGTTGTGGGTGCTGCTCTTTCGCCGCCGCGACGAAGCCCTGCGCGTGCTGGAGCGCTGCCAGCTGGGGCTGGGCGTCGCCTTCGGCACCCTGGTGGCGCCGCTGGCGTTTGGCGCCCAGGTGACGGCCGCGTTCTGGGCGGTGGAAGGCGTGGCAGTGCTGTGGTTCGGCGTCGTGCAGCGGCGGAAACTGGCGATGGCCTGCGGCGCCGGACTGCAAGTGGCCGCCGCTGCGTATTTCCTGTATGGGTTGCCGCAGATGCTGACGGGCCTGCCGGTGATCAACGACATCTTCCTCGGCATGGTCCTGCTGGCCGGCGCCGGTTTCGCCAGTGCCCGGCTGCTGCGGCGCGTCGACGAGCGCGTAGCGATACCGGCGCTGCTCTGGGCCTTTGCTTGGTGGGGGCTTGCCGGCTGGAGCGAGAGCGAGCGCCACTTGCCGCTGCTGCAAAGCATTCCGGCAACCCTGACCTATATCGCCTTGTCACTGATCGTGCTGGAAGTCCTGGGGCGGCGCTTGGCCTGGAACGCGCTCCGCCATCTCTCGTTGCTGTTGCTGCCGGTGCTGTGGCTGACGGCGGGGTCGGCCTGGCTGCACAGTCAGCACATGCTGGCGGGCCTGATGGTGTTGGCCCTGCCGCTGTCGCTGGCCGGGCATTACTGGCTGCTGGCCAGGCAGCAGGCGGACGGCATGGCGCTGTGGCCGGCCGTGCGCCACGTGGGCGGCTTCTGGCTGGGCATGCTGCTGATATCCGGCGAGCTGGCCTGGCTGGGCTTTCGTCTGGCGCCCGGTGTCACCCTCTGGTCGGTGCTGGCCCTGGCGGTCGGGCCGCTGGGCGGGCTGTGGCTGGCGGTGGAGGGGTCCCGCCGTGCTTTGCCGCCGGTCTCGGCCGCACCGCTCACCTATCGTGGTCCCGGCTCCCTGCTGCCCGCGGCCTGGCTGGTGGCGTGGCTGCTGTGGGCGGGGTGGGCGCATGACGGCGGCGGTTCCGGCCTGCCCTACGTGCCGCTCCTCAACCCCTTCGATCTGGTACAGTTGGCCGTGCTGGCGACGCTTTACCGCTGGCTGCGCGGTTTCGAAGACGACCCCTGGCCAGACACGCCGTTGCCGCAGGCCAACCGAGTCGGGGTGCTGGCGTTTGTCTGGATCAGCTGCCTGGCCGCGCGCATTGCCCATCATTGGGGCGGCGTCCCCTTCCGGGCCGATGCCCTGTGGCACTCCACCTTGTTGCAGGCGATGTTGACCCTGCTGTGGACGCTGACCGCCATCGCCGCCATGATCCGCGCGGCCGGCATCGGCGTGCGGCGCCTGTGGCAGGCGGGCTTTGCGTTGCTGGCGGTCGTGGGGGCCAAGCTCCTGTTCGTCGACTTGGCGGGCGCCGGCACCTTGCTGTGGACCGGTTCGTTGATCGGCGTGGCCCTGCTGGTCTTGGCGGCCAGCTACTTCGCCCCGGTTCCCCCGCCGGAAGAAGGATGAGCAGCGGCTACCGTGCACATGGCGGACTGGCCGGTGTACCGGTTGGCGGCGATTAGCGTTCGTGGGGTTCCGTCGCCGAGCGCATCAGGGTCTCGACGGCGCTGTGCTGCAGCTTGCGGCGATTGGCGATGGCGTAGTAGTGCTCGTACACACCCGTCACCTCCCCCACCACCTCAACCTCGAACTGGCGCGTGATGTCGTCGACCTGGAACGACGGCGCAGGAAACAGTCCGACACCCTGCCGGCCGAAGGTCTTCAGCAAGGCGCCGTCCTCGAATTCGCCGACGATGTCGACCTTGATGTTTTGCTCTTCGAACCATTGTTCGAGCTGGCTGCGCAGCACGTTGTCGCGCGTCGGCAGCAGCATCGGCGCGCGTGACAGGCTGAGCGGAAAATCCTCGCGGTACTGGCTGCATAGCTGGGCAGTGCCGAAGATCATCACCGGGCAGCGCGCCATCAGGGTGGATACGAAGGGCTGCTGGCCGCCGGCGGGCACCGGCCGATCGGCCAGCACCACGTCCAGCCGATGCAGTGCCAGTTCGGCGAGCAATTCGTCGAACGCCCCTTCGGTGCAGACCAGCCGTACCCGCTGCTCGCCGCCCAGCACCGGCTCAAGCAGGCGGTAGGACACGGTCTTGGGCAGCACGTCGGTGATGCCGGCCGCCAGCCGTACCGTCGACCCCAAGGTGTCGTCCTCCAGTGTTTCTTGCAGCGACTCTCCCAGCATGAAGATCTGATCGGCGAATTGCAGCGCCACGCGCCCCGCCTCGGTCAGCACTAGGTTGCGCCCCTGCTGGGTGAACAGAGCCTTGCCGAGGGCGTGTTCCAGCTTCGAGACCTGGCCGCTGACGGTTTGCGCGCTCATGCCGAGCCGTTCCGCCGCCCGGTTCACCCCGCCCTCGCGCGCCACGGCCCAGAAGTAATGCAGGTGCTTGTAGTTGAGGATTTCTTTCATGATTGTTCGAATAAATCGTAGTGTTTATGTGATTTTATTCGATTTTATCTTTTAATGTCAGGGGCTATGCTGTCAGCACAATTCAACAACCCCCGGATAACCATCATGAAACGAGTTCTGCTGCTCATTGTGACCAACCTTGCCGTGATGCTGGTGCTCAGCGTCGCGGCACAGCTTCTGGGCGTTAACCGCTTTCTTACCGCCAACGGGCTGAACCTCGGCATGCTGCTGGCGTTCTCCGCGCTGATGGGCTTTGGCGGCTCCTTTATTTCGCTCCTGATGTCGAAGACCATCGCCAAGTGGAGCACCGGCGCCCGCGTCATCGACAATCCGTCCCACCCCACCGAGCGCTGGCTGGTGGATACCGTGCAGAAGCTGGCCACACGTGCCGGCCTGCCGATGCCGGAAGTGGCCGTGTACGAGGGCGAGCCCAATGCCTTCGCCACCGGCGCCAGCAAGTCGAACTCGCTGGTGGCGGTGTCGACCGGGCTGCTTGCCTCGATGAGGGAGGAGGAAGTCGAGGCGGTGCTGGCGCACGAAATCGCCCACATCAAGAACGGTGACATGGTCACCCTGACGCTAATCCAGGGCGTGGTGAACACTTTCGTGTTCTTCCTGGCGCGTGTGGTGGGCTACCTGGTCGACAGCTTCCTGCGCCGCAACGACGAGGAGGAAGCGTCGTCCGGCCCCGGCATCGGCTATATGGTGACCGTGATCGCCTGCGAGATCGTATTTGGCATCCTGGCCTCGGCCATCGTCATGTACTTCTCGCGCCAGCGCGAATTCCGCGCCGACGCCGGTGCGTCCCAGCTGATGGGCTCGCGCCAGCCGATGATCGCGGCCTTGTATCGCCTGGGTGGCATGGATGCCGGTGGCCTGCCGCAAGGCATGGCCGCGTCGGGTATCGCCGGCGGCAAGGGTGGGCTGATGGCGCTGTTCGCCAGCCACCCCAGCATCGAAGAGCGTGTGAGCGCGCTGCAGGCCCGTTCGTAACAACCAAGGAATGTTCATGGATTGGATTTTTATCTCCGTCATCGGCTACCCGCTGTGGGTCTGGCTGATGTTCATGACGCTGGTGGTGGCGCTACTGGTCTTCGACCTGGGTGTCTTGCACAAGGACCAGCACGAGATCGGCGTGAAGGAGAGCCTGAAACTGTCGGCCTTCTACATCGCCATGGGGCTGGCCTTCGGCGGCTGGCTCTGGTGGTACAAGGGCGCGGATGCAGGCATGCAGTACTTCACCGGCTATGTGATCGAGAAATCGCTGTCGATGGACAACATCTTCGTGATGTCGCTGATCTTCACCAGCCTCGCCGTGCCGCGCATCTACCAGCACCGCGTGCTGTTCTGGGGCATCTTGGGCGTGATCGTGCTGCGCGCGGTGATGATTGGCCTGGGCGCGGCGCTGGTGGCGGAGTTCCAGTGGATGCTGGTGCTGTTTGGCCTGTTCCTTATGGCGACCGGGGTCAAGATGCTGTTCGCCGATGACGAGCATCCGTCCTTGGAAAAGAACCGCATGTATCGCTGGCTGAAGGGCCACATGCGCCTGACCCCGACGTTGCACGAACAGCATTTCTGGGTGCGTGGCGAACGTCACGGCCTGGCGCGCGGCTGGTGGGCGACGCCGTTGCTGCTGGCGTTGATCATGGTGGAATCGGCCGACGTGGTGTTTGCGGTGGACAGCATCCCGGCGATCTTCGCCATCACCCAGGACCCGTTCATCGTCTATACCTCGAACATCTTCGCGGTGCTGGGTCTGCGTGCCCTGTACTTCGCGCTGGCGGCGATGGTGCATCGCTTCCACTACCTGAAGTACGCGCTGTCGCTGGTGCTGGTCTTCATCGGCAGCAAGGTGGGGCTGGTCTATCTGCACGATATCGGGCTGACCAGCGTGAAGATTCCGACCGGCTTGTCGCTGCTGGTGACGTTCGGGCTGTTGCTCTCCGGGGTGCTGTTCTCGCTCTACAAAACCCGCAACGACGCGACCCCGAGCGTCTAAGCTGGTGCCGCTGACGGCTTCGCAAGGGGCCGTCAGCCGTCAAGGGGGTGGCAGCGCAGGGGAACCTTGAAGACATGCCCGGGTCACAAAAGACCCTGGCAACACAATGCCAGCCATTCCGAATAAGGAGGTTTGTATGAATACCAAGACTACTCTGATGTCGCTGTGCGTAGCGTTGACGCTCTCGACTGCCCAAGCAGCCTTGGCGGCAAATGGCCACTCCGGCGGCCATTCCGGGGATCACTCGGGCAATAATGCTGGCGGCGTCTCCGCTGATCACATGAGTGACAGTGCCGTGAGCAATTCCAACGCCCAGTTCATGTCGACGTCCACCCGTGGCCTGGTTCGTGCTCAGCAACGCATGAGCGTCAATGGCCAGGAGAATGAGAAGACCAACCTCAAGACCGAGACGGAAACCGAAACCGAAACGGAGTCGGCTACCCAGCGCTGACGCCTGTCTCCGCAGTTTTTCTGAATCGATAACGGAGGGTCGCCATCAGGCTCCCTCCGTTTTGCTTTGGCAAGCATGTTACGAGATCAGGGGGCCGAGTCCAGGGTGTTCGGCAGCGCGCGGAATTCGCCGATGTGGCCAGCGATGTGCTGGACGTGCTGGCGGTCAGACGGGGGCATGGCGTAGCTCTGGGTGTGGGTGGTCGTCTGAGAGCGTGTGAATAAATCGGCTGCGCGCCCCTGATTGGGGTTCATGTGTACTGCGTGTGGATCTATCGCCGAGCCGATCAAAGATGGGCATGCGGAGATTCGCTCAACGATCAGGAATCCTCTGTGCTTTGTGTACATTCCAGTTCCTGCGCTGCTCTTTACCCCGCTGAGGACCTCTCGCGACGATTTCTTTTACCCGCCCGAAAAAAAGGGCCCGCACCGAAGCGCGGGCCGTACGGACTTCCGGTCCAGGGAAGTTCTTCGCGGCACCTTGCGCGTGCAGGACAGCTGGCGCCAGCACTGCACGTGCCCAAGATGCCAAGGCGTCGCCGCCTGATGCAGCAGGTTTTCAGCAGGCGGCGGCCGTCATTTTGAAAATGCCCTGCGCGTTGGAGCTGTCGAAGCGCAGGTCGAGCTTGCTCTCGCCGCTGGCCGGGTCGACGATGCGGTCGCGCGTGATGAATTCGTAGAACGAGCCCGGCACCACGCGCGTCACGCGCGTGCCGTCGGCGGCGATGAATTCGCGCTCGACGCGGGTGGCCTTGAACGCGGTCTGGCGCACCGAACCGGCGGCGGAAACCTCGACCTTGTCCTTGATCGGCAGGCCCTGTGCGCGCAGCGCGTCAGCCACGGCGAACACGTCTTCGACATGGTCGGTGGCGTGATTGAAGGCATTGCCCTCGGTGGCGATCCACGCCATCTCGGCCGATTCTTCCAGCAGTGTCTGGTAGGCGGCGAGGCGCGGGGTGGCGTGCTGCACGTCGAAACAGCCCACCAGCTCCGGCAGCAGTTCGACCGCCTCGGCAAACGGCAGCGCGCAGGTGACGGCGAGCTTCGTCAGCAGTTCCTTGGCGCGCTCGGAGAGCGGGTCGCGCGAACTGCCCAGTACTTCGTTCGCCGCCGCCTGGAAGGCCGGCGAGAACTGGTCGGCGTGCAGTTCGGAGACGAAGAACTGGGCCACCACTTCCGGCGCGTCCTGGTGGCAGTAGGCGCGACCGGTCATCTTCAGGCGCGGCAGCGGGTAGACGCCGGCCACGGCGAAGCCCAGCGGCTCGAGAAAGCGCTTGAACGCCTGCTCGCCCATCGGCAGAGCGCCGGTGTCGGCGGCGGTGACGGTGCGCAGTGCGCCGTGGTCGAACACCACCTTGCCGCCTTCGGCCAACTTGGCGGTGACGTAGGTCTTGCCTTCCGGCACGGCTTCCAGGTTCTTGGCGAACAGCAGCATGTTCATGGCCTGGGCCAGCACCACGCGCGGCACGGTGGCGGGGCGCACCGCGGCCGTGAGCAGGGTGTCGTCGACCTCGATCATATTGAACAGGCCGCGCGTGCTGGCCTGGCCGGCGACGGCTTCGAGCAGCTGCCACAGTTGGCTGGTTTCTACGTTCGCGTTGACGTGTGCCATTACGGAATGCCTCTTATTCTGTTTCGGGCAGTTCGAGGCAGCGGGCCCACCCCGCTGTCGCTGCCGCACGATAAGCAAAGTCTCGATTTTTTTACGGCTTGGCTCAAGCGATGTATTCTGCTGACTTCATTCTGAAAACTCATCAACTACCATGCGTCGAACCCTGCCCTCGCTGATGGCCCTGCAATGTTTCGAGGCCGCCGTCCGTCACCTGAGCTTTACCCGCGCCGCCGAAGAGCTGAACCTGACGCAAAGCGCCGTGAGCCGCCAGATCCGCGCGCTGGAAGACTTCATCGGCCGGCCGCTGTTCGAGCGCGTCAAGCAGCGCCTGGTGCTGACCGTGGCCGGCGAAGCCTACGCCGCCGCGGTGCAGGACGTGCTGGACCGCGCCGAGGCCGCCACGCTGCAACTGATGGCCTATAGCGGCGAAGGCGGCATGCTTACCATCGCCATGTTGCCCACCTTCGGCTCGCGCTGGCTGGTGCCGCGGCTGGGCGACTTCGCGGCGCGCTACCCGGACATCCAGCTCAACCTGGTCACCCAGGTGCGGCCGTTCGATTTCGACAAGGTGGAGGCCGACGTGGCGATCCACTTCGGCCCGGCGCTGTGGCCGGGCGCGATCTGCCACCGGTTGATGGGCGAAGACATCGTGCCGGTGTGCGCGCCGGCCCTGCTCGGCGGGCGACCGCACCTCGACGACGTGCGCGAGATCCTCGCCTACACGCTGCTGCAACACACCACGCGGCCGCAGGCGTGGAACGACTGGCTGCACGCGGCCGGCATCGAGGGCTTGACGGGAAATGAGGCGGGGTTGTTGAGTGGCCCGCGCTTCGAGCACTTCTTCATGGTGATCCAGGCCGCCGTGGCGGGGCTCGGCATCGCGGTGCTGCCGCACTTCCTGGTGGAGGAAGAGCTGCAGAGCGGACGGCTGGTGCTGGCGCTCGACAAGCCGGTGCGCAGCCAGCACGCCTACTACCTGGTGCACCCGGCCACCAAGGCCGACCTCTACAAGGTACGCGTGTTCCGCGAGTGGCTGCTGGAGCAGGCTGGGCGGGAGGGTATGGAGCCAGCGGCTAGCCAATCGGGCGCGGTGGCGGCGTCGGCTTGAGTGGAAATGCCCGGCCGACAACCGGCCGGATAACCCCAGAAGCCGATGAGGTGATTGATCTCGCGTAGCTGGCTTCCGTCTGCGCTCATGAAGTGAAATGTAGTGGTGGCACACCGGCAACCGCTGCGGGGCCGGCGCGCCGATTCCTTCAGCTAGTCTGCAGCAGGTTCCGTTCGTATCGTAGGAGCGGCGTGCCCCTCCGCCGCCGTCGGCCTGATTTTGAACCAGATCGAGTACAAGGCCGGCAAGAACACCAGGGTCAGAACCGTCCCGGCGAAGGTGCCGCCGATCAAGGTGTAGGCCAGCGTCCCCCAGAACACCGAATGGGTCAGCGGGATGAACGCCAGGATGGCGGCGAGTGCGGTCAGGATGACCGGGCGCGCGCGCTGCACGGTGGCTTCGATAACCGCACGGAATGGATCGAGTCCGGCCTGTTCGTTTTCACGAATCTGTCCTATCAATATCAGCGTGTTGCGCATCAGGATTCCAGACAGCGCAATCAGACCGACCAGGGCGTTGATGCCGAACGGCTGCCGGAACAACAGCAGGGTGGGCACGACCCCGATCAGGCCCAGCGGCGCGGTGGCGAACACCATCGTCATCGCAGAGATCGACCGGACCTGGAAGATGATCGTGATCAGCGTCAGGGCGATCATGATGGGGAAGATCGGCGCCATGGCGCGATTCGCCTTGCCGGATTCCTCGATGGAACCGCCCTGCTCGATCCGGTAGCCGGCCGGGAGCTTGGCGATGACGGGCTGAAGATCCTTCCATACGGCGGTGGACACGTCCGGCGGCTGCAAGCCCTCGGCAATGTCTCCGCGCACGGTGATCGTTGGCGTGCGGTCGCGGCGGCGCAGGATCGGGTCTTCCATGTGGACGTTCACCGTTCCGATCTGCGACAGCGGAATCCGTTGGCCGGCCGCTCCGACTAGGGTGAAATCGGCGATCTTGCCCGGATCGAGCCGCGTGTTGCCGGCTGAACGGGCCACGACCTGTACCGAGCGGATGTCCTCGCGCACCTCGGTAATAGGGATGCCGCTCAACAGGAACTGAAGCTGTTGTGCCACGTCGCTGGAGCTCAGGCCAAGGCTCTGGAGCCGGTCCTGATCGAGCGAGAAACGCAGCGTGGGCACGCGCTCGCCCCAGTCGGTATTGACCGTCCGCATCTGGGAAGAGGCCTGCATCACGGCACGCACCTGCGCCGCGATGTCGCGCAGCTTGTCGGGGTCGGGCCCCATCACGCGGAAGGCCACGGGGAACGGCGAGTACGGGCCAAACACCAACTGGGCCACCCGCACGCGCGCCTCCGGTGCCAGACCGTCGGCCACCGCCTGCCGCAGCCTGAGCTTGAGCGCCTCACGCGCCGCCTGGTTGTCCGTCAGGACGACGATCTTCGCGAACGAAGGATCGGGCAACTCCGGCGCCATGGCGAGGTAGAAGCGCGGCGCCCCCTGTCCGACGTAGGCCGTCACGATCTTCGCTTCCGGCTGCCTGGCCAGCCAGGCCTCGACCTTGGCGGTCACCGCACTCGTCTGCTGGATCGAGGTGCCATACGGCATCTGGACTTCGACCAGCACCTCTGGCCGATCGGAAGTCGGAAAGAATTGCTTGTTGACCACGTCCATGCCCAGGACCGCGACGAACAAGGCACCGACCACGCCCGCCGCAACCAGCCATTTGCGCCGGATTACCGATCCAAGAAGGCGGCGGAAGCGCTCGTAGTGCGGGGTCGCGTAGATCGCCGCGTTCCCGCCCTCGTGTTGCTTGAAGTTCGGGAGCAGCTTCACCCCCAGGTAGGGCGTGAACACGACGGCGACGATCCACGACGTGATCAGCGCAATGCCGACGATCCAGAACATGTTGCCGGCGTACTCGCCGGCAGTCGACTTGGCGAAGCCGTTCGGCATGAAGCCGATCGCCGTCACCAGGGTTCCGGAAAGCATGGGCGCGGCGGTATGGCTCCACGCATAGGCCGCCGCGCGGATGCGGTCGTAGCCCTCCTCCATCTTCACCACCATCATCTCGATGGCGATGATCGCGTCGTCGACCAGGAGCCCCAGGGCGAGGATCAGGGAGCCCAGCGTGATCCGGTCGAAGTTCTTGCCGGTGGCCGCCATGATGACGAAGACCGCGGCCAGGGTCAGGGGAACCGCTGCCGAGACCACGATGCCGGCGCGCCATCCCATGCTGAGGAAACCCACCAGCATCACCACGCCGAGGGCCACGAAGAACTTGAGCATGAACTCGTCGACGGCTGAGTGGATATTGATCGATTGGTCCGTGACCTTGGTGAGGCTCATGCCGAGCGGCATCTCGGCGTTGATCGCCGCCGCTTCCGTCTCCAGCGCGCGGCCGAGATCGAGGCCGTTCCAACCCTCGCGCATGACCACGCCGAGCAGCAAGGCCGGTTCGCCGTTGTTGCGGATGAGGAAGGTGGCCGGATCCTCGTAGCCCCGCTTCACCTCGGCGATGTCGCCGAGCTTCAGCGTACGGCCCCGCGCCGCGACGGGCGTATTCCGGATCGCCTCCAGATCGTCGATGGCGCCGTCCAGCCGGATGAAGACCTGTGGGCCCTTGGCTTCGATCGAGCCGGCGGGCGTCATGACGTTGCGCCCGTTCAGCGCTGCGAAGAGGTCGCGTGGGGAGACGCCCAGGGTCGCGAGGCGGTCATGGGAGAACTCAACGAAGATCCGTTCGGCCTGCTCGCCGATGATGTTCACCTTCTTGACGCCCGCCACATGAAGCAGGCGCTGGCGCAGGGTCTCCGCGTCGCGCACCAGGTGCCGATGGGCCTCACCCTTCGCTTTCAAGGCATAGAGTGCAAAGGTCACGTCGGCGTATTCGTCGTTCACCATCGGGCCGATGACGCCACGCGGCAGCTTGCCGGCCTCGTCGCCGAGTTTCTTGCGCCCCTGATAGAACTGCTCGGGGACCTCCGCGGGGGGCGTGCTGTCGAGCAGGAACACCGTGGTGAAGGCCAGGCCCGGTCGCGTAAAGGTCTCGGTCCGGTCATACCAGCGCAGTTCCTGCATGCGCTTTTCCAGGGGCTCGGCGACCAGTTCTTCCATCTCCTTTGCCGTAGCGCCGGGCCAGGCGGTGACCACGGTCATCTGCTTGACGGTAAAGGCGGGATCCTCCGCCCGGCCCAGCGTCAGAAAGGCCACGATCCCGGCGATGAAGATGGCCAGCATCAAGAACAGGGTGACCGAGCGCTCGCGTACCGCGAGGGCAGAGAGGTTGAAGGCGCTCATTTCCCCTCCCCGCTGGCCGCCGCCACGCTTTGCGCGGCTTTGCCGTCAGCCAGTCGTACCTGCTCACCTTCGTGCAGCAGATGGGCTCCGAGCACGACGACGCGATCGCCCGCCGCGAGGCCACCGACGACCGCGGTGGCTTCGTCACTGAGGCCGGTTACCTGCACGGCGCGCCAGGTGACCCGAGGCGCCTTCCCTTCGACCAGCCATACGCCGGGGCCTTTGCCGGGATCGACGATCGCGCCGATGGGTACCCGCAGTGCCGGAGCGGAGCGGTCGTGCGGGATGCGAATGGAGACGGTCGAGCCCAGCGGCGCGTCCGCCAGACGGTCCTCCAGCACGTAGCGCGCCTCGAAGGTGCGCGTCTCACGGTTGGCGGCATCCGACAACTGGCGCAGTTTCGCCGCGCCCGTGAGCCCGCTGCCATACAAGGCCGCGCGCGCCACGGATCCGACCGCCGGACGCAGGGCTTCGGGGAGCTCGATGACTGCTTCGCGGCGCCCGGCATGCGCCACACGAACGACAACCTGCCCGGCACTGACGACCTGGCCCGGCTCCGCCAGGGTCTCCACCACCACGCCGTCCGCGTCGGCAAGCAGGACCGTGTAGCTGGTTTCGTTGCGCGCCACGTCGGCCTGGGCCTGGGCCGCATTGAGCTCCGCCCTTGCCGACTGGGCGGCGGTCTTGATCTTGTCGTAGGCCGAGGCCGACACCGCACCCGCCGAGACGAGGTCGCGGTACCTCGCCTCGTCCTCCGCGGTCTGGCGCGCGCGCGCCGTGGCGGCGGCAACCGCCTCGTCGTGGGCGCGCGTGGCGAGCTTCAAGTCGGTGGGGTCGATGCGCATCAGCGGCTGGCCACGCTTGACGGCCTGCCCGGTATCGACCAGGCGCTCCAGGACCTTGCCGGGAACGCGGAAACCCAGGTCGCTCTGCACCCGCGCCGCAACAATGCCGGTGAATGAGCGCTCGGCCTGGACGGCGGCCTCTACCGCCCCCACCCGTACGACGGGAATTCGGGTCCGCGGATCAATTGAAGAAGTGGCGTCGCTGCACGCTGCCAGGGCTAAGGGCAACAGACCGACGACGGCGAGGAAGGGAATAGTACGGCGCTGAAGCATGATGACCTCCGGAAACACGAAGGTCTTCATGCTCTAACTTGTGACCATATTTGTCAATGGTCACTTTGTGCTCATGGAGTACCCTAAGGCGCCAGGCTACGCAGCACCAGGTTCGAAAGTCGTGTAGGCGCGTCCTCGACGAGGTCGAGGTTGTGCTGGAGCAGGAGCGGATTCGCGAAGGGCAGCATGACGAGATAGATAGCATGCACCGTCTCGTCCAGCGGTGTCTTGCGTTCGAACTCGCCGCTCTCCCGCCCTTCGCGGACGATCTCCGTCAGGATCTGCCGGATGCGCTCGCAGTAGGCGCGGGCAGACGGCCACCCCTCGCCGGCGGAATACGCCGCGATGTCGTACAGCTTGCGGTCGTTGAAGAACAGGCTCACGCCGGTCGCCACCAAGACCTTGAACATTCTGCGGAATTTTTCCGTCGGGGTGGATGCGCCTGCCACGGCCTCTTCGACCGCCACGACGATGGCACTCAAGGTCTTGGAGCAGATGGCCTCGCCGATGGCCTGCTTGGAGTCGAAGAACTTGTAGATATAGGCCTTGGAAAAGCCGATCGCCTTGGCCAGGTCGGAGACCGTGGTCTTCTCGTAGCCGTAGTGGCTGAAGTGTTCTCCGGCCGCCTCCACGATCTGTTCTCGAACGCTATGGTCGGCGGGGCCACGCGTCTGCGGGGCGGAAGACTCGATTTCATTCATGGGGAAAACAATACCTCGTATGCTAAAGCTTGACAACCAGTGACCAATTTAGACTATAGTCACACAAACAGTTCAACTCCCCCGAAGGACTCCCATGCTCGCCCATCCCCGTTCTCTCGCCCTTCTTCTGAGCGTCGGCGTCTTGACGGGCTGCGCCGTCGGCCCCGACTACAGACGGCCCGAGATCGCCCTGTCGCCCACCTTCATCGGACAGGAAGGCGTCGATCACCGGCAGGTTCAGCACAAGGCAGACCTCACGATCTGGTGGGCCGCCTTCGACGATCCGCTGCTGACGCACTTCGTCGCGCTGGCCCTCGACCAGAACCTGGACATCGCGCAAGCGGCGGCACGTGTCGCCCAGTCGCGTGCGTCATTGCGCTACGCCAATGCGGCGCTGCTTCCGGCGGCCAACGTGAGTATAACCGCAGCGCGAGGCTACCAGTCGGTCGAGACCCCGCTGGGGCAGGTGCTCAACGCCACGCCCGGCTTCGATCGCAGCGGCAGCTCCTACGAGGCCAACCTCGGTGCGAGTTGGGAGATCGACATGTTCGGCGGTCTGCGGCGAGGGCGGGAGGAGGCACGCGCGGCGTACGAGGCATCCGAAGCCGGCGCGGTGGCGACACGGCTGGCCGTGGCCGCGCAGACGGCGGATGTGTACGTCACGATCCGGGGCTTGCAGGCGCGCATCGCGATCGCCAGACAGCAAGAGGAAACCCGTCGTCAGTTGTTCGCCATGGTCAGGCTTCAGTACGAGAAGGGGATTGCCGCCGAACTCCAGATGAACCAGGCCGAGGGTTCGCTCACCGAGGCCGAGGCACAGATTCCCGTCCTGGAAGCCGGCCTCGATTCGGCGATGAACGCACTGGACGTGCTGCTTGGAGCTCAGCCGGGAACCTACCGCACGGAGCTGGCTCCGGTGGCACCGGTCCCGGTCGTTCCAGGGCTGGCCGAGACCGGCACCCCGGCCGAGATGATTCGGCGCAGGCCGGACCTCATCGCCGCCGAGCGGCGCCTGGCTGCGGCCAATTCGCGCATCGGCGTGGCGGTCTCGGAGTACTACCCCAAGTTTTCGCTTGCCGCCCTGCTGGGCAGCGCCACTGCGATCGCGAGCGGCAACCTCTTCACCGGGGCCGCCAGCCAGGCCCAGGGCGTCCTCGGACTGCGCTGGCGCCTGTTCGACTTCGGCCGCGTCGACGCGCAGATCGCTGCCGCGCGCGGCCAGGAGGCCGAAGCCCTGGCGGCCTACCGGCTGGCCGTGTTGCGGGCCGCCGAGGATGTCGAGAACGCCTTCTCCTCCCTCATCAAACGCGAGGCCCAGGTCGGCATCCTGACGCGGGGCGAATCCTCGCTCGCCCGTGCGCGCGAGAACTCGCTTGCCGCCTACCAGGGCGGCGTCGTCAGCCTGATCGAGGTGCTCGATGCCGACAGCAAGCTGCTGCAGGCGCGCGATGCGAAGGCACAGGCCCAAACGGAGGCGGCGCGCGCCGCTATTGCCTCCTTCCGGGCCTTGGGGGGCGGGTGGGATGCGCGGCATGCAAGCAGCAACCACCTCTCCGGCGACTTCTCCACTAGCGCCCGCAGGTAAGCAAAATGACCACAACAGAACAATCCAGGGGTGCTCATCATGGGCGCATCGAGCGGTGGCACTGGTTGGGGGCCGGGCTGGCGCCGGGTACGGGCAATTACGGCCGACTGTTTAACAGGAGATGCCCCATGGCGAATGGTTAACAGCGCTTTTCACGCTTTATGTGGATACACACGTATTTCTCGGCCGAGCGGTGCCAGGCACTAACGGCTCCGCCCGCCTACTGCTACACCCGAACAGGAGACTCATCATGAAATCGCTTTTGGCATTGTCCGGCATTGTCCTCGTCATTTCCGCCCACACCGCGCTGGCGAATCCCGGCCACCCGCAGGACCCTCACGAGCAGGCGCGGCAGTCGATACTGAACGTGACACCGCATTCGGCCGCCATCCCCACCACGACGGCAACCGAGACGCAAGCGCCGACGGATCCGCATGAACTCGCGCGTCAGCGAATCGTCCCGTCGCCCGTGACCAGCGTCGCGTCTCGACCCGCATCCGAGGTGGGGTCCCCGCCGAAAATCGACCCGCACGAGCGCGCGCGCCGCTCGATTCTAGGAAGCTAGGGAGAGGAGTCGACCCCATGACAGCGCCAACCGACGCGATGAACCCCGAAGAAACGCTTGCCCGCTGGCGGGCCGAGGAGGCGGCCGTGCGCGCCCGCCTCCAGACGACTCCCGGCGTGGCCTCCCCTGCCCAGCTCGCCGGGCGCAACGGATTGCAGATATTTCAGGAGCTTCTCGCCGGGGAGATTCCGCCCCCGCCGATGGCTGCGACGCTCGGCTTCGCCCTGCTTCGCATCGAGCCCGGATTTGCGGTATTCCAAGGGGAGCCAGGCTTCAGCTACTACAACCCGATGGGCACCGTGCACGGCGGCTGGTTTGCAACCATACTCGACACCGCCATGGGATGCGCCGTGCATTCCACGCTGCCGGCGGGCAAGGCCTACACCACCCTGGAACTGAAGCTCAACCTCGTCCGCGCACTCACCGACGCGGTGCCGCTGGTTCGCGCGGAAGGCCGGCTGGTCCACGGCGGCCGCCAGGTGGCGACCGCGGAAGGCAGGCTGGTCGGACCTGACGGCAAGCTCTACGCCCACGCGAGCACTACTTGCCTGGTCTTTGACCCGGCTTCATAGAAGATCGGCACGAAAGGCTTCGGCCCGGCTCGGGCCTCGATCATCGCGGAGCATCAGGGTTCCCGACTTGGCGCATCGGGCAATGCGGATGTCACCTCTACAACAGGAAGGGGCCGGCCGTCAGCCGGAAGCATGGATATCTCTTGAGGGTCGATCTGCATCGGTGGCAATCAAGTGTGGCATTGGGTGCAACGGACTGATCAGCATTGCAGCAACCTGGCGTGCCAGTGCGCGTCATCCCGCAGCACAGGCTCCGCCGGCTACGGCATGAGACCATCAGTGCATAAAGGTCAGATAACCCCACAGCACCACGATGTTGGCCATCAGGGCAAAGCCGACCGAAAAGCTGATGCCGGAAAACAGCGCCCAGGCGCGGAAGACCTCGTACCAGTCGGGCACCACCTCAGCCAGAGTCTTGGCCAGGTGATGGCTGGCCAACAACAGCGCGCACAGGATCGCCCACTTGATCAGATAGCCCGGCAGGTATTTGCGTTGCTGGCGGTTGAAGCGATAGTTCTGCTCGCGCAGCATGTGGTCGCCCTGCGAGACGTCACGGAACAGCCAATAGGGAATGAAGTAGAGATACAGCAGGTGGAGTAATCCGGGTTCCGTCGTGTTGGGCATGACAGTCCCTCCCCCTTGTCGAAAAACAGCGGCACGCCGCCTTGAACCCCGGCCTGCATGTCCCTGCGGCCGCCCTCATCCACTATAGACACTGCCAGCGCGCGCCATGGGGCGACCCGTACGCGGGATGGCACGTGCCCAAAAAAAAGCAGCCCGGTGTGCACCGGACTGCCAACACTGACGACTTCCACAGACAAAATCGGGAGCTCCTCCGGAAAGCGAGCGGGCCATGGCAGGCCGAGCCGCGTCGCAGGCGCAGGATGGGTGGAGCAATGCGGAACCCCTCATCCGCTATTGATGGGTTCCGGCCGGTGTGCCTTTGCCCAGCCTGCGAGTACTCAAGATGCCAAGGCGCAGCCGCCTGATCGAGAGGCTTACAACGACATTCCCGGCGCGAGCTGGCTCGGCAGCGCCAGCGCCGGCGCTTCCACCGAGGCCATCGGGTAGGCGCAGTAGTCGGCGGCGTAGTAGGCCCCCGGACGGTGGTTACCGGAGTTACCGACACCGCCGAACGGCGCGGCGGACGAGGCACCGTTGGTCGGCTTGTTCCAGTTCACCACGCCGGCGCGGATGTCCTGGCTAAAGCGTTCCCACAGAGCGGCATCGTCGGCCAGCAGCGCCGCCGACAGGCCGTATTCGGTGTCGTTGGCGATCTCCAGCGCCAGATCGAAGTCGCGGTAGCGGATGATCTGTGTGAGCGGGCCGAAGTATTCCTCGTCCGGCAGCTCGGTCACGGCGGTGACGTCGAGGATGGCCGGCGTGACGAAGGCTTTGCCCTCTTCCAGCTGGCGCATTTCCAGGATCGGCTTGGCGCCCAGCGCGATCAGGCGCTCTTGCGCGGCGAGCATGCCCTGCGCGGCCTTGAGCGACACCATCGCCCCCATGAACGGCTGCGGCTCGGCGTCGAAGGCGCCGATGGTGAGCTTGCCGGCTACCTCGGCCAGGCGCGCCACGAAGCGGTCACCGAATTCGCCCACCGGCACCAGCATGCGGCGCGCGCAGGTGCAGCGCTGGCCGGCGGAGAGGAAGGCGGACTGGATGGCGTGGTGCACGGCGGCGTCGAGGTCGGCGCACTCGGCCACCAGCAGCGGGTTGTTGCCGCCCATCTCCAGCGCCAGCATGAAGCCGGGACGGCCGGCGAACTGGCGGTGCAGCGCCACGCCGGTGGCGGAGCTGCCGGTGAAGAGCAATCCGTCGAGGTCGGCGTGCTGCGCCAGCGCAATGCCGGTGTCGCGCTCTCCCTGCAGCAGGTTGATCACGCCGGCCGGCACGCCGGCTTTTTCCCACAGTTTGACGGTGAGCTCGGCCACCAGCGGGGTCAGCTCGGACGGTTTGAACAGCACGGTGTTGCCGGCGATCAGCGCCGGCACGATGTGGCCGTTCGGCAGGTGGCCGGGAAAATTGTACGGACCGTACACCGCCACCACACCATGCGGGCGATGGCGCAGCACGGAGCTGTCGCCGGCGAGGTCGGCGCGGTGTTCGCCGGTACGCTCGTTGTAGGAACGGATCGATATCTCGATCTTGCCGATCATCGCCGCCACTTCCTGGCGCGATTCCCACAGCGGCTTGCCGGTTTCCAGGCCGATGGTGCGGGCCAGCTCTTCCTTGTGCTCGCCCAGCACCTCGGCGAAGCGGCGTACCAAGGCCAGGCGCTCGGCCAGCGCGGTGCGGCGCCAGCCGGCGAAGGCGCGGCGCGCGGCGATGAAGGCGGCGTCGATGTCGTCCGTTGCCGCGGCGCGGCCTTCCCATACAGGCAGGCCGGTGGCCGGGTTGAGCGAAACAAAGACCGGGCCGTGGCCGGCGGTCCAGTTACCGTCGATGAACAGTTGGCTCATGTCGTGTCTTTCCATGTGGTGGGCCGGCAGCGGCGCGCTGCCGGCGGCAATCGGTTATCAGCTAGCTGCCTTGGCAGCGGGATAGAGCGTCATGGCGCGTACGGTGTCGCCGCTCTTCACGTGCAGGGCCTGGGCGTGCTCGGCACTCAGGGCGATCACGCCGTCCGCAGGGTTGGCCGAAGCCAGAATCACGCGAAAATCGGCCAGTTCGCCGTTGGCCACCAGGTAGCGCTGCTCGCCGGCGGCGGCGCGTTCGGCCACGATCTCGACGCGGTACAGCTGACTGTCGCGCATCACGCGCAGGCTGTCGACGCGGGCTTCCAGCACTGGGCCACCCTCGAAGATGTCGACGTGGTGCTCCAAGCGCAGGCCTTCGGCCTCCAGCAGGCGGCGCGCCGGCTCGGTGTCCTTGTGGACCTTGCCGATGCACTCCTGTGCCTCGGGCGGCAGGAAGTCGATGTATACCGGGTAGCGCGGCATCAGTTCGGCGAGGAAGGACTTCTTGCCGAGCGCCACCAGGTGGTCGGCTTCGTGGAAGTCGATGCGGTAGAAGTGCGTGCCGAGCGCCTTCCAGAACGGCGATTCGCCGTTCTCGTCGAAGTGGCCGCGCATTTCGGCGCAGATGTGTTCGGCGAAGCGTTCCGGGAACTGCGCCAGGAACATGAAGCGCGCCTTGGACAGCAGCGCGCCGTTGCCGTTGACGCGGAAATCCGGGTCGAGGAACAGCGTGCACAGCTCGGAGTAGCCCGTCAGGCCGTGCGACATGTGCAGCTTGTCCATCTTGGTCCACAGCCCCAGTTCGCGGCTGGCGTGCACGAAACTGTCCATGCGGTAGGTGTAGAACGGCTGGTCGAGGCCGACCGCGACCTCGAGGCCGCACACGCCCACCACCTGGCCGCTGTCGCTGTCTTCCAGCACGAACAGATAGCCCTGCTCCGCCAGCGGCGCGGTGCCGTCGACGGTGCGCTGCACGCGGTCGAGGCGCGCCGCCTGCACGGCGTGGTCGGGCTTCAGCGTGGTCATGCCGGGGCCGGCCTTGTGCGCCAGTTCCACCAGGGCGTCGACATCGTCCGGTCGGCACAGTCTCATCACGATCATGGGCGGGCTCCTTCAACGTGCAGCGGCGCGCAACGCACTTCGTCGCCGTCGGCGATCTCCAGCACGTCGGCCACTTCTTGCGGCAGGACGATCTCGCTCTCCAGCCGCGCCGGCAGCTCGGCGACGGTGCAGCGGAAATCGCCGGTTTGGGTATTGCTCACCAGGTAAGGCACGGTCGGGCCACTCACCTCGCCGCGCAGCGCGCAGTGCACCCGGCTGTGGCGCACCGACTGGCACACCTCCAGCGGCGCGGTCAGCACCGGGCCGGCGTCGAACAGGTCGACGAACTTGTCCGGCTCCAGGCCTTCGGCCAAGTGGCAGCGGTAGTTGAGGCGCGCGCCGACGTGTGGCTCACCCATCACGCGCTGCGCCTCTTCCGACAGCAGCGGTACATAGAGCGGGTCGACCTGCATCATTTCGGCGATGAAGGTGCGGCTGCGGCCGCCGGAGGCCAGTTCCATCTGGGTGAAGTCGCGGCGGAAGAACTTGTAGCCGACGCCATCCCAGAACGGCGAGCGGCCCTCTTCGTCGGCCACACCTGGCAGCACCGAGAATATCTCGTTGCTGAAACGTTCGCGGTGCTCGGCGATGAACAGCATGCGTGAGCGTGACAACAGCTGCGGCGCCAGCAGCGCGTTGCCGAGCGTGGCTTCGTCGAAGTAGAAGCCGGTGAGCCGGGTGCGGCCGGTCAGCTCGTGCGACATCATCAGCGCGTGCACGCGGTGGTTCACCTTGAGCTCGCGCGAGGCGTGCACCAGTACTTCGTTACGGAAGGCGTAGAACGGCTCGGAAAAGCCGGCCATCGCCATGATGCCGGCGGTGCCGTAGAGCCGGCCGCTGACGGAGTCTTCCAGCACGAACAGGTAGCTCTCTTCGCCGGGGCACTCGACCTCGCTGCGCAGCGAATTGAGCGAGTCGTTCACGCGCTGTTGCAGGCGCTGGCGGTCGGGCGGCAGCGAGTGCAGCACCGGCCCGCCCGATCGCGCCATGCGCTCGATCTGGTCCAGATCGGAAAGCTTGCTCGGTCGAACAAACAGCATGTCAGTCCCTTCCAATGGTTTCTGTTCGTAGGATGGTGGCGCAACGCGAAACCCATCGGTCGATGCTGATGGGTTCCGGCATATTTGCCTTCACCCATCCTACGAGTTGTGGCGCTTAAGCAGGCTGGGCCTCTTTGACTACCTTCGCCTTCTCCATGATCTCGGCAGTCACGGCTTCCAGGCGCTTGAGGCCTTCTTCCAGGTCCGCTTCCGGGATCACCAGCGACGGTGCGATGCGCACGATGTTGGGGCCGGCTACCAACAGTACCAGGCCGTGGCGTGCCGCTGCGGTGAGGAAGTCCTTGGCCTTGCCGGCGAGTTCGTCGACCAGTTCGGCGCCGACCAGCAGGCCCATGCCGCGTACATCCTTGAACGCATGATGCTTGGCGCCGATGCGCTTGAGGCCGTCCACCAGCAGCTGATGGCGGCGCTTGACGCCGTCCAGCACCTCCGGGGTGTTGATGATCTCGATCACCTTGTCGGCCACGGTGCAGGCCAGCGGGTTGCCGCCGTAAGTCGAACCATGGGTGCCGACCACGAAGGAAGCGGCAATCTTGCTGGTGGTCAACATGGCGCCGATCGGCATGCCGTTGCCCAGTGCCTTGGCGCTGGTCAGGATGTCCGGGGTCACGCCGTAGGCCTGGTAGGCGAACAGCGAACCGGAGCGGCCGACGCCGATCTGCACTTCGTCGAAGATCAGCAGCGCGTTGTGCTTGTCGCACAGCTCGCGCAGCTTCTTCAGGTATTCCGGGGTGGCCGGCAGCACGCCGCCCTCGCCCTGTACCGGCTCGACGATCACGGCGCAGGTGCCGTCGTTGATCGCGGCTTCGGCGGCGGCCAGGTTGTTGAATTCGATGTGGTTCAGGTTGCCCGGCAGCGGCGCGAAGCCTTCGGTGTACTTGGGCTGGCCGCCGACCGACACGGTGAACAGGGTGCGGCCGTGGAAGGCCTGCTTGCACGACACGATGCCGGTCTTGTCGCCGCCGAAGTGGTCGAAGGCGTAACGGCGCGCCAGTTTCAGCGCGGCTTCGTTGGCCTCGGCGCCGGAGTTGCTGAAGAACACCTTCTCGGCGAAGGTGGTTTCGGTCAGGCGGCGCGCCAGGCGCAGCGCCGGCTCGTTGGTGAAGGTATTGGAGAGGTGCCACAGGCGGTCGACCTGCTCGTGCAGCACGGCGGTGAGTTCCGGGTGCAGGTGGCCGAGGCTGGTCACGGCGATGCCGCTGGCGAAGTCGATGTATTCGTTACCGCCCTGGTCCCACAGGCGCGAGCCCTTGCCGGATACCGGGATGAAGGCGGCCGGGGCGTAGTTGGGAACCATGACTTCATCGAAGGTGTGGCGGTTGACTTGAGCGGTCATTCTGTTCTCCTTGGCAGGCGTTGAGATGGGATTCATTCTAATGACGCTTTTTTTATTTACCTTCCAGAAAAACGACAGGTCCATTCCGGTTTCCACCAGCCCGGGACGCCGTGCCGGGCGGCTCATTCGGCATCGGCCGGTTTCGACTCATTGGCGAAGCGTTCTTCGCGCGGGGCGATGCCGAAATGGGAACGATACACGGTGGAAAAGTGCGGCCCGGACGAGAAGCCGCACAACAGGCCGATCTGCACCACCGACTTGCCGGTGTTGCGCAGCATGGCGCGCGCCCGCTCCAGGCGCAGTTGCAGGTAGTAGCGCGACGGCGGCACGTCGAGGTGCTGCTTGAACATCCGCTCGAGCTGGCGGCGCGATTGCCCGGTGAACTGGGCGATCTCGTCGGTGGTGAGCGGCTCCTCGATATTGGCTTCCATCAGCATCACCGCCTCGGTGAGTTTGGGCTGGCGCTCGCCGACACGCGCCAGCAGCGGCACGCGCTGCTTCTCCTCGCTGCCGCGCACGCGTTCGGCGCACAGCACCGCGGCGACGGATTCCACCAGCTCGGCACCATGATCGCGCCCGATCAGCGCCAGTGCGCCATCCAGCACGGCCAGCGCGCCGCCGCAGCTGAAGCGGTCGCGATCGAGTTCGAACACGCGCTGGCTCGCCACTACCTTGGGAAAGCGGTCGGCGAAGCGTGGGTAGTCCTGCCAGTGGATGGTGGCGCGGTAACCGTCCAGCACGCCGGCACTGGCCAGCCACCAGGCGCCGGCGTGCACGCCGCCTAACAGCGTCAGGCGCGGCGCCAGGCGCCCCAGTTCGCTGGTGAAGAGGCCCGAGTCGGCGAACGAGGCGACGCCTTCGCTCAGCACGAACAGCTGCTCGAACGGCGCCGCCTCGCGCAGCGCGCCCGCCACCGGGAACGCCATGCCGCCGGAGAGCGGCAACGGCTCGCCGTCCCAGGTGTAAAAACTGAGCTGGTAGAGCTTCTTGCCGGACAGGCGGTTGGCCTGGGCAAACGGCTCGTTCAGGCAGCCGATGCCGAACATCGAACAGGGCGGCAGCAGCAGCACCGCCAACTGGCGTGGCGTATCCATCAGCAGGCTTGCCGCAACAGGGACGCCGCGGTCATTTCAGGCTGCCGGCGAGGAACTGCTGGAGGCGCTCGCTCTTGGGCTGGTTGAGCACCTCGCGCGGGTGCCCTTCCTCCTCCACCCGGCCCTGGTGCAGGAAGATCACGTGGTTGGACACCTCGCGCGCGAAGCCCATCTCGTGCGTCACCACCAGCATGGTGCGGCCCTCTTCGGCCAACGTCTGCATCACCTTCAGCACCTCGCCCACCAGCTCCGGGTCGAGCGCCGAGGTCGGCTCGTCGAACAGCATCACCTCC
The DNA here is from genome assembly GCF_058781125.1 of Pseudogulbenkiania sp. FW507-F1. Classification (NCBI taxonomy): domain Bacteria; kingdom Pseudomonadati; phylum Pseudomonadota; class Betaproteobacteria; order Neisseriales; family Chromobacteriaceae; genus Pseudogulbenkiania; species Pseudogulbenkiania sp. FW507-F1. The sequence continues at coordinate 110 of NZ_JBYSWM010000004.1, read as the reverse complement.
GGCTCCATCGCCAGCGCGCGCGCGATCGCCACGCGCTGCTGCTGCCCGCCCGACATGTGCGACGGGTACTTGCCCTCTACGCTCTCCGGCAGCCCGACCTTGGCCAGGTA
>NZ_JBYSWM010000049.1:0-12464 GCF_058781125.1 Pseudogulbenkiania sp. FW507-F1 | reverse complement strand
CAAGGGGGAAAGATCCATGGGAAGACGACGGCTTTTCAGCCCTGAACCTTGTAAACGTTGGACGACAGTTGCAGCGTGGCGTCAAAGCTCACGGGGGGACGGTGCGGGTGTACTTTCAGTACCGCATCGACACGGAAACGCAGGTGCCGCTCCCTTTCCCTCGGCGCATCCAGATTCACCCTGACGCGGGACAAACGCGGTTCGTGGATTTCAATGGCGCGGCGCAGTTGCTCACGTAACAGTTCGCGGTCGTCGGGATTCAGCAGGCTGATGCCGCTCAGGTCGGGAATGCCGAATTGCAGCATGCTGTCCCCCGCCAGGGTATGAGCCTCGAACAGTTCAGGCTGCGCCATGACGCGGGTATTGAGCAGCGCTTCGAGATCGCGCGCCAGCGCACGGCGGAACTGAGGCAGCTCGAACAGCAGGTGCTCGGTCCCATGGCTGAGATCGGGCCGGTCGTCCAGCAGACGATCCAACACCGAAGGCAGTATCTGGGTATACCGCAGTGAGGGGGCATTCATCGCTCAGATTCCGAACAATTTGCTCAATTGACGACCAAGCAACCAATGGTAAGTCCCCCAGATCGCGGCGCCAGCCAAGGCCAGCAGCGCGAAGTACAACCACAGCGGCAATTCATGGCGGACATAGGCCTGGAAACGTTGCGGAAGCTGCCAATTGGGTGCGAATTCGGCCTTGCCACCCCGTACCTGCTGGATTTCCTGCCCCAGCTTGTGGGTGAGGTAGCCGAGTTTTTCTTCGCCCTCCAGCAGATAACGTCCCTGGAAGCCCAGCAGCAGGCAGGTGTAGTACACCTCCAGTTCCTCGATGTGGCGTGCCGGCTCCAGCCGCAGTTGCTCCAGTCGGTTGAAGAAACCTTCCCCGGCCAGGTGCTCGCCAAACAGACGCAGTTGCAGCGGCATGCGCTCCCACTCGTCGCGTAGCGAAAAATCGGACGACAGAATGATCTCATCCAACAAGGCACAGAACGCGTATTTGGCTTGGCCGATAGCCTCCACCGACTTGCCGAAATTGCGGGCGTTGCGTTCGTACTGCAGCAGGAACTGGTCGATACGGCGGTTGAACTCCACGCTGCTGCCCGGCGCGTTGCCGTCTTTCAGCAGAAACAGCAGGTACACGCCGTCTTCCAGCATCTCGCGCAGGCTGGGGCCGGTACTGGCCACGTTGATGGTGGACTCGTTGGCTGTTGTGGTTACGACGGCTTGACTCATGTTGGCCTCAACGGAAAACGGCGATCAGTTCCAGGGTCAGCCCGGACAAGGTTTGCGGAACGTAGATGCAGATGCTGCGCGACTGCAACATGCGGGCAAAAATGTCACCGTGCGGCTGGAGCGAAAAGTAATGATTTCCCACTCGCACCGGCACGGCGGAAGGCGTTTGCGCCGCGTGACTCAGCGCCACCCCGCGCATCGCGGAGTTAAGAATCTTCTCGACATCGTCCGGTGCGCCGATCTTGAACTTGAGCGGCACGTTGTCGATGACCTGGCTGGCCGGCTGTTCGCTCTGTACCGAAAGGTAAAAGTCGACGTTGTCCAACAGGCGGTCGCTCTCCAGCCGGCCAATATGGAAGGACGGCTTCGGGGAATGCAGCGGGATGACGACATAGCGTGCCGAGATGACGGTTTCCAGCAACTCCCGTATCTGCAGGTCCAAAGCAGCAAACACCGCATGCAGAGCGTCATGGCGGTAGGCAGGTATGTCGACCAGCGCATAGCGGGTGGAAAACGTCTGCAGCTCGCCACAAAACTCTGCCAGCGCCATGTACAGCTCTTCCGGGTGCAGCGGGTTGCTCAGCGACAGGTGGCGCAAACGAGCAAAGTTGCGATTGACGGTATGCAGCAACCAGAAGGCGCTGATGTCGCTGGAGCCGAATTCCATCACGCTCTTGGCTCGCTCGCGCTGTGCCCCCGTCAACGCCTGGCTTTTCACCAGCAGGATATCCAGCAGGCGCCGCACCAACTGCGGCAGTTCTCCCGCCGCACCGATGGTCAGCAGCGGCGGCAGGAAATCGCCCGCCACGCCCCACTGGCCGGTGGCATCCTTCTGCAGACGGCACAGTGGAATGGCATCGTAGCCGTCGCGGTTCTCTTCTTCGAACATCAGGCGCACGTTGGGCTCCAGTGTCGCCACTTCGGCCGGGAGCGCCTGGGTGTAGAGATCGGCCAGCTCCAAACCGCCATTCTGATAACGGCTAGGCCTGCCGGCCTGCTCGCCAGTGCGGGCATTGCCGCCATAGGCCTGCAGATCGGCCAGGCAGGCATACAGCGTCGTGGCCACGCCCAGTTGCGGTAGGGTCGAGAGGTCCCGGGACAAAGGCAATGGCGAGGACTGCGGGGCCTGATAGAGCAGGCCATCGCGGAACAGGATGCCCAGGGCATCCACCCGCACCATGCCCCCCTTCAGCGCCTGTTCGTCCAGCCGCAGTTGCTGTACACCCCACGTATGACGGCACAGCAACTGCTGGCGGCTGACGGCATCTTGCTCGAGAAACAGCGTTTGCTGCTGGAAATGCTGCGGGCGCAGAAACATGCCTTCGCCCCACAACACACGTTTAGCTTGTTGCATCTTCAATCAATCCGGTGAGCCAGGCACTCTGCACTGGCCAACACATCCAAAACCAACACGCTAGGCAAACGTCTGGCCTAGCGGCAATCGACCTGCAGCGACTTGGGCTGCCCCGGCAACAGCTTTGGCGGAGGCTTGACGGCACGCAGGTAACAGTCTTCCGCCGCGAACTGCAGCCCCTTGCTGCGCACGACATCGGCGTCGTACAGCAAGCGCCAGAAATGCCGGTCCGGCTGGCGGAACAGGGCCACCAGGCCAATGTGCGAGGCCTCGGGGTTCACCACGAAACCGGACACCGTAACGCGCGTACCCGGCAGCAGCGTCATCTCGCGCATGTCGAGCAGTTCGGATGCCAGCAACTCCTTGTCCGACTTGGCAGTCGCCAGCGCCTCCATGCTCAAGCGGTTGAACGCCTGATCCGACTTCAGCTGATAGACCCGCACCACGACCGACAGAGGCTTGCCGCGACCGTCGCGGTTCAGCTGCGCAGCGGCTTCCCCGGACACTTGTACTTCCTTGTTCGAAGCACACCCGGACATGAGCAATACGGCAGGCACCAGCCCCCCCAGAAACCCCCTGGCATGACGCCACAACCCGGCCTTGCAATGCTGCATCTGTCAGCTACCTCTGGAAATCATGCCAATTAGACATGATAATTGAAAAGCATTTTTTGTACAAAGTATGAATAAAATTAAATTTATTAGTATTTTTACCTAAAAAAACACAGTTAACAACATGGGCATTACACATAGCAGGCACATGAACGGGCTAGATTCAGTGCAGATCTACCTCGCACCAGCGACAGCCATGTTGCTGATATGCCTGGTCGCATGGGTTGGAATTCGCTTTTTCAGCAAAAAATCGTCAATAAATGAACAACATACAAAAGAGAAAGGCCACATAGCCACAACACTGACGACTACGACCAGCGCTCAAAATTTATGCAATAAGACATCGCCACGCGCAGCCAAGAACCACATAAACAATGCAAAAGAACATATAAAAAAGTACTTTGTCATTGCCAAATTACCCCTTGTTTCGCTATCTTTGGCCACCATGCCAGTCGTACTGGCTTTATTTTTTAGAGAAATGCACCGCTCGTCGGAATTCATCCCTAATGAATACACGAACAGCTCTCGCATCAAGCTGACCTTGCAGGAGGAGCAGTTGGTGCCTCCCCCTCCTCTGCCCCCGGAGGCTTTCAGGGATGCCATCAGCGAACAGCCACGACTGAACCGGGCGGACCGAGACTGGAACAAGCTCGATGCAGCGTTCGTTCAGACGGTGCTGCGCGTCATGGCACGTCTGGAGGCACGTGGCTTTCCCATGACCCTGCTGGAGGGTTACCGCAGCCCCGAGCGTCAGGATGCCCTGGCGGGACAAGGCACGCTGGTCACCAAGGCCAAAGGTGGACAGAGCAAGCACCAGTACGGCCTGGCCGTCGATCTGGCGCCCGTCAGAAACGGGAAAGTCGTGGTTTCGGAGCGCGCCCCCTGGGCCATGTCGGCCTACCTTGCCCTGGGGGAAGAAGCCACGGCGGCGGGACTGACCTGGGGCGGTAACTGGAGTTTCAAGGATTACGGCCATATCGAACGCAGCGGCTCGCTGAAGCAGCTGTTGGCCCGGCAGCAATAAACGAATAGGAAGGTGAAGAGGTGTTGAAAAAAGGTTGGCGTCGCTATGCCAAGGTGGCATCGGCGATCGGATTCCTGATCCTGATCGCCCTGATCTGGTTCCTGGGTGAATGGATGGGGCTGGAAACCCTAGAGGCCCGGCTAAGTTGCATCGTCGTGATCATGCTGCTCTGGGTGGCCAGCCTGCTGATCGGGCAACTTCTGGCCCGGCGCGCCGGCGGACTGCTGGAGAAAATGCTGCGCCAGCAGGCTGACGATGCCGTGATCCACGCCGGCTCCGACAAGCGCGCCGAAGTCACCCTGCTGCGCCAGCGACTACTGGCCGCCATCGACACCCTGAAGAAGTCGAAACTCGGCAACAGCAGTGGCAATGCGGCACTGTATGAGCTGCCCTGGTACATGATCATCGGCCACCCTGCCGCCGGCAAAAGCTCGGCCATCCTGCAGTCCGGCCTCACCTTCCCCTTCAGCGACAAGAGTGGCATCCAGGGGGTCGGCGGCACGCGCAACTGCGACTGGTTCTTCTCCACCGAAGGGGTGCTGCTCGATACCGCCGGCCGCTACGCGACCCAGAGCGAGGATCGAGGCGAGTGGCTCGCTTTTCTGAAACTGCTGAAAAAACATCGTACCAAAGCGCCAGTGAACGGCATCCTGGTCGCCATCAGCCTGCCCGAACTGGCCCAGCACCACAGCGAAGGCTTTTCGCTGTATGTCCGTCAGGTACGGGAACGCATCCACGAGGTCTGCAGCACGTTCGAGCTGCACGTCCCCGTCTACTTGGTGTTTACCAAACTGGATCTGCTGGGTGGATTCGCCGAGTTCTTCCAGGACATGCCGGAAGAAGAGCGCGCCGGGGTGTGGGGCTGCACGCTGACAGCCCACCAGGGCAACGGCTTCGATGCCTCCACCGTCGCCGCCCAGCAATTCGAGTTGCTTCACTGCGGTCTGGTGCAGGCCGGCGAGGAGAAGTTGCAGCAATATCGCGGCGATCAGGTTCGTCCGGCACACTTCGCTTTCCCGATCGAGTTTCACGGCCTGAAAGAAGCCGTCGTGAAATTCGTAACTCTGCTGTACGAGGACGACCCCTATCACGCCCGCCCCCTGCTACGCGGCTTCTACTTTACCAGCGCGCTGCAGGAAGGCACGCCGCGTATCGTGGCGGCCAACCGGGTTCAGGGTCAGTTCGATCTGGTTGCAAGACAGGGCGACAAACGTCAGGCCCCGGCCTCGTATAGCTTTTTCCTGGGCGACCTGTTTCGCAAGGTACTGTTTCCGGACCAGCACCTGATCTCCCGGCAGACCCGGCACAGCGGCAGCCGCTGGCGCATGGCAGCCATGGCGGCCGGCGTGCTGACGCTCAGCGTCCTGGCAGGCCTGTGGAGCTGGTCCTACATCGGCAACCAGCAACTGCTGGCGGAAATCAGCCAGGAACGGGAAGCCGCCCGCAAGCTGGCGGCTTCCGGCCAACTGTACGACAAGCTGCGCGCACTGCAGCAGTTGCAAACCCGCCTGGAGCAGTTGCAGGCGTACCGTACCGAAGGTGCCCCTTGGCAGATCGGCGTGGGTCTTTATCAGGGCAAGCCGCTGGAAGCCGCATTGCGCAGTGAATACTTTGCCGGCATCAAGACCCTGATGCTGATGCCGGTTCAGCGCAACCTGGAAACCTCCCTGCTCGCCCTCGACCAGCGGCAGCCGGTGCCTCCGCCCGCGGCACAGGAAGCCAAGCCAGTTGCGCCAACGCCCTCCCCTGTGACCACGCCGACAAAACCCAAGCCCCAATACCGCCCTCGGCTGCAAGGCAAACCGCTGCCGAACATCCAATTAGGCGTCATTCGCGAAGAATACCGGGGACGCCCAGTGCCCCTATCGAGCGACGACTACCACGTTCGGACTACCCTCTGGCCACACCATGCCCTGCAGCCTGTGGCGACAAACTGGCAGACAGCCGGCTTCGGTCTGCGCCGAGCTAGTTGGACATCACCGGTTCGCGTCGCGGCAGTCCAGCCGTCGGCAGCCCCAGTGGCCGCGGCCACGCAAGCCGTCGCGGCCGCCACGGAAGCATCCGCGGAGCGCCCGACCCAGGCCCCGGCCAAATCGCCACAGCTGGATGCCAGCTACAACGCGCTGAAAACCTATCTGATGCTGTACCAGCCTCAGCGCATGGAGCCGGCACACCTGGCGGACCAACTGCCACGCTACTGGCGCCCCTATCTGGAAGCCCAGCGCGGGCAATACAGCACCGAAGAGATCATGACGGTCGCCGAAAAGCTGCTGGCGTTCTACATCAGCCAGCTAAAGGCACCGGACCTGCCACTGATTTCGCCCAACCTGCGCGTGGTCAGCCAAGCACGCGAGGTGCTGCGCGGCTCTTTCAAGCGCATGTCGGCCGAAGAGCGGGTATTTAATGAAATCCGCGCTCGAGCCAACACCCGCTTTGCACCGCTGACCGTAGCCCGCATTCTCAACAACCGCGACCTGGACATCATGGCAGGCAGCCAGATGGTGGAAGGCGCGTTTACTCGCGAGGCATGGGATCAGTACGTGAAAGGCGCCATCGAGGAGGCGAGCAAGGGCGAAATCCGCAGCGACGACTGGGTACTGGCAGCCACCAGCCAGGACAACCTGGGCAAGGATGGCGACGGCGAGAAAAACCGCACCGCACTGGAGGCAGAATACCGCGCCGCCTATATCGACAGCTGGAAACGCTTCCTGCAGGGTGTCACGGTGCGCGATTTCACCAGCCCGGCACAGTCCGCTTCGGCCATGACTCGCCTGTCTGACCGGGAAACCTCGCCCATCAAGCTGATCCTGGTACGAGCGGCGATGGAAACGGCATGGGACAACCCGTCCGAGCTCAACCGTTCGCTGGAGAATGCCAAGCAGTCGGTGCTGGAAAAAACCGCTGCGCTGCTGAAAGGCGGCAGCGGCGAGAACACGCCCAAGGACAAGCTCTACGGCGAAGTGGGCCGGCAGTTTGCCGGGGTGGCCCAGTTGGTGAAAGGCGACAACGCCCCGATCAATGGCTACCTGGAGCAACTGGCCAAACTGAAAGCCAAGCTGGGTGCCATTGCCAGCACCGACGACCCGGGCTCCCTGGCACGTGCCACTCTGCAGGCCACCTTCAATAACAACGGCTCGGAACTGGCAGACAGCATCGCCTATGTCGACAACGCCTTGCTGGCGCAAAGCACGCCCGACACCGTCAGCCTGGTGCGTCCGATGCTGGTGCGGCCGCTCAGTCACTCCTACAGCGCCCTGCTCGGCCCTGTCAGTGCCGACATCAATCAGGCCTGGGCCACGGAGGTCCTGCCACAATGGCGCCAACTGGCGGCCAAATACCCGTTCAGCGATGCCGGCAACACGGCCTCCATTGCCGAGATCAACCGTTTCCTGAAGGCCAACGACGGCACGCTGGATCGCTTCATCAACAAATACCTGGCCGGCCTGGTCCAGAAAAAAGGCGACATGCTGGTGCCACGCGCCTGGGGCGAACTCGGTATCAAGTTCAACCCGGCCTTCCTCAGCGGTGTAAGCAGCCTGTCCGCACTGGCCAACGGCCCGTTGCAGGAGGGTGACAGCCTCCGTTTCGAGCTGCAACCGCAACCGACGCCGGGGCTCTCAGAGATCTTCTTCGATATCGATGGTCAGGAACTGCGTTATCGCAATGGCCCGCAAATCTGGCAGACCTTCACTTGGAGCGGCAACAGCCAGACGGCCGGCGCGCGCATCCAGGTGCTGTCCTACACCGGCGCCAGCAGCGTGGTGGCCAACCACCCGGGCGGCATGGGCCTGATACGCCTGCTGGCCGGAGCCAAAGTCGTACAGGATGGCTCGGATGGCACCCAGCTAGTCTGGACGCTGCGCAAGGCCGACGGGGATACGCAGAGCGTGCGTGTCAATTTCCGGGTACTCAGCGGCGTCAACCCGCTGCAGTTGGCCCGTCTTAACAAGCTGACGTTGCCCGAGCGCGTAACGTTGTAAACGAGGCCATTGTCTTGAGCTTCACTTTCAAACGCACCCAGGAAACTGCGGCATCGTACTGCATCTTCGGCAAACTGCCGCGCCGTGCCGATTTCATCCGCATCAATGCCACCCATCCGGCGGCGGCACAGCTGGACCACCTGCTGGCGGACAGCATCAGCCTGCTCTCCCCCGGCGCAGAGGCCGTCGCCCGCTACCGTGCCATGCCCCCCTCCTGCTTCGTGCTGCGCAGCCGGGATCAGGATTGGCTGTCGCTCGGTGTGATCCAGCCCAGCCACGACGAAAGCGGACGCAACTACCCGCTAGTGGCCGTCACCCAGCTGCCCGCCAGTCTGACGCTGCCACCGTTGGCCGTGCTGCTGCTCACTTGCGAGCTGTTCTTTTCCGGCCTGAAAGATCAACTTGCCAGCGCCATCGACAACGCGGTGGAAATGGTGGCCTGCCGCCAGTTTCTAGAAGCGCAGGCGCTGTTCGGCGTGGCCTCGAACGACGATGTCGCCCTGGCCGAGCAGTTGCTGTCCCGCCATCTGACCATCACCCCGGCGCACCAACTGGAAGGGCTGCTCGCCCGCCAGCCCGGCCATACGCTGGAAGCCACCTTGCTAGCTTTCATGTTCCACAGCCAGCTACAGCACCGCTTCCGTGACAGTCTGTGCGTACAGACCTATCTGCTACCGCTGCCGGCTACCGATGGCGAAGACATGCTAGCCGCCGCCACGTGGCTATCGCTGTACCAGGCCGCTGCCAGTGCTCATGGAGCCGACGATACCCAGTGCCTGCTGATCAACCGACCAGACGGACGCTTCCTGGCCCTGCAGCCACGCTCGCTGGATGCCCACATCGTGGCGCAATGCTGGGGCGAACGGCTGGACCAACGCTTTGTCGTGGACATCAGCGATGAGCAGGCACCCTGGCGCCGCCATCAATCCTACGCCGAGGCCTCCTACATCCTGGGACGGCGCCTGAACGACCCGGGTCTTAGCGTCGCGCAATTGCGCGACCTTGTCACCAGCCTTGCCCGCAGCATCGCCTGACGCCGTTCAACCCTGACAGACCATCTTTTCGAGAGCACACCATGAGCAAAGAAAGCACCCAGAAAAAACTGTCGCGGGTCCGCCCCCCGCGTGTGCAGATCACTTACGACGTCGAAATTGGCGACGCCATCGAGACCAAGGAACTGCCCTTCGTGCTAGGCGTGCTGGGCGACTATTCCGGTCACAGCAAGAATCCGCTGCCCAAGATGAAGGAGCGCAAGTTCGTGCAGATCGACCGCGACAACTTCGACGAAGTCCTCAAGGGCATGGCTCCGCGCCTGGCTATCAAGGTCGACAACAAGCTGGAAGACGACAACAGCCAATTGGCGATGGAGCTGAACTTCAACGAGCTGGCCGATTTCGAGCCGCAGAGCGTGGTGGCTCAGGTGGAACCGCTCAAGCGGCTACTGGAAGCCCGCACCCGCCTGGCCGACCTGCGCAACAAGCTGGCCGGCAACGACAAGCTGGAAGAGCTGTTGGACGAGGTGGTGCGTGACACCGAGAAACTGCGCCAGATCAGCCAAGCCACCCAAAGCGACAACACCGGAGAGTAAGCCATGAACAGCGTACAACAACTGGACACGGCGGCGAGCCCGAATGTCGTCGATGCCGGTAGTCTGCTGGACAGCATCATCGAGCAGAGCCGCATCGCCACCAACGACAGCGAAAAAAACCATACCCGCGACCTGATCGGCGAACTGGTGGCCCAGGTGCTGGAAGGCTGCGTGACCGTATCGCGCGATCTGTCCGCCAGCATTGATGCCCGCATCGCCGAGCTGGACGCCCTGCTGTCGTCCCAGCTCAACGAGGTGATGCACCACCCCGAGTTCCAGAAGCTGGAAGCCTCGTGGCGCGGCCTCAAGTATCTGGTGGCGGAATCGGAAACCAGCACCATGCTGAAGATCAAGGTGCTCAATGCCTCCAAGAAGGATCTGGTGAAGGACTTCAAGGCCTCGCCGGAGTTCGATCAGAGCGCCTTGTTCAAGAAGATCTACGAGGAAGAGTACGGCACCTTCGGTGGCGCACCCTACGCCGCCCTGGTGGGCGACTACGAATTCACCCGCCACCCGGAAGACTTCTACCTGCTGGATGAGCTGTCCCATGTTGCAGCCTCGGCGCATGCCCCACTGATCTCCTCCGCCTCCCCCGGCCTGTTCGGCTTGGAAAGCTTTACCGACATCGGCAAACCACGCGATCTGGCCAAGATCTTCGACACCGTGGAATACGCCAAGTGGAAGTCTTTCCGCGAATCCGAAGATTCGCGCTACGTCGGCCTGGTACTACCGCATGTGCTCGGCCGCCTGCCATATGGCCGCGACAACGTGCCGGTAGAAGCATTCGACTTTGAAGAAAACGTCGACGGCAGCCATCACGGCAAATACCTGTGGACCAACGCTGCGTATGCCTACGCCGCACGCCTGACCGATGCCTTCGCCCAGTACGGCTGGCTGGCGGCGATCCGTGGTGTGGAAGGCGGTGGCCTGGTTGAAGGACTGCCCGCACACACCTTCAAGACCGATGACGGCGAGGTGGCGCTCAAGTGCCCCACCGAAGTGGCCGTCACCGATCGCACCGAAAAGCTGCTGTCGGACCTTGGCTTCATCTCGCTGGTGCACTGCAAAAACACCGACTACGCCGCCTTCTTCAGCGGCCAATCGGTGCAGAAAGCCAAGACCTACAACACCGATGCGGCCAACGCCAACGCACGCCTCTCCACTCAGCTGCCCTACATCTTCGCCGTATCGCGTATTGCGCATTACATGAAATCCATCATGCGCGACAAGATCGGCAGCTTTGCCTCACGCCAAAACGTGCAGGACTTCCTGAACACCTGGTTGGCGCAGTACGTGTTGCTGGACGACTCCGCCAGCCAGGAAGCCAAGGCTAAATACCCGCTACGGGAGGCCCGTGTAGACGTGGTGGAAGTCCCTGGCAAGCCGGGCGTCTATCGCGCCGCGGCCTTCCTGCGCCCGCATTTCCAGCTGGATGAACTCACCATTTCCCTGCGTTTGGTTGCCGAGCTGCCTCAGCCGGCAGGCTAACGCCACGACGACTCACCACCCTGTCGGCATTCGGTGCCGACAGGGGGCGAGGTATTTGCTTTGGAAGTAGCTCTTCCATTTTTATTTATCCAAGGAGAATGCAATGGCTTTTGACGCCTTCCTGAAAATCGACGGAATTCCAGGCGAAAGCACCGACGATCAACACAAAGACTGGATCGAAATCCAGTCCTTCTCCCACCTGATCGAGCAGCCGGCCCAGGCCACGGCCAGCTCGGCCGGTGGCGCCACTGCCGAACGCGTCAACCACGGCGTGTACGAAATCACCCACTTCCTGGACAAGGCCAGCCCGAAGATCTACGAAGCATGCTGCACCGGCAAGCACATCAAGGACGTCACCATCGAGCTGTGCCGCGCCGGCGGCGACAAGGTGAAGTACATGGAGATCAAGATGGAACAGGTGCTGGTCTCCAAGGTCGAGCCGAATGGCTCGGCCAACGATGCCGGCTTCCCCAGCGAGAAGGTCAGCTTCAGCTACGGCAAGATCAAGTGGACCTACACCCAGCAGAAACGTGCCGACGGCGCCGGTGGCGGCAATGTCAGCGCAGGCTGGGATCTGACCGCCAATAAAGTCATCGCTTAATTTATTTGATGTAGATAAAGGCCCGCGTTGGTAATCATGCGGGTCTTTGATTTTGAAAGGGAAATTCATGTTTTACAAAATTGCCTCTCTCGCTATTTGTGCCTCCCTGCTCATGGGCTGTGCCGGAACCAAGCAGGCGGCTCAAAATGCGGCAATGAATGCGGCCGCGGCACAAGACCCGCAAGGAAAGACTATTGTGGCCAAGGTCACGGCGGAACTGGACCAGGCCACCACGAAAGTCATTGAGGAAACCGGCAACAAAACCATCGCCAAAGACCCGACTCTGATTCCCTTCGAGAAGATGAGCTCGAAGCTGACCCCGGTTACCGAGCAGCAAGTACGCGCCCTGGCACCGGCTCTGGTCATCGCCAAACAAATCGTCGTCACCGGCTTTTGTAATGGACGTGAGGTTGGCAATGCCTCTTCTGCCGCCAGAGCCAGGGCGATGGTCGTGAAAAGCCTGCTGGTCGAAAGCGGCATCTCGTCCATACGAATTACCGTCCGTGCCGACACCAAGCAAAAACTGCATGCAGTTCGTATCTCGTTCAACGGTTGACTCCCGATGGATGCCGTGAGCGCCCTTGAACTT
>NZ_JBYSWM010000048.1:0-15059 GCF_058781125.1 Pseudogulbenkiania sp. FW507-F1 | reverse complement strand
CACCCGCCCAACGGCGAGCCGAAGAGAATTCCGAACAGCGCGCCAGCCGCGATCAGGCCCTCCCAGACCACCGATATGCCGAGCTCGGCAGTCATCTTGCCGGCCACCGGACCGACAATCCCGAGGATATAACCATCCAGAAACGTGCCGCCGGTCAGGACAAGGATCATTCTGATCATGAAGCGCCGCTTGAACGCTGCTGATGTCTCATCCTCAATCGCTACGGCGGAAACAACCGCTTCCTTTTGTAACGAGGTCATCCATATCTCCTTTGTTTTGCGGCATGCCCGGGACCGGAAGGCGGCGCACACCCGCTCTCTCGGTCGCCACAAACACACCATTTTCTTAAAACTGCACAAGCCACGACCACCGGCTGTCTCCAGCCCGGTGGTGCATTACATCGATTGATCGCGCCCCGATCGCCGGAAGAGGAAAAAGGGATTTGTGACGTCGCAGCGGCGACAGGTAGTCAAGCACAGTTGCGGTCCGATTGACCGCTTCCTGCGACTCGCACGCGGCCACAGAGCGCTTACCCTAGGCTCTGGCCGGCCAGCATTCCATGGTCTTCGCCATGCTCATTCATGCCATGCCGATTCTTCACCATGCACGAAACGCGCCAGACGACATCACTTGGGCAGTGCAGTGTATTAATTGGCACAAGTCCGGACGCTAACCCACGCGTCCGGAATCCGACAGTAAACGACACCGACACGGGGATGGGGCGAGCCGCGCAAGAGACCGGAGGGGATCGATTGGAATCTGACAAAGCGATTGTTACTGGGTCAGATCAGTTGGATAAGCCACCGGTGGCGCATTTATTTCAAGAAGAGTGGACGGCTTCTCTCGCCATGTGATTTTCAAGACCGTTGCAGAGCCTGTTCAAGGTCTTTTTGCGGCGGCGGCCAAGCTCGGCTGGATGCAGCGCTAGGCAAGAGCCTCATCGGGAAGGAAGTCGATACGGAAGTGCCCAGCGCACCCAGCCCGGCACTGGGAAGAACGGCGGCTTGAGCCCCTCAACGCGCCCTGCCTTCTCACGGGGGAACGACAGGCAAAAAAAGCCGGCCCTCCTGGAGGAGGAACCGGCTATTAGGAGCGCTCTACACGCCCGTGCTTACTTCGCCAAATACTGATTGACCTTGGTCAGACCGTCCTTGCCGTCAAAAGTTTTCACACCGGCCAGCCAGCCCTTCAGCACGTTCGGGTTCTTCTTCAGGTAGTCGCGCGCGGCCTGTTCTGGCTTGACCTTGTCCATGATCGGACCCATCACGTGGTTTTCCATGTCGGTGGAGAACTGCAGGTTGGTCAAAAGGCGCGCCACGTTCGGACAACGGGTCTGGTAGTCGGTGGCCATCCCGGTGAACACCTTGGCTTCGCCGAAGTTGGGCCCGAAGACGTCATCCCCACCGGCCAGATAGTTCATCTTGAACTTGACGTTCATCGGGTGCGGTTCCCAACCCAGGAACACCACCCATTTCTTCTGGCGGATGGCACGCTCCACTTCCGCCATCATGCCGGCCTCGCTCGACTCGACCAGCTTGAACCCGGAGAGCCCGAACTGGTTCTTTTTGATCATGTCGTCGATCAGCTTGTTACCGTCGTTGCCCGGCTCGATGCCGTAGATCCTGCCATCCAGCTTGTCCTTGAACTTGGCAATGTCGGCGAAGGTCTTGAGGCCGCCGGCGGCGACGTAGTCCGGCACCGCCAGGGTGTACTTGGCGCCGACCAGGTTGGGCTTGTCCAGCACCTTGATCTGGCCCGCCTTGACGAAGGGCTCGATCATCGGGGTCATGCTGGGGTTCCAGTAACCGAGAAAGGCGTCGATCTGCTTGTTCTTGATGCCGGCGAAGGTGATCGGCACCGAGGCGATGGTGGTGACCGGCTTGTAACCCAGCCCTTCCAGCACCACGCTGGCCATGCCGGTGGTGGCGGCGATATCGGTCCAGCCGACGTCGGCGAAACGCACCTTCTGGCATTGGGCCGGATCGTTCGCCATCGCCATGCTGGTGAACGCACCCATGACGAGCGCTCCTGCAATCTTGTACAGCTTCATGACTCACCTCTCCGATGCAATTTATAAGAATTGGCCGGTGCATACCGCACCGTGTTCTGACAGCCAAGAAAACCGACGGTCGCCAGCAGATTGCCACGTCAGGAAGGGACAACTTGTTCGATGGCGACCACGATTTGCCGTGAAACGTCGCCTGGATGGACAACGGGCCCGGTAGAAGACACTGTCTTGCCGGGGCCGTTCCTGAAGCCTTACATGATGGCGGCTTCGAGCGTTACCTGTTGACGCTCACGGCTCGGCGGGTAACCGAACAAGCTGCGGTAGGACTTGGAAAAATGCGACGAGGACAGGAAACCGGTGGCGACGGTCACTTCCATCACGCTCATATTGGTCTGCAGCAGCAGCTCGCGCGCGCGGCGCAGGCGCAGGTCGAGGTAATACTGCGCCGGCGTGCTGCCGAGATAGCGTTTGAACAGACGCTCGAGGTGGCGCAGCGACACGCCGAGCTCCGCAGCCAGCTCGTCGAGCGAGCGCGGATTCTCGATGTTCATCTCCATGGCCAGCGCGGCGTCGATCAATGATTCGTGACCGGTACCGACGCGCGCCAGCAAGGGGATGTGCTGGTGGTCGTGCTGGTCGCGGATGCGGTCGACGATGAACTGCTCCGACACGTCCGCCGCCAGGCTCTTGCCGCCCTTGAAGCGGATCAGGTTGCACATCAGGTCGAGCGGCGCGGTGCCACCGCTACAGGTGAAGCGATCGCGGTCGATCACGAACAATTCGCTGGAGAACAGTACCTTGGGGAACTCCTCGCGGATGGCCGAAAGGTTTTCCCAGTGGATGCTGCTGCGGTAGCCGTTGAGCACACCAGCCTTGGCCAGCGCGAAGGAGCCGGTACAGACCGCTCCCAACGGTACGTCGGCGGCGGCAAAACGGCGGATCACCGACAGCACCTGATCCGTCACCCCCTCGCGCACCTGGATACCGCCGCAGACGATGAGCAGGTCGTACTCCGACGGGTCGGCCGGCGCCGTGATCGGCGCCACCGACAGGCCATTGCTGGCTGCCACCGGCTGACCGTCACAGGACAGCACCGACCAGCGGTAAAGCCTCTTGCGCGACAGGTGGTTGGCCATGCGCAGCGGCTCGACCGCGTTGGTGAAGGCGATCATGGAAAAGTTGGGCAACATCAGGAAACCGATATGTGCCAGCGAACCGAGTTGTTGCGGGCTCATGGTGACCTCCTAGCTTTCTGTGAGTGTGCGGACATTCGGGGCGCCTCGTGACGGGCGCTGCTAAATCAATCGTAATTTTTCTGGTACAGCAAAAAACAGGCCAGCCCCACCGCCGTCCTGCCGGCAGCGGGGCTTGGCCGGACTACGTTTAACCCTGGCGTGCCGCTTGGCCTCGGCCGAAGCTTTCGGTCAGGCGGTCCAAGATGATGGCGAGCAATACCACGGCCAGACCACTCTCGAAGCCGAGACCGACATCGAGGCGCTGGATGCTCGACAGCACGTCGTTACCGAGGCCACCGGCCCCCACCATCGAGGCGATGATCACCATCGACAGCGCCATCATGATGGTCTGGTTCACGCCCGCCATGATCGCCGGCAGCGCGATCGGCAACTGTACCTTGAACAAGAGCTGGGTCGAGGTACAGCCGAAGGCATGACCGGCCTCGACCTGTTCCTTGTTGACCTGGCGAATCCCCAGGCTGGTCAGGCGCACCGCCGGCGGCACGGCGAACACCACGGTCGCCAGGATGCCCGGTACGCGGCCCAGGCCGAAGAACATCGCGGCCGGGATCAGGTAGACGAAGGCCGGCATGGTCTGCATGAAGTCGAGCACCGGGCGCACCAGGGTATTGACGCGCTTGCTGCGCGCGCACCAGATGCCGGTGGGGATGCCGATCATCAGGCTGATCAGCGTGGCCGACAGCGTCAGCGCCAGCGTCGACACGGTCTGCGGCCAGAAGCCGGTGCCGAAGATCAGCGCCAAGGCGGCCAATACGAAGCCGGCGAAGCGCCAGCCCAGGCGCCATACGCCGAGACCGATGAAGAAGCCCATGATCAGCCAGGGCGGCAGTGACAGCAGCGCCACCTCGATCGACTCGGCGAACAGGTCGACCGCGCGGCCGAAGGCGTCGAAGGCACCGCCGTTATGGTCCAGCAGGAAATGGATGAACTGGTTGACCCATTCACCGATAGGCAGGAAATCGTGCGGGTTGCTGATTAGGTGATGCAAGAAGTCGGACATGGCTGGATGCTCCATTCAGGGACGCGCCGCAGGCGCCGTCCACAAGATTTGTTCGGGACGACGGTCAGTGGGCGCTTTGCAGGCGATGTGCGGACAGCTTGGACAGCACGCTGGTGGCAGTGATCACGCCGAGGTAGCGGCCTTCGCCATCGGCCACCGGCAGCGGCTCGCTCTGTCCCAACAGGCGCTGCAGCACATCCGGCAGACAGGAGGCCGGAGCGACCGGGGACACCGGCACACAACGTTCGCTCGGGATGCAGCCTTCGCTGCGCAGCGTTTCGCGGCCAACCAGGCCCAGCAGCTTGTGGTCCTTGGAGACACAGGCCACCCAGCTGTGCTTGTCGAGTTCAGCGTGGTTGGCGGGGTGGCCGTTCACCACCAGGCCGGCCGCGCTCGGGTCGATCAGGTCCTTGGCTTGCAGATAGCGCGACGTGTCCACGCTCTTGAAGAAGTCGCGCACGTAGTCGTCGGCCGGGTTCTCGATGATCTCTTGCGGCGTGCCAACCTGCACCAGCCGGCCGCCTTCCATGATGGCGATGCGGGTACCGATGCGCAGGGCTTCTTCCAGATCGTGCGAGACGAAGAAGATGGTACGGCTCTGGCCGCGCTGCAGGTCGAGCAGGATGTCCTGCATCTCGGCGCGCTTGAGCGGGTCGAGCGCGGAGAAGGCTTCGTCCATCAGCATCAGCGACGGGTTGACCGCCAGCGCCCGCACCAGACCGACGCGCTGCTGCATGCCGCCCGACAGTTCGTGCGGGGACTTGCGGGCAAACGGCGCCAGGCCGACCTGCTCCAGCACCTTCATGGCACGCGTTTCGCGCTCCTTGCGACCGACACCAGCGATTTCCAGACCGAAGGCGGCGTTCTCCAGCACCGAGCGGTGCGGCATCAGGGCGAAGCTCTGGAACACCATGCTCATGTCGCGGCGGCGCAGCGCCACCAGTTCCGGTTGCGACAGCCGGGTGATATCCTGACCATCGAGCAGGATGCGTCCGTCGGTCGGGTCCATCAGGCGGTTAATCAGACGGATCAGCGAGGACTTGCCCGAGCCCGACAAGCCCATCAGCACAAAGATTTCGCCCTCGTCGACCGAGAACGACACGTTGTTGACACCGACCACCTGACCGGTTTTGGCAAACACGGTTTCCTTGCTCTCACCCGCCTTCAGGAGCCGCATGGCGTCCTGCGGCTTGTCGCCGAATACCTTGTACAGGTTCTCCACAACGATCTTGCCAGACTGCATCGCTTTCTCCTTTGCCTCGGCGTGGCCGATGTACGATGAAACAGCACCGTGCCGGACACCTCACCCACGACAGGTGGAAAAGGGCCTGATTCGCCTCAACAGTTGTAATAATTGATCTTAATCAAGGCAAAAGATAGGGGGGTTCGGCTAGGCAAAACAATCGACAGCCGACGGCAACTTGTCTTTAAACGACATCCGGGTCCCCTGCACCAGAACGGTAAGACATTGAAGAAAAAGGGCTGTTCGTGCACCACGAGCAGCCCTTTTTCAGTGCATGTGCACTGGCAGCAATACAACACCAAGACGGTCTGAGCGGCCGGATACCGCCAGTAAAACAAAGCCGGCACGAAGGCCGGCTATGATAATTAGTTAACGGTCTAGCACGAGAGGTGTCAGCGGGATGCTGCAGCACGGCAGTATCCAGCCTTGGTCGATCTCGCGCTGGCGGATGCCGCCGCCGTGCTTCATGTCGACCTTGCCTTCCAGCAGCTTGGTCTTGCAGGTACCGCACACCCCCTGCGAGCACGAGGAGGGCAAGCGCAATCCCTGTTGCTGCGCTGCGGCCAGCACGGTTTGTCCCGGTGCGGTGGTAATGACATCGCCGAGCTTGGCGAAACGGACTTCGAAACCGCCCTCGCACCCCGCCGTCTCGGCCTGACACCCGGCCTCCTCCACGACGGGAGACGCCGCCAGTTCGGCGAAATTGAAACTTTCCTCGTGATACAGCGCCATGTCGTAGCCGGCGTCGGTCAGCAGTTTGCGCACCGCGGACATGTACGGCGCCGGGCCACAGCAGTAGACCGCGCGCTGGCGGAAATCGGGTACCAGCCGCTCCAATGCAGGCAGATCGAGGAAGCCTTCCAGGCCATGCCACTCCGGTTCGGGGTGGCGGCTTTGCACAATGGCCGCTTGTCGGAAGCCGGGGCGCATGCGCGCGATCTGCACCAGCTCATGACGGAAGATCAGGTCGGCCGGGGTACGCGCGCTGTGCACGAAGGCGATGTCGAGCTGCGGACCGAGGTCGGCGAGCGCCCGGCTCATCGACATCAGCGGGGTGATGCCGCTGCCCGCCGACAGGAACAAGTAAGACCGGACAGGGGCGGAGGCGTAGCTGAATTCGCCGGAGGGCCCCAGCACGCTGACGAGCTGCCCCGGCTTCATGTTGTCGTGCAGCCAGTTGGAGACCTGACCGCCCGGCACGCGCTTGACGGTGATGGTGACGGTATCGGGCCGCGTCGGCGTCGACGACAGGGTGTAACAGCGGTTGACGGTTTGGCCGTCGATCTCCAGCTCCAGCGTGATGAACTGGCCCGGCAGATAGGCGAAGCGGCGCGCCGGTACGGCACGGAAAGTGAAGGTGCGCACGTCGTGGGTTTCGTCGTGCACGGCCACGCATTCGAGCGTGTCGTCCACCCCGGGCTGCCAGTACGGTGCCGGTTCGGTGAAGATGGCGGAGTGGATGGGTGCATTCATGATCGTGCCCTACCTGTGTAAGCCTGCTTCGCGTCTTGCCGCCCGGGCCGGTTCGGGCGTTGCGCCCGCCCTGCCCGCTCGCGACAAATGGTGAACAGGTTCTGAAAACTTGAAAAACGGGCTGGCCAGCGCCGGCCCGTGGACGGATTTACTCCAGCCCGGCGCTCAGGCGGTTGATGTACCACTCGGAGAACTTCTCGACCAGCGTCTCGGTGTACGGCGAGTACGGGCCGGGCTGGTAGGCCGAGCTCTTGGCGCCTTGATGGGATTCTTCCACCAGGCGACGGTCCTGGTCGTTGGTGGCGTTCCACACCGCAGTGAGGTTCTCGACGTCGTAATCGACGCCTTCCACGGCGTCCTTGTGCACCAGCCACTTGGTGCGCACCAGCGTGGTGTCGGCCGTCAGCGGAATCACGCTGAAGGTGACGATGTGGTCGGCCATGAAGTGGTGCCAGGAGTTGGGCTGGGTCCAGAACGACAAACCGCCGATCGAGGCATCCTTGAAGTCGGCCAGGAGCTTCTTGCACGCGGCCTTGGTGTCCAGCGTCTGCGACTGGCCGGCGCGGTCGAGCGGCATGCGCATGGTGCGGAAGCCGGTGACGTCGGAAAGGCGCTCGACTTCGGTCGAGGGCAGGCCACAGGATTCCCAGTGCTGGTGACGATCGGCCACCATCTCGTCGTACTGACGGAGCCCCTCGGCGGTTTCGGCCTTGGGCGCGAAGCCGTAGCTATAGGCGAACAGCGACACGGTCAGTTCGGGGTGGTTGGCGGTGCAGTGGTAGCACTCGCGGTTGTTTTCCAGCGTGAGCTTCCAGTTGCCCTGCTCGATGATGTCGACCTGCACCGCGACCTTGCAGTCGTCAATCTTGTGCGGGGCGATGTACGGGGTCATGGCCTCGGCCATGACGTCGAAGTCTTCCGGCGGATTATCGGCCAGGCAGATGAACAGCAGGCCGGCCATGTTGCGCAGGTGCACCGGCTTGAGGCTGTGATGCGACAGGTCGAAACCTTCGGCCATGTGGTCGGCGAAGATCAGCTTGCCGGTCAGGTCGTAAGTCCACTGGTGGTACGGGCACACCAGGTTGCCGACCGTGCCCTTCTCTTCCGCGCACAGACGCGAGCCGCGGTGACGGCAGACGTTGTGGAAGGCACGGATTTCGTTGTCGTCGTCGCGCACGATCAGGATCGGCTGCGAGCCGATCTGCACGGTCATGTAGTCACCCGCCTCCGGCACGTCGATCGACACGCCGACATAGATCCAGTGCTTGCCGAAGATGTGCTCCATGTCGGCGTCGAATACCGCCGGCGAGGTGTAGAACGGCGCTTCCAGGCTGTAACCCGGCACACGGCGGGCCACCAGTTCGCGCAAGTTCAGGCTCGGATGAAACGCGATCGTGCTGCTGGTCATGATGATAGTTCTCCAAAAACAACGCTGCTTCGGGTTATAAAGCCGCCCCCGGGTGGGGCGGGTGGCGGCAAGTTGTTGTCAGAAATCGACGAGCTGATGGTCGCGCAGGTAATCGAGCAGAACTTGTGCTTTTTCGACTGGATCACCTTGTTTTACGACCAGGCCAGTCGTTTTTCCGTCATCGGCGGCGATCGCCCCCAGCATGCGTTCATGCCCGCTGGCGCGGCTGGCGGCGACCAGCGGACGGGCACGACGGCCGGCCGGCTCATAACGCCACTCGGCAGCCTTGGCGGCCACCGGCATCAGCCTGCGCACCTTGCCCGCTTCCTTGCGCGCATGGGAGTACGGCAGAGCCGGCACGGCACGCTCGTGCACCGTGACCACCACCGGCAGTGCGGCGGCGAGCGAGCGGCGCTGCCCCTTGGGCAGGAATTGCTCAATTTCGACCGAGCCACCCTTGATCGCCAGCGAGAGCGCATCGGGCAACAACGGGGCCTCGAGTTCTTCGGCCAACTGGTAGGGCAACAGCGCACTGCCCTGCCCGCCGCCGGCGCGGGTGCCGCACAGCACCAGCTCGGCGTCGGCGATCTGCGCCGCCAGAAGCGGCGCGATGTCGGCGTCTTCGGCGGTGGGCAGCACCGTGACACACGACGCGCCCTGAGCTAGATAGCCCGCCAGCGCCTCGTCCGCGGCGGCGCCGGCGTACAACACAGTGAGCCGCTCGGATGACCCGGCGAGCTTGAGCCCCAGCGCCAGCGCGGCGCTGTCGGCGGGATGGGTACACGGGCGGCCGCTCACCGGGTGAATGGCCGGGGCCACCAGCACGGCCACTTTCAGCATGGGGGTGCTCATCGGGTGTTCTCCGTCACGGGTCTGGCCGAGCGTTCGGCGGCCAGCAGCTTGTTCAGTGCGGCGATCAGCGCCTGGCAGTCTTCCACCAGGGTGAGATCGGCGCGTTTGACGATGGGCGCGGAGGCGTCCAGGTTGACGGCGATGACATGCCGGCATTCCTTGATGCCCTGCAGGTGCTGCACCGCGCCGGAGATGCCGAAGGCCAGATAGGCGCTGGCCTGCACCGTCTTGCCGGTAGCGCCGACCTGCTTGTCGCGGGTGAAACGGCCGTCGTCCACCGCCACGCGCGAGGCCCCGACGGCCGCGCCCATGGTTTCGGCCAACTCGCGCAGGCCGGCAGTATCCTGCACACCGTTGCCGGCGGAAACGATCAGGTCGGCCTCCTCCAGCGCGAGCTGCGAGGCCGGGCAGCTACGGCTGCCCAGATCGCGGATCCGGTCCGGCACCGACGGCAGCTTGAGATCGGGCATCGCCACGCCGGCGCCACGGAACGGCAGCCGGGCATCGGCCACCTTGCGCGCCAACAGCAGCACCGGCGGAATGTCGCGCACGGCGAAGCGCCCACCCGGGGCGAGCCGGCGCACTTCGCGTCCGGCCACCACCTCGATCACGTCGCTGGCCATGGCCAGGCGCTGGCGGCAGGCAAAGCGCCGTCCCAGGTCGGCATCGGCGCCACGGTCGGGGAAGCACACCTGCTGCGGCGCCTCCTGCTTCCACAGCTGGGCGAGCAGCGCGAGCTTGCGCTCCGGGGCATAGCCCGGGTCTTCCACGCACAGTACGCGGTCGGCACCGGCCAGCGCCGCGGCATCGCCCAGCGCCTCGGCCTGCGCGCCGAACAGTACGACCAGCACCTCGGTATCGGCCGTGGCCATGATGGCGGCGGCGGCCAGGGTTTCGCGTGCCGCCTCGTCGAGTGCGCCGCGGTCGGTATGGATCACCACCAGCGAACGCCTGGCGAACGGGCCGGCGCTGCGCTGCGGTTTTTGCTGGCTGAGAGCGTGGCCGGCGAGCAGCGGCTCGCGGCTGCCGACGCTCTCGCCCAGCACGATGCGCTTGAGTCCGGACGGCCCGATCACATAGGGCCGGCGCGGGTCGATGCGCGGAATGGGTCGATCGTTGTACATGCTTTCTCCCGCTCTCAGTTAGCCAGCCGTGCGGCTACCAATTCAGCCAGCTCGACCACTTCCGGTCGCGGCCCCACCACGCCTTCCAGCATCGCGGTGCAGTTGGGGCAGGCTACCGCCACTTGTTCGGCACCGGTGGCGCGAATGTCGTCCATGCGCATGTCAGGGATGCGGCGCTCGCCCGGAATGTCGGTGAACGACGCCCCACCGCCCCAGCCGCAGCAGCGGCCCTTGCGCCCGGAACGCTCCATCTCCACCACCTTGATGCCGATACCCTTGAACACACGACGTGGCGCATCGGTCTCGCCGTTGTAGCGGCCGAGGTAGCACGGGTCGTGGTAAGTGGTGGCCGGCAGCGGCGTCGCGTCGGCCTTGAGCGGTACGGCGCCGCGTTCCAGCAGGTCGGCCAGCACCTGGCTGTGATGTTCCACGTCGTAGCGTCCACCCAACACCGGATACTCGTTCTTCAGGCAATGGAACAGGTGCGGGTCGGGGGTGACGATACGGTTGAAGCGATAACGCCCCAGTGTGCTCATCATCTTGCCGGCGAGTTGCTGGAAGGTCGCCTCGTCACCGAGACGGCGCGCCAAATCACCGCAATCGGGTTCCACCTCGCCCAGCACCGCCACTTTCAAGCCGGCAGCCTTGAGCACCTTGACCAGCGCACGCAGCGCGCGCTGATAGCGCATGTCGAAAGCGCCCTCGCCCGCCATCAGCAGCCAGTCGGTATGCTCGCCCGGCAACAGCACCGGCACGTTGAGGTCGATGGCCCAGTGGTAGCGCGCAGCCAGCGGGTAGCCACCGACGGTATCGGTATCGCGCAGGTTGGCCAGCGCCTCGCGGCCCTTGCCCGGCACCTCGCCACGCGTCAGCGTGACGTGACGGCGCAGGCTGACCACGGTGTCGACGTGCTCGATCAGCATCGGGCACTCCTCGACGCAGGCGCGGCAGGTGGTGCACGACCACAGCGTTTCGGGATCGAGCAGGCCGCCGACGATGGGCTGATGCGGGTTGCCCTGGCGCACCTTGCCGGCCTGGCCCGGATGCGGGTTGCCGGCGTAGGCCGGGCCGCTGCCGGCAGCCATGCCGGTGACCATGTCCTGGATCAGCTTCTTCGGGTTGAGCGGCTGGCCGGCGGCGTAGGCCGGACAGGCGGCCTCGCACTTGCCGCACTGCACGCAGGCGTCGAACGACAGCAGGCGGTTCCAGGCAAAGTCGGACGGCGTTTCGACACCGTAGTCCTTGCCGACCAGATTGATCGGTTTCAGGTCGGTGGAGCGTTTGTCGCCGCTGAAGCGGTCCTGCCGCGGGTGGAAGGCCAGGTGCAGCAAGCCGGCCACGGCGTGCTTCATCGGGCCGCCGAGGCCGACGCCGAGGGCCAGCTCGGCACCGCCCAGGACGAGACCCGCCAGCGCCAGCAAGGCCAGGCCCTGCGCGGCGGCGCCGAAGGCGTTACCGCTCAGCGCCAGCAGCGCCGCCAGCGCGCTGCCGACGGCGAACGCCAGCAGACTCTTGGGCAGACGGTTCCACGGCCCTTTGGAGAGCCGAGCCGGCGGCGCCTTGCGACGCGAACGCACCAACACCGCGCCGAACAGCATCAACAGCGCGGCCAGCAGCATCAGGGCGTCGAGCGCCGGCAGGTACAGCATCAGACCGTAGTTGAGCGCCGCCACCGCCAGCACCGCCACCGCCCCGCCGGCCACGGCCACGTGGGCCTTGGCGATGAAGGGGTCGCGCGCCACCACGTGGTGCAGGTCGACGAAATAGCGCTTGGGGATGGTCATGAGCCAGCCCAGCGCCACGGGGGCGGCGCGCCCCTGCCGCCACAGCGCGGCCCGGCGCACCAGCCCCAGCGACAGCAGCGCCGCGCCCAGCCAGAACAGGCCGGTGAGTGCATAAGCCAGGGTGAATGTCATGTCAGAAGTCCTTCACCAGACGCAGTGCGTCATAGATCGCACCGTGGATGTTGTGCATGGAGATGCAGTCGCCGACGCGGAACAGCAGGAACTCGTCGCCACTGAGCGGCTCGGACAGGCACGGCTGCGGCTGCGAGGCGAACAGCGTGTGCACGTCGGTGATGCCCTGGTTCTTCGAGCGTTCCTTGAGCGACCAGTACAGCGTGTCGTTCGGCAGGATGCCGTTCTCGATCACCACCTGGTCGACCGCGCGCTCTTCCAGCGCCTCGGTGTATTCGTTGCGCAGCACCGCGATCAGCTTGTCGCCCTCCTGGTAGACCTTGTCCATCCAGTAGTTGGGGGTCGGGATCATGCCCTGCGCGTAGAGGCGGCGGTAGAAGATCGGGAAGGTCGTGCCGCCGGTGTCGTCGCCCACCTTCACGTCCGGGGTAACGATTTCCACCTGGCTGCCGCGGCTGGCCAGGAAGTCGGCCACGCCGAAGCCGGCATGGCTGCTAACGGCGTCGTACACCAGCACGTTCTTCTTCGGCTCGACCTTGCCCGAGAGGATGTCCCAGCCGGTGACGGCCAAGCCTTCGGCCACGCCCCAGCCCGGTACCATGCCGCTGTTGGGCACGCCGCCGGTGGCGAGCACCACGATGTCCGGCTTCTCGGCCAGGATCATGGCTTCGTCGGCGGCGGTGCCGAGACGACGGTCCACGCCCAGGCGCTGGGTTTCCATGTCGAGCCAGCGCACGATGCCGGCCATCTGCTCGCGCTGCGGCGCCTTGGCGGCGAGCACGATCTGGCCGCCGACCACGTCGTTCTTCTCGAACAGCACCACGTCGTGGCCGCGCTCGCGGGCGACGCGGGCGGCTTCCAGCCCGGCCGGGCCGGCGCCGACGACGACCACCTTGCGCTTGTGCTTGGCCTTCTCGAAGGTGTGCGGCATGGTCGCTTCGCGGCTGGTGGCGGCGTTCTGGATACAGAGCACGTCCTGGCCGAAGTACTGGCGGTCGATGCAGTAGTTGGCGCCGACGCACTGGCGGATCTGGTCTTCCTTGCCGTCGCGGATCTTGATCACCAGGTGCGGGTCGGCGATGTGGGCGCGCGTCATGCCGACCATGTCGACCATGCCGGAGGACAGGATGCGCTCGGCCTGGTTCGGGTCGCGGATGCTCTGCGCGT
The DNA here is from genome assembly GCF_058781125.1 of Pseudogulbenkiania sp. FW507-F1. Lineage (NCBI taxonomy): Bacteria > Pseudomonadati > Pseudomonadota > Betaproteobacteria > Neisseriales > Chromobacteriaceae > Pseudogulbenkiania > Pseudogulbenkiania sp. FW507-F1. The sequence continues at coordinate 1,612 of NZ_JBYSWM010000048.1, read as the reverse complement.
GCATCACCGGCACCTTCGACACCGACTTAATGCCGGCGGCCAGGTGCACGAACGGTTCCGGCGGCAGCGCCATCGGCGGCATGCAGTTGGCCAGGGTGTTATGGGTGTCGCCGCCCGAGCCGACCACCGACAGGTAGTCGATCAGGCCGGTTTCCGACATCGCCTGGGCGATGTCCTTGAGCATGTCGTGGGTCAGGCCGTCTTCGTGGAATTCGTCACCGCACATGCGCAGGCCGACGCAGAAGTCGGCGCCGACTTCCTCGCGGATCGCCTGGAACACCTCGATGCCGAAGCGCATGCGGTTCTCCAGCGAGCCGCCGTATTGGTCGGTACGGAAGTTGGTGCGCGGGCTCCAGAACTGGTCGATCAGGTGCTGGTGCGCGGCCGACACTTCCATGCCGTCGAGACCCGACGCCTTGATGCGGCGCGCGGCCTGCTTGAAGTCGCCGATAATGCGCTTGATCTCGTGCGCTTCGATGATCTTGGCGTTGCCGCGGTGCACCGGCTCGCGGACCCCGGACGGGCTCACCAGGTGCGGCCAGTGCTCGCCGTAGTAGCTCGAGCGGCGCCCCATGTGGGTGGCCTGGATCATGATCTTGGCGCCGTGGCGGTGCATGGCTTCGGCCAACCTGGCGAGCGGGTCGATGATCCTGTCGGTGGACAGGTTCACCGACTTCCACCAGCTTTGCGGGCTGTCGATCGACACCGGACTGGAACCGCCGCAGATGGCGAGACCGAGGCCGCCCTTGGCCTTTTCCTCGTAGTAGCGGATGTAGCGCTCACCGGGCAGGCCGCCGGGCTCGGCGTACACCTCGGCGTGCGCGGTGCTGACGATACGGTTGCGCAGCGTCAGCTTGTTCAGCGTGATCGGCGAAAACAGGTGCGGATAGCGCATGATGCCCCCTTACTTCGGCTCGACGGTGAAGACGCAGTAGTCGGCGCCGTGGCCGGCGCACTGGGTTTCGGCGCTGATGGTGTGGTAGTCGTAGCCCAGCTTCTCGCCCACCCAGTCCATCGCGCCCGCGAACCAGCCGGCAAACATGTAACAGGTCTTGCCTTCGCTCTGCGGCGCGCCGGCCACGCCCTGCGCCAGTACGAAGCAGGAGTTGTCGAGGCGGATCTTGGCATGGCCGGTGGCGGCGTCGGCTTCGATGAAGGAGAACTGGCCCCAACCACGCTGCGACAGACGGTTGAGGTAATGCTCGAACACCTCCATGCCTTCCAGGCCATGAGTGCGCGCTTCGCTGTCGCACCAGAAGTAGGCCGAGCGGTAACCGGCGTCGTACAGCGCCTCGGAATAGGTGCCCTTGCCCAGCGCCGCTTCGACGGCCATGTGGTTGTTGACGAAGAAGTGGCGCGGCACATACAGCATCGGCAGGCCGTTGGTAGTCCACACACCGGAATCCGGATCTACGTCGATAGGAACGAGTGGTTGCATCAGAATCTCCTGCACGTTGTCGTGGCACGGCGCACAGGGGGCACGCCGTCAGTCAGGAGAAATGGTGCACGAGGCGGTTTCGGCCAACGTCGGCAGCAGCGACCGGTTTTTGCCGCAGACCGACACGGGGTGGCGTAAAGAAACTACTGAGATGGGGGATACAGCGGGCGGGAG
>NZ_JBYSWM010000047.1:0-15632 GCF_058781125.1 Pseudogulbenkiania sp. FW507-F1 | reverse complement strand
GCCCCGAGCGCCGCCCCCGCCACCCCGCTCAACGCCGAGCGCCTGGCGCTGCCGGCCGCCAAGGCGGACACCGTGCACGACAACTGGTGGCAGGCGCTGGGCGACCCGGCACTCGACCAGCTCATCGCCAGCGCGCGCCGGCAAGCACCGTCGCTGAAACTGGCCGCCGCCCGCGTGCGCGAAGCCGCCGCGCTGAGCGGGCTGGCCGACAGCCGGCGCGGCCCGCAACTCGACGCCAACGCCAGCCTCGACCGCGAACGCTATTCCGCCAACGGCCTGTTGCCGCCGCCGATCGGCGGCAGCTACCAGACGCTGTACGCGATCTCGCTCGACGGCGGCTGGGAGCTCGACCTGTGGGGCAAGCACCGCGCCGAACTGGACGCCGCGCTGGGGCAGCAGCGCGCCCAGGCGCTCGACGCCCGCCAGGCCGAACTGCTGCTGACCCAGGCCGTGGCCAGCCAGTACACCGTGCTGCAGCGCGCCCTGGCGCAGCAGCAGCTCACTACCACCCGCCTCAAGCTGGCCGACAGTCGCCTGCAACTGCTGCGCGCCCGCGTCAGCGCCGGCCTGCTCAGCGCCGATGTCCTGCGCCCGCTGGAAGTGCTGCAAGCGCAGCTGAAACAGCAGCTGAGCGCCCAGCAAGGCGATGCAGCGCGCGCCCGCCATGCCCTGGCGGCGCTCACCGGCCAGGCGCCGAACGCGCTCGACGCCCTGAGCCCGGCCCCGCTCGGCACCACGCCGGACCTCGACGAGGCAGCGCTCACCGCCGCCCTGCTGGGCCAGCGCCCCGATGTGGTGGCGCAGCGCGAACGACTGGAGGCGGCGTCGCACAGCGTCAAGGCGGCGCGTGCCGCGTTCTACCCCAACGTGCAGCTGAGTGCCTTCATCGGCCTGTCGTCGCTCGACATCGGCCAGTTGCTGCAAAGCGAATCGCGCATGCTCGGCATCGCCCCGGCGGTCACCCTGCCGATCTTCCACAGCGGCGCGCTGCGCGCCAACCTGAGCCGCGAACAGGCGCGCTACGACGAGGCGGTGGAGAGCTACAACCAGACCGTGCTCGACGCCCTGCGCCAGGCCGCCGACGCGTTGTCCGGCCGCGACCAGGCGCGCCAGCAGCTGGCCGACGCGCGCCAGGCCGAAGACAGCGCCCGCCGCGCCAGCGACGCCGGCGTGGCACGGCTGCGCGCCGGCCTCAGCAACAAGCTGGACCTGCTCGGCACGCAGGATGCGGAGCTGGTGCAGCGCGCCGCCCGCCTCGACAGCCAGGCCGCCGGCCAGCTCGCCTTCGTCAACCTGAATACCGTGCTGGGCGGCGGCCTGCTGGCCCCGGCGCAGCCCTGAGGAACACCCCATGGAAAAACCCGCCAAAAACTCTTCGCGCCAGCGCGGCCTGATCCTGGCCAGCCTGGTGTTCGCCATCGCCGCCATCGGTTACGGCGCCTACTGGGCCACCGTGCTGCGCTACCAGGAAGGCACCGACGACGCCTACGTCAACGGCCACCTGATCCAGCTCACGCCGGAGATCGCCGGCACTGTGGTCAGCATCGCCGCCGACGACACCGACCGCGTCAACGCCGGCCAGACCGTGGTGACGCTGGAAGCCAACGACGCCCGCCTGGCGTTCGAACGGGCGCGCAACGAGTTCGTGCAGGCGGTGCGCGAAACACGCCAGCTGATCGGCAGCGAGCGCCAGCAAAGCGCCCAGGTCAGCCTGCGCCAGAGCGAGCTGGCGCGCGCCGAAGACGACCTGAAACGGCGCCAGCAGCTGGCGGGCAGCGAGGCGCTATCGGCCGAGGAGCTGGCGCACGCGCGCGACGCCGTGGCAACCGCGCGCGCCGCCTTGGCGGTGGCGCAGGAACAGGCCGCCAGCACCCAGGCCCTGCTCGGCCAGGAAACGCTGGCCAGCAAGCCGGCGGTGGCGCGCGCCGCCACCCGCCTCAAGGAAGCCTGGCTCGCGCTCCAGCGCACCGAGGTGCGCGCCCCGCTGGCCGGCTATGTGGCGCGCCGCAGCGTGCAGGTCGGCCAGCGCGTCAGCGCCGGCAGCCCGATGCTGGCGATCGTGCCGCTCGACAAGGTGTGGGTGGACGCCAACTTCAAGGAAAGCCAGCTGCACACCATCCGCCTCGGCCAGCCGGTGGAACTGCACGCCGACATGTACGGCGGCGACGTCACCTATCACGGCAAGGTGGCCGGGCTGGCCGCCGGCACCGGCAGCGCCTTCTCGCTGCTGCCGGCGCAGAACGCCACCGGCAACTGGATCAAGGTGGTGCAGCGCGTGCCGGTGCGCATCGAGCTCGACGCCGCCGAGCTGAAGACGCACCCGCTGCGCGTCGGGCTGTCGATGCAGGTCGAGGTGCAGACCCGCAAGCAGGACGGCCCCACTCTGGCCGAGGCGCCGCGTAGTGCGCCGGCCCAGGTCACGCGCGCCCTGACCCCGGACCTGGCGCAGGCCGACGCGCTGGTGGCGCAGCTGCTCGCCGCCAACGCCGGCGCCAGCCACTAAGCCGGAGCGCCCGCCATGACGCCTCCTCCGCTCACCGGCGCGCGCCTGGTATGGATCACGCTGGCGCTGTCGCTGGCCACCTTCATGCAGGTGCTCGACACCACCATCGCCAACGTGGCGCTGCCGACCATCGCCGGCAACCTCGGCGCCGCCACCAGCCAGGGCACCTGGGTGATCACCTCGTTCGGCGTCGCCAACGCCATCGCCGTGCCGCTCACCGGCTGGCTCGCCAAGCGCGTCGGCGAGGTGCGGCTGTTCGTCGCCTCGACCGTGCTGTTCGTGCTGGCCTCGTGGCTATGCGGGCTGGCGCCGAACCTGCCGCTGCTGATCGCCTTCCGCATCCTGCAAGGCGCGGTGGCCGGGCCGCTGATCCCGCTGTCGCAGAGCCTGCTGTTGGCCTGCTATCCGCCCGAGAAGAAGGGCATGGCGCTGGCGCTGTGGGCGATGACGGTGATCGTGGCGCCGATCTTCGGCCCGCTGTTGGGCGGCTGGATCAGCGACAACTGGCACTGGGCCTGGATCTTCTTCATCAACATCCCGGTCGGTCTGTTCGCCGCCGCCGTGGCGCGGCGCGAGCTGCAAGGACGCGAGAGCGAGATCAAGGCGTTGCCGATCGACCGCGTCGGCCTGACGCTGCTGGTGCTGGGCGTCGGCGCGCTGCAGCTGATGCTGGACAAGGGCAAGGAGCTCGACTGGTTCCACTCCAGCGAGGTGGTGATGATGGCCATCGTCGCGGTGGTGGCGCTGACCTACCTGGTGATCTGGGAACTGGGCGAGGAGCACCCGATCATCGACCTGTCGCTGTTCCGCATCCGCAACTTCACCGTCGGCGTGATCTGCATCAGCCTGGGCTACATGATGTACTTCGGCGGCGTGGTGCTGCTGCCCTTGATGCTGCAAACCCAGCTGGGCTACACCGCGACCTGGGCCGGCATCGCCTCGGCGCCGGTCGGCATCCTGCCGGTGCTGCTCTCCCCGATCATCGGCAAGAACGCGCACCGCCTCGACATGCGCTGGCTGGTGACGGTGAGCCTCAGCGTGTTCGCGCTGTGCTTCTTCTGGCGCACCCATTTCTCGCCGCAGATGGACCTGGCCTACGTGATCTGGCCGCAGTTCGTGCAGGGCATCGGGCTGGCCTGCTTCTTCATGCCGCTGACCACCATCACGCTGTCGCGCGTGGCCCCCAACCGCGTGGCGAGCGCCTCCAGCCTGTCGAACTTCCTGCGCATCCTGGCCGGCAGCATCGGCGCCTCGGTCAGCACCACGCTGTGGGATACGCGCGAGGCGGTCCACCACACCCAGCTCACCGCCGCCATCGACAGCGGCGGCAGCGTCGCGCAGCAGTGGTTCGGGCTGCTGGGCCAGGCCGGGCTGTCGGCCGGCCAGCAGGCGGCGCTGACGGCACGCGAGATCACCATACAGGGCTATGTGCTGGCGTCCAACGAGGTGTTCTGGGGCGCGGGTTGCCTGTTCGTGCTGCTGCTCGGGCTGATCTGGTTCGCCAAACCGCCGTTCGGGCACTCCGGTGGCGACGGCGGCGCGCACTGAGCCGTCTGCTCAACGTCAACACCCGGCGTGACCCACGCCGGGTTTTTTGTCGTCCAAAGGTTGGCCGAAGCCGCCCAACGGCGCGCTACAAGGTGCAGCTTTCCTTGCCGTCCTTCCCGGTCTGGCACAGCTTGATGTTGCCGTCCTGGTCCAGCGTCAGGGTGCCGCCGACCCAGTCCTTGCCCGCCTTGGGCGAGGCCTCCAGCTGGTACTCGCCGTCGTCGGTGTTCTTGGCGGTGCTGGCGAAGGCGATGTCGTAGAACTCGGTGGCGGTCACCGGCAGGGTGGGCCAGGCGGTGGACGACTGCTTGAAGGTGCCCTTCTCGCTGTACCAGCGCTCGAGGAAGTGGGCATTGTCGAGCAGTGCGGCGCGCGCCTCGCTCTGGCGCGCGCGGATCACGTGCTCGCGGTACGAGGGCAGCGCCAGCGACGCCAGGATGCCGACCACCGCCAGCGCGATCAGCAGTTCGATCAGGGTGAAGCCCCGGCTTCGGCCAACCTTGTACCGCATCAGAATATCTCCCTCCAGGCGATGCGCCTGCCTTGTTTGCTGGCGTCGCCGGGAATGCCCACCCCCGCCGGCGTCCCGTCGTTGCTGCCGCCGAACGCCAGCCGCAGCCCCTTGCCGGCCTTGGCGATGCTGGCGTTGTCGCGGTTGGTGATCTGGCCATTCTGGTCGGCATAACTCTGCCATTGATAGTTGCTGGCGACACTGACGTAGAGCCGCAGCGCCGACGGCATGCCGACTTCGGAACGCACGCCGCTGGGGATCTGCGCCGCCTTGCCCGTTTCGAACACGGCCCAGTCGGCGATCGTGCCCTTGTCGTCGCCGTTCAGGTCGAACGCGGTCTTGGCCGGCGCCGCCCCGGAGAGCGGGTCCAACGACATCAGCCAGCCGTCGCCGCCGACCGAACACTGCAGGTTCGCCACGAAGGGAATCTGCGTGGTGAAGTAGAGCCGCTCGCCGACCAGCAGCGGGGCGTGCAGCAGGCGCTCGCCGCTGGTGGCCGCCAGGTCCAGGTACCAGCCGCCGGCCGCCTTCTCGCCGATGGCGACCGGATGGCTGGTGGTGCGGCGCACGGTGTAGTCGTGCAGGCTGCCATCGGGCATCTTCACCGTGCTGCCGACTTCGCCATCGAGGCTCTGGCGCACGATCAACCCGCGCCCGCCGGCGCCCTCGCGGTCGCTGTACTGGTAATACTTGCCGCTTTGCGGCGTGTCCCACAGCCCGTACACGCTCTGGCCGGTGGTGGAGCGGCGGTCGCTGTCGTACAGCAGCTGGCCGCTGCCGAACAGCACCATGTAGCCGTCGCCGCCCGGGCGCCGGTACAACGCCGGCGTGGCGGTGACCGGCTGGCTGGCGTCGCCCTGCCAGAACGGGCTGGCCGGCGCCGCCCAGTCGCCGCGCAGGTCGAAGCGCCAGACATTGCCCTTGAGGTCGCCGGCGTAGACCGCATCGGCCACCTTGTCGCCGTCGAAGTCCAGCACCGCCGGCCCGGACAGGCCGTTGCCGCCGGCGCGGCCGACCTTGATCTCGCCCAGCAGGGTGCCGCTGTCCAGTTCGAACACCAGCAGCGCGGCCTGGCCGCTGGCGCTGTCGTAGCCATTGCCGGTGATCGCCGCCCACACGCTGGCGCCGCTCGCCGGATGGCGCACCTTGGCGATCACCGGTTGGCCGAAGACGTAGCCGAGCGCGCTCGCGCCGCTCGCCGCGCCGGCTTCCCAGCGCACCACCTCGGCCGGCGCGGCCGCCTTGCCGCTGGCCGACATCAGCGAGCTGACATCGAGCGAAAACAGCGCCTTGCCACCCTGCGCCAACGCGCCCACCAGGTAGGTGCGGCCGTTGTCCAGGGTCTGTGCCACGCTCGCGCCGTTGACGTAGTAGCGGTGCGGCTTGGCCGCGGAACCGTAGTCGGGGTCGGTGAGATCGACGAGCCGGGTCAGCACCTCGAACGGCACGTAGCCCAGCACCTCCTGGTAGGCGCTCTCGCCCGTCGCCTTGCGGAACACGTGCAGCATGCCGTCGTTGCCGCCCACCGCCACCAGCTGGGCGTACTTGGCCGCGAACGTGGTCAGCGGCGAGTCGATGACGTCGCCGAGCCAGGGCGTGGTGCGCTTATCGAAGCGCTGCCCCGGCATGGCGTGGCCCAGCACGAAGTGGATCACGTCGTTGGGCTGGCTGCCGAAGGTGAGCTTGTCGTTGTCGGCCATGCCGGGCTTGAACGGCTGCGCCACGACGTTGCTGTCGAAGGCCTTGTTGCTACCGTTCTTGTTGCACACCCAGTTGTTGCTGCGGTTGTCGTAGTAGCGGGTATAGACGGTGCGCTTGTCCCAGTCCGGCAGCAGCGCCTCACTCGGCCGGCTGAAGTCCGGCCTGCCCTTGGCGTCGACCGGGTAGCTCAGCAGGCGCGAGGTCCAGCTGCGGGTGTCGTAGGTGGTATGCAGCAGCGCGCTGGTCTGGCGCTCGCCGCTGACCGGCGGCGTCGAAGTCGAGTTCTGGCGGTAGATGTCGTCCATCGCCGAGGTGAAGCTGGCCTTGAGCTGCTCCCGGTTGCTGGCGGTGAAGTAGCGCCCCCCGCCCTGCATGGCCGTTTTCTGCAGCAGGGTGTTATCGACGGTGAAGCCGATGGTGTAGGTCTTGATCGACTGCCGTGCGAACGGCTCGGCGTCCCAGCCCTGGCCCTCGCCGTCGCTGCCGGAGGTGAACAGGTCGCCGGCAGCGGCGCGCCCGGCGAAGGACGGCAGGGGATTGTCCTTGCCGGGGGAGAGACTGCTGTAAAGCGGGTCACCCGCCAGCGGAAATTCGTTGTCCTCGGTCGGCTCGCCGTCGGTCATCATCAGGACGAAGTTGGCCTGGCAGCGGTACTGCACCGGGCTGGCGTAGCGGCCGGAACCGCGGCTGCCCGACGCCGGATTGACCGGCTTGTAATAGGCCGAGCTCATGCCGCGGTAATAGCGCGTCATCTCGTTGTAGGCCTCGGCCAGCGGCGTGTTGGTGTCGGCGCCGAGGCTGTCGATGGCGCTCTTGACCCGGTCGAGATGGTCCTGGCCGCCACCGACCTCCGCCACCAGCCGCCCCGCCCGGTTGTAGCGCAAGTCCACACGGTCGTTGACGTCGTCCTTGCTGCTGGACGGATCGAACGAGAACAAGCCCCAGCGCATGTCGGGATAGGCATCGATCATGCTCTTGGTGACGTCCTTGGCGATCGACAGCCGCGTCTCGCCCTGCAGCGGGTCGAGCACGTCGCTGTACCAGCAGCCGCGCCAGTTGCAATACCTCTCGCGCTTCTGACCGGTATTGCCGTACACGTCCCAGGCCATGCTGCCCGAGTTGTCGAAGAACAGCAGGATATTGGGCGTGACCTTGACCGACAGCTGCAACGGTGCGCTCGGATAGGGATTGCTGTCGGCAGGCAGGCTGCAACTGCTGCTGGCTGCACTGCCGGCCGCCGCCAACGGCAAGAGCGTGGCTAGAAGGGGTAGGCTGAGAGGGAGGAAACGCATCACGGCACCACGTAATAGCTTTGCAGCGTCACCACGCTGTTGGCGTTCTTGCCCCAGGCGCGCACGGTGAGACGGTAGAGCCGTCCGCCGCCGTCGCTGTCCTGGTAGTTCCGGTCGACCAGCTCGATCAGGTAGCGCGGGTTGGCCCACACCCCGTCCAGCGCCACCACGTCGGGGCAGCGGTTCTGCACCGCGCCGCTCTTGAAGGCGTATTCCAGCGCGTTGCCGCAGGGGTGCAGCGCGGGCACGCTCTGCTTGCCGACGCTGACGGTGCGCTCCCAGGGCTGGAGCGCACCGCCGCCCACCTGCGCGCTGGTGGCGCACAGCCCGCTCTGCCAGCCGGCCGGGTTGGCGTCGTTGCGGCAGCTGGCGCTGAACACGCCGCCGGCGCCGAACAAGGCGTCGTCGCTCTTGCCCGCCACGTCGAGCGCCTGATCCATCTCCGCCACCCGCGCCTCGGCCGCCTTCAACGCCAGCTCGGCGAGCTGGAAGGTGGCCTGGCGGTCGCTCTGGTTGCTGCCGATGCGCTGCTCGTCGACGATCAGGCGCGACGACGCCAGCACCACCAGGGTCATCATGAGCAGCACCATCAGCGCCACGATCAGGGCACTGCCGCGCTGCCTCAGCCCTGCAGCGGACGTTGTGCGCATTGCACCCCTCCCCGCAAGGCCACCGTCAGCGGGTAGGCCACGCTCACCTTCTGCCCCGCCGGCAGCGCCGAAGCCTGCTGCAGCGTCAGCGTCAGGCGCACCGTGCCGACCTGCCGCCAGTCGGCCACCTCGCCGGCGGCGGCGTAATGCAGCCGCGGCGTCGAGTCGGCGTCGCAATCGTCCAGCACGCCGTAGTCCACCTCGAGCGAGGCCACCCCGTCCGCCACCAGCGTGGCGGCGCCCAGGCTGCCGTCGGCCAGCATCTCGCGGCGCAGCAGCTGCTTTTCCCCGTTCACCTCGGCGACGAAATAGGCGCGCGACACCAGCGCCATCACTTCCAGCGAACCCAGCTGATGACCGGTGGCGCGGCTGGCCGTCCTGAGCGGCAGCGCATGGGCCTCGTCCAGCGTCAGCGTCTGCGCCGTCTCGCTCTTGCCCAGGGTCATGCCGCTGCCGCTGGCCAACACGTCGATCTGTGAGCAGCTGGCCAGCGCCAGCCGGGTCCAGTTGGCCCAGTCGCCCTGCTCGGGCGGCTGGAAGGTGAGGCCGGTGACGGCGTCGCCCGCGGCGTTGACGGTGCGGGTACTGAGCGGGAACGCGCCCTGGCCGTACTGGACGATCAGCAGGTCGCTGTCCGCGGTCAGGCCGCCGAGCCAGGCGCTGGCGGCGGTGCTGGCCTTGGCGAGGCCGCGCAGGCCGTTGCTGTCCTGGTCGACCTGCTGCCAGGCGCTCGCCCCGCCGCGGTTCACCACCTGCCAGTCGTCGCCGCGCTCGCCCAGCGCGGCGCAGCCGAAGTTGCCGGCCATGCGCAGGTCGCGCGCCAGCAGCTGCAACGCCGAGCGGGCGTCCTGCTGGCGTGCGATGCGCTGCTCGGCGGAGCGCAGGCTCTGGCGCGTCGAGACGAAACTGCCGAACACCACGGCGACGATGATCGAGCCGATGGCGACGGCGATCATCAGCTCGATCAGGGTGATGCCGCGCTGGCGCACGTCAAGGCTCGAACACGAGGACATAGCGGTTTTCAGCGAGGGGGGAGGACGCCGTGGCGGCACGCTGGCCGCTGTCGACCAGCGCCTGGCGGCTCTTGCCGTCGAGACGGGACGACCACACCACGCGGATCGACAGGGGACCGCTGCCGCTGCAGCCCGGATCGTCTTGGCTCGGGGCGGCGCTGCCGCGGCAGACCGCCGCCTGGACGGCGTTGCCGGCGGCCAGTCCGCTGGCCAGCCCGGACTTGAAGGTCCACAGGTCGAGCGCGGCGAGGTTCTGCTGGCTGCAGCCGGCGGCATCGCGGCAGCTGTTGGCGGGAGCGCTGGCGTCGTGGCTGGCGTAACCGCTCTCGACGTAGTGCGCCCAGGACAGCACGGTGGCGCCGTTGGCATCGAGCTGGCGCAGCGGGTTGGCACGCATCGCCTCGGCCAGGCTTTCCGCCTGCAGCGCCACCAGGCTGCGGATCTCGGTATCGCGGGTCTGGCTCAGGGTGCGCGCCTGCAGCCCGGCCAAGGCCAGCAGGCCGACCAGCAGCACGAACATGGCGATCAGCACTTCCAGCAGCGAGAAGCCGCGCTGGCGGGACGCAGAACCTGCCCACGATCTGTCGCGAGCACCCCTCAGCGGGGTGAAGAGCAGCACAGAAACCGGAATGTACTGGAGTACATGAGGATCATGGCTGGGCAAATCGGAGATTTGCACGCGCAGCGCCGCGCATGAGCCCCGATCAGGGGCGCGCAGCAAGATCGTGGACAGGTTCTCAGGCGCAGCCGGCACAATCGCCCCCCTTGCACAACCGTGGCCGGCCGTTGGCCAGCACCGTGACGCTGGCGCATTGCCCCGAGGCGGCGTCGCGCACCACCCAGAACGGGCTGACCCCGGTGGGCAGGCGCCCTTCCGGGGTCAGCATGAACTGGTCGAGCGCCGAGCTGACCGTCGGCGCGCCGCTGAACATGACGTGGCGGCGGCGCTCGCCGCTGTTGTAGCGCCCGGGGTTGCCGCCGGGCTGGTCGGCGTACAGCAGCACGCCTTCCGACCACGAGGTGTCGCCCTTCTTGGCCTTGCCCTGGCAGCCCTGCACGTCGAGGTTGCTCTTGGTGTTGAGCGCGCACAGGTAGACGTTGGCGTTGCTGCGGATGGCCTCGCTGCGGGCGAACTGCACGCTGGAGAGCAGCGCCTGGGTGCGGCTTTCCATGCGAGAGTCCGCCAGCAAGGCGTTGAAGCCGGGCACGGCCAGCGCCAGCAGGATGGCGGCGATCGAGATCACCACCATCATCTCGATCAGGGTGAAGCCCCGCTCCCCTCGACGAAACGCGACATACATCATGGCGAATACGGCTTAATTATAGTTTTGTCATATAAGTTCATCAGAGTATCATGATGGATGGGCTTTTCCAAGCCGCGCGCGTTGCCGGGACCGAAGGGCAGGAGGCGATCAACGCGGGCGCGCTAGCTGACCGCCCCGGCCGGGTCGAGCGGGCAAGAAAAAACCGCCCGTAGGCGGTTGTTGTCGGTCGGCAGACGGCGGACGCGCTCAGTGCGCCGCCTCCCAGCTCTCCCCGGCCCCCACTTCGGCCAGCAGCGGCACCTTGAGCTCGGCCACGCCGGCCATGATCTGCGGCAGCCGCTCCTTGACCCGCGCCAGTTCGGCTTCCGGCACTTCCAGCACCAGTTCGTCGTGCACCTGCATGATCAGCTTGCTGGCCAGTCCTTCCTCCACCAGCCAGCGCTGCACCGCGATCATCGCCAGCTTGATCAGGTCGGCGGCGGTGCCCTGCATCGGCGCGTTGATCGCGGCGCGCTCGGCGCCGCTGCGCCGGCCCGGATTGCTGGCGCGGATCTCCGGCAGGTAGAGCCGACGCCCGAACACGGTCTCGACGTAGCCCTGCTCGCGCGCCGCCTCGCGCGTGCGCTGCATGTAGTCGGCCACGCCGGGGAAGCGCATGAAGTAGCGGTCGATGTACTGCTGCGCCGCGTTGCGCTCGATATCGAGCTGGGCGGCCAGGCCGAAGGCGCTCATGCCGTAGATCAGGCCGAAGTTGATCGCCTTGGCGGCGCGGCGCTGCTCCGACGTCACCTGCTCGCGCGTCACGCCGAACACCTCGGCGGCGGTGGTCTTGTGGATATCCTCGCCGCTGGCGAAGGCCGCCAGCATGTTGGCGTCGTCCGACAGGTGCGCCATGATCCTGAGCTCGATCTGCGAATAGTCGGCGCTGACGATGCGGTGGCCCGGCGGCGCGATGAAGGCTTCGCGCACGCGCCGGCCCTCGGCGGTGCGCACCGGAATGTTCTGCAGGTTGGGGTCGGAGCTCGCCAGGCGCCCGGTGATCGCCACCGCCTGCGCGTAGTTGGTGTGCACGCGGCCGGTATCCGGGCGGATCAGCGACGGCAGCTTGTCGGTGTAGGTGGACTTGAGCTTGGCCAGCCCCCGGTATTGCAGGATCAGCTTGGGCAGCGGGTGGTCGAGCGCCAGCTGCTCCAGCACCGACTCGTCGGTGGAGAAGCCGCCGGACGGCGTCTTCTTGACGCCCTTGGTGTCGATGCCGAGCTTGCCGAACAGGATTTCCTGCAGCTGCTTGGGCGAGTTGAGGTTGAATGGCTGGCCGGCCTGCTGGTAGGCCTCCTGCTCCAGTTGCAGCATCTGGCTGCCGAGCTGGTGGCTTTGTTCGGCCAACCTTTGGCGGTCGATCAGCACGCCGTTGCGCTCCATGGCGAACAGCACCTCGGCTACCGGCAGCTCGATGTCGCGGTACACGCTGGCCAGGCGGCCTTCCAGCTTGCCGGCCAGCGCCTGGTTGAGACGCAGCGTGATGTCGGCGTCTTCGGCGGCGTAGTTGGACGCCACCGCGATGTCGACCTCGGCGAAACCGATCTGCTTGGCGCCCTTGCCGCAGATGTCCTCGTAGCTCACCGTGCTCTCGTTCAGATGGCGCCGCGCCAGGTCGTCCATATTGTGAGTAAGGTGGCTCTCGATCACGTACGACGCCAGTAGCGTGTCGTCGGCCACGCCAGCCAGCGCGATGCCGTGGTTGGCCAGCACGTGGCGGTCGTACTTGAGGTTCTGGCCGAGTTTCTTCCTGGCCGGGTTTTCCAGCCACGGCTTGAGCCGGGCCAGCGTGGCGTCGAAGTCGAGCTGGTCGGGCACGCCGGCGTAATGGTGCGCCAGCGGCAGGTAGGCCGCCTCGCCTTCCTTGATCGAGAAGCTCATGCCCACCAGGCGCGCTTCCATCTGGTCAAGGCTGGTGGTTTCGGTATCGAGCGACACCACCGGCGCCGTCTCCAGCTTGGCCAGCCAGGCGTCGAGCTGCGCCGCGGTGAGAATGGTCTCGTAACGGCGCTCGACGGCGGCGGCGGGCGCCTCGTCGCCCTCGGCGGCGCCGAACAGCTCGCCGTTGACGCCGGGGTTGGCCGAAGCCGGGGCCGGAGCGGCGGCATCGGCCGTGGCGCTGCCGTTGGCGTCGCTCACCTCGCGCAGCCAGCTGCGGAAGCCGAAACGGGTGAACAGTTCGATCAGCTTCGGCTTGTCGCGCTCGCGGTGCAGCAGCGTGGCCATGCCTTGCGGCATCTCGGCGTCGAGCGGCACGTCGCACTTGATGGTGATCAGCTCGCGCCCCTTGGGCAGCCAGTCGAGCGCGGCGCGCAGGTTGTCGCCGACCTTGCCGGAGATGCTCGCCGCGTTGGCCATCACCGCCTCGAGCGAGCCGTACTGTTCCAGCCATTTGACCGCGGTCTTGGGACCGCACTTGTCGACGCCCGGCACGTTGTCGACCTTGTCGCCGATCAGCGTCAGGTAGTCGATGATGAGGTTCGGCGGCACGCCGAACTTCTCCTTCACCCCGCCCTCGTCCAGCGTCTCGTTGGTCATGGTGTTGACCAGCGTCACCACCGGCGACACCAGCTGGGCGATGTCCTTGTCGCCGGTGGAGACGATCACCTGCATACCGGCCGCCTCCGCCTGGCGCGCCAGCGTGCCGATCACGTCGTCGGCCTCGACGCCGTCCACCACCAGGATCGGCCAGCCGGACGCTTGCACCACGTCGTGCACCGCCGTAATCTGGCTGGCCAGCTCCTCCGGCATTGACGGCCGGTTGGCTTTGTAGTCGGGATAGAGCTCGTCGCGGAAGGTCTTGCCTTTTGCGTCAAAAACGCAGGCGCTATAATCGAACCGGACCTCCTTCTCCAGGCGACGCAGCATGTTGACCATGCCGTAGATCGCTCCCGTCGGTTGACCTTCCGGAGAACGTAAATCGGGCATGGCGTGAAAAGCGCGATACAGATAAGAAGAGCCGTCGATCAATAATAACGTTTTCATAGAAGGCGAATAATTATGAGCTTGTCCGATAAATTGCCGCAGACGAGCGACCGTCACGCCGCGATGCAGCGTTTCCGTTCGCGCGAAGCGTGGCACGTGATGAAGATTCTGGCCGAATTCGTCGAATCGGCGGAAGAATTGCAGGGGATCCAGCCCGCCGTCAGCATCTTCGGCAGCGCCCGCACCCCGCGAGACCACACCTATTATAAGCTGGCCGAGGAAATCGCCCGTCGTTTGTCGGATTCGGGCTTTTCGGTCATTTCCGGCGGCGGCCCGGGCATCATGGAAGCCGCCAGCAAGGGCGCCTTCTACGGCCGCAGCCCGTCGGTGGCGCTCAACATCGTGCTGCCGCACGAGCAGAAGCCGAACGAATACCAGGACCTGTCGATCAAGTTCAACCACTTCTTCCCGCGCAAGGTGATGTTCGTCAAGCATGCCATCGCCTACGTGGTGATGCCGGGCGGCTTCGGCACGCTGGACGAGATGTTCGAGGCGCTGACGCTGATCCAGACCGGCAAGAGCCGCAAGATTCCGATCATCCTGTGCGGCACCGAGTTCTGGAAAGGCCTGCTCGACTGGGTGAAGGAGCGACTGGTCGGCGACCAGCTGATCAACCCCAACGACCTCGACCTCCTGAAGCTGATCGACGATCCGCAACAGATCGTCGAGGCCATCTTCAAGCACTACGAGACGCGTGGCTTCGAGGCATTGCCGGAAGAACGCGAACAATTGCTCAATCTGTAATCTTCATGAACTCAAGGAACGCCGCCATGCGCCGCCTGCTCCCCCTCCTCCTGCTCGTGGCCGTCCCGGCCCTGGCAGACACGCCCCCCGCCAAGGCGGTGGTCCCGCCTCCGCCCACCGTGGCGACGGACGCCAACGCCGCCGTGGAACCCGAAGTCCGTATCATCCAGAAGGGCAGCGACAAGATCGAGGAATACCGCATCAACGGTCAGCTCTACATGATCAAGGTCACCCCCGCCCATGGCGTGCCGTACTACCTGATGGACGAGGAAGGTAACGGCAGCATGAGACAGATCGACTCGAACCAGCGCCTGGTGATCCCGCGCTGGGTCCTGTTCCGATTCTGACGGGGGCGGCATGTCGGTTTACACCACCGTCGACAACGACACCCTGGCACAATGGCTCGAGCGCTACGCGCTGGGCGAGCTGGTCGAGCTCAAGGGCATCGCCGCCGGCATCACCAACACCAACTACTTCGTCACCACCACGCACGGCCGCTACGTGCTGACCATCTTCGAGGTGCTGAAGCTCGACGAGCTGCCCTACTACCTCGAACTGATGAGCCACCTGGCACGCCACGGCGTGGCCTGCCCGGCGCCGATCGCCGACCACACCGACAACTTCGCCTCGCTGCTGGCCGGCAAGCCGGCCTGCCTGGTGACCTGCCTGCCCGGCAGCGACGTGGAGGCACCGAACGCGGCGCAGTGCCGCGCCGTGGGCGAGATGCTGGCGCAGCTGCACCTGGCCGGCGCCACCTTCCCGCGCAAGATGCACAACCCGCGCGGCCCGCGCTGGTGGAGCCAGACCGCGGCCACGGTCTACCCCTTCATGGACGAGGCCGACGCCGCCAGCCTGCGCGCCGAGGTGCACTTCCAGGACAGCCACCGCTTCGACCACCTGCCCACCGGGGTGGTCCACGCCGACCTGTTCAAGGACAACGTGCTGATGAACGGCGACGCCATCGCCGGCTTCATCGACTTCTACTACGCCTGCAACGACGTGCTGCTGTACGACGTGGCAATCGCCGTCAACGACTGGGCACGCCGTCCCGACGGCGAGATCGACGACGAGCTGGCGCGCACGCTCTTGGCCGGCTACCAGTCGATCCGCCCGTTCGAGGCCGAGGAAAAGCGCGGCTGGCCGGTGATGCTGCGCGCCGCCGCGCTGCGTTTCTGGACCTCGCGCCTGCTGGACCTGTACCAGCCCCAGGAAGGCGAACTGACCTACACCAAGGACCCCAAGGTGTTCCAGCGCCTGGTCGAAGCGCACCGCACGCGCAGCGACTTCTGGCTGTAAGCGCCTCGCACCCGGTCTCGGCGATCCCGAGCCCGGGCGCCGCCGCCAGCCCCCTGGCGGCTTCCGCCTCGTTTCGCCCCAACCC
>NZ_JBYSWM010000046.1:0-15710 GCF_058781125.1 Pseudogulbenkiania sp. FW507-F1 | reverse complement strand
CAGCAACACCCCCACCCCCCCTATCAGCAGCAAAATACGCATGTCACCTTCTTGTTCTGATCCGGCCGCCCCCTGGCGGACCGGCCCGAGAATGCTCTGAACCGTCGTCGCCCGGCGCAGTTCCCGGCGCCATGACGGCATGCTGTCGCTGTTTTACCCTAGGCTACCGCGCTTGAAAACCAAAAAAATCGACCTTGCAGCCTCGTCCGACTGTCAGGCAGGGCACAGCCTTGGTTATAATGCGGCCCTGTTTACACCGTGAAGGACTCAAGATGGGCTTCCTGCAAGGCAAAAAAATTCTTATTACCGGCATGATCTCCAACCGTTCCATCGCCTACGGCATTGCCCAGGCCTGTCATCGTCAAGGCGCGGAACTGGCGTTCACCTACGTGGTGGACAAGTTGGAAGACCGTGTGCGGGAAATGGCCGCCGACTTCGGCAGCAAACTGGTGTACCGCTGCGACGTGCAGAACGATGCCGACATCGAGCAACTGTTCGTGGATCTGGGCAAGGATTGGGACGGCCTGGACGGCCTGGTGCACGCCATCGCCTTCGCCCCGCGCGAATCGCTGGAAGGCGACTTCCTCGACGCCCTGAGCCGCGAAGCGTTCCACACCGCCCACGACGTGTCTGCCTACAGCTTCCCGGCGCTGGCCAAGGCTGCCCGCCCGATGATGAAGGGCCGCAATGGCGCCCTGCTGACCCTGTCCTACCTCGGCGCCGTGCGTGCCATCCCGCACTACAACGTGATGGGCCTGGCCAAGGCCAGCCTGGAAGCCTCGGTGCGATTCCTGGCCGCCAGCGTCGGCAAGGACGGCATCCGCGCCAACGGCATCTCCGCCGGCCCGATCAAGACCCTGGCCGCTTCCGGCATCTCGGGCTTCTCCAAGCTGCTGTCGATCGCCGCCAACCAGTCCTGCCTGCGCCGCAACGTGACCACCGAAGAAGTCGGCAACACCGCCGCCTTCCTGCTGTCCGACCTGGCCTCCGGCATCACCGGTGAGATCACCTACGTCGACGGCGGTTTCAACATCAACTCGATGAACGTGCCGGAAGAGTAAGGACTTGGCGGGTACGTGGGGTGCAGAAACGGGTAGCGCAGTTCATCAAATGCCATGACCGTCTTAAAGACGATGGGATTCGGCTCCAGCAGCACTCGGTGAGCTTTGACCACCCGAACTTCTGATCATCTGCACCATCACATAGGGGCATCAATTCCAGATTGATGCCCCTTTTATATTGCGGCCCATCCCAAACCGGTCCCACGATATAGAGTGACGCCAGTTCCCCCTTGCAAAGCCGTTACCGGGGAACGACCGGCGAGAGTGGACCGATACACGCACAATCCCGCGCTGACGGGACCCCCTAGCCGAGCACCGGGAAAACGGCGGGAAATCGAGCGCTCACACCATGGCAATACGGTACTGGCTGACCGCCTGGGCCAGGCGCCCCGATAGCTGGTCAAGACTCTCGGCGTGGCTGCTATTGCTGTTTGCCACAACACTGTTTTCCTCGGTCATTCTGGCGATTTGCTCGATGTTCTGCGCGATGCCGCGCAAGGCCTGATCCTGCTCTTCGATCGCCCCGACAATATTCAGCATGTGTTGCGAAATCCGTTGCGACCCCTCGTCGATATGCCCCAAGCCCTGTTCGCTGGCGCTGACCGACTGCAAGCTGATCTGGGAGAGTTGGTCGGCTCGCTGCATACCGCTGACGGTGGTATCGATGCGCTGCTGCACCGCCTGTATCAGTACGGCAATCTCACCGGTCGCCGCAGCGGTGCGTACCGCCAGGCTCCTGACCTCATCCGCCACCACGGCGAAACCACGCCCCATATCGCCGGCCCGCGCCGCCTCGATGGCCGCATTGAGCGCCAGCAGATTGGTCTGCTCCGCAATCTCCTTGATGACATTGATGATGCCGCCGATTTGTTTGGAACTGTCGTCGAGCAAGCTGATGTTACCGCTCGACTCGTGAATCTGGGTCGCAATCTGCCGAACCTGCTGTACGGTTTCATGCATCACGTGCAGGGCCTGGCCCGTTTCGGTCCGGGTCTGATGCACCAGTTCCATCACCGAACGGGCGCTACCGGCCACTCCGCTCATGCTGGCCGACGTCTGCTCCACCGCGGCCGCCACCGAAGAGGTCGCTTCAAACTGTAGCTGCGCGCTTTGCTTCACCTGCACGCTACTCCCTGCCAGTTGCGAGGCGACCGCCCCCATGTTCTGGCCGCAACTCTGCGTATCCTGGATCAGGCGCGAGAAAGACTGCAGCATATGGTTGAAGGCGGTCGCGATCTGCCGGGCTTCAAGCACGCCCTTGGCCGAAACCGTGCGGGACAGGTCGCGGTTGGCGACGGTTTGCTCGACTGCATCGGCGACATTCAACAGGGGGCGGCCGATACTGCGCCCGACCCACATCCCGACCAGGGCAGTCAACAGCATGGTCATTCCCCCTGCCACGACCACGAACCACAGCTGGCGCCACGCCAGTTCCTCCTGGGCCTGCGTCTGAGCCTGGATATTGGCCGTCAACTGCTGCTCGACGGTAAACAGGGCATCGATTTTGGCGGTGATGGCAACAAACCACTGCTCCGCGTTGACCCCGAAGCTGCCCGCGGCGAAATGCAGCGCCATTACATCGCGGAATTGCTGCACCTGGCGTGCTTGCGGGCTTTGCATGACTTTGGCGACGCCCGCCACCTCGTCCGGTTTGGCCAGCGCAGTGAACACCTCCAACAGAATATTCTGGCTATCAATCTTGGACAGGATCAGACGGTACTGCGGCCACGCCACGTGATCGCCGATAAATACCGGCACCGACAATGCCCGTTCCAGACCGGCATTTTCCTTGGCCAAAATCAGCGTTTGATAGGCCTGTAAACGACGCACGATATCGGCCTGATCGTTTTGCAGTCCCAAGGCGGTAATATTTTTGAGCAGCTGCGCGATAGTATGGGTGAAATACGTCGAGCTTTCGCCCGGCAGTATAGTTTGCTGGGTAATTTTGTAACGCCAGTCCGACAGTTGCTGTAACGGCCCTTGCGCATCCTGGATCATCGACGGGTCAAGCAGCGTCCGGTCTTGCGAAATGGCCTCTCGATAAGCCTGCAAGTTGCGATCGGAGGCTTGCCGGATGGTCGGTAACTTGTCGGCAAACTTGGCTCCATGTGACTGCAAAAAACCAGCCGATGCGCCGCGCTCTATTTGTAATGTGTGGATCAGATTACCCGTCGAGATGGCCACTTCCATTAGCTGCCGTGTCGTCCTGGCTTTTTGGTACTGGGTATAGTTTTGCCAGATCAGCAAAAGAGAAAAACAAGACAACACCAGCAAGGGCACTAGCATAAGTAGTACCAGCCGCTTTCCAATGGTCGAAAACATGATGTACCGCCATCCATAATATGTTATCCGTATAAATATTATGGAAAGTACATCCATTTAAAATTGAGGCAAATCAAACCAATTAGTAACATAAAACACTTTACATTTCTTGTTTAAATAAAGCCCCACATAAAAAACTTTTTTTACCATATCTGGCCAGAATCCTTAATCAGAACTCCGTCCCCCCTCTCGGAGCATCGAGTCGTGTGGCTTTCTCGGGCAGGGACGAGGCCAGCAACGCCTAAGACAGGCTAGGACCCCAGCGGGTCTTTGGCTTGCCTAACCACCCCGGCCAGCAGATAAATGACGCCGGCCGCGAGCAGGCAGTAGAGGTACTGCCATGGCGTCACCGCTCCGAAATGGAACAAGGCGGCCAGCGGGGCCAGCTGGGTCACCAGCAGCAGCATGGCGAGGGTGAGGCCGACCACCCACCACAAGGCGCGGTTCTGCTCCTGGCGCAGCGCGCCGGGGTGGCGATTGCGGAAGACCAGGCCCAGGTTGCCCATCACCAGCGTCTGGAACGCCATGCTGCGCGCCGCGTCCGTTGCGCTGCCCAGGCGTATCGCCGCGGCATACAGCGCCAGCACGCCGACAAACAGCACGCCCCCTTGCCACAGACTGCGCGCCAGTCTGCGCGGCGAGAACAGCGGCTCGCCCACCACCCGTGGCGGACGGCGCATCACGCGGGGATGGGCGGCTTCGTTCTCGAACACGATGGAGCCGACCGGGTCGATCACCAGCTCCAGAAACACCACGTGCGCCGGTGCCAGCAGCAGCGGCCAGCCCAGCAACAACGGCACCACGGTCAGGCCGATCAGGGGAACGTGAACGGCAATCACGTAGGTGACCGCCTTCACCAGATTGTCGTAGATACGCCGCCCCTGGCGCATCGCGGCGACGATGGCGGTGAAGTTGTCGTCGAGCAGGATCAGCGCCGCCGCCTCGCGCGCCACTTGGGTACCGCGCCGCCCCATGGCGATGCCGATATGCGCCGCGCGCAGCGCCGGGGCATCGTTGACGCCGTCGCCGGTCATCGCCACCACCTCGCCGTTGGCCTTGAGCGCCTCGACCAGGCGCAGCTTCTGGTGCGGCCGCACGCGGGCAAAGACCTCGGCCTGCTGCACCACGCCGCGCAGAGCCGCGTCGTCCAGTTGCTCCATCATGTCGCCGCTGACCACCAGGGCATCGTCGATGCCGGCCTGGCGTGCCACCGCCTGCGCCGTGACGGGATAGTCGCCGGTGATCATCACCAGCCGCACCCCGGCCTCGCGGCACTGGGCGATGGCCTCGGGCACCTCGGTACGGACCGGGTCGGCCAGGCCGACCAGACCGAGGAATTCGAAATCGAAATCGTGCTGCCTCTCCGGCCATTCCACGCCGTCATGGCGGGCCTTGGCCACCGCCAGCACGCGCAGGCCTTGTTCGGCCAACGTTTCGACCTCGCGCAGCAGTTGCACGCACTGCGCCTCGGGCAGGTGGCACAGGTCGAACACGGCCTCCGGCGCGCCCTTGCTGGCGACCGGGTAGTAGTCGCGGTCCGGCGCGATCCAGCCGTGGCTCATGGCCTGCAACTGCGGCGTCAGCTCGTACTCCTGGGTCAGCGCCCAGTCCGGACGCAGGTGCTCGGTGCCGGCCAGGTAGCTATGGCCGAAGTGGTGAAAGGCCCGCTCCATCGGGTCGATCGGGTCGATCTCGCTGGCCAGGATCAGGTATTCGAGCAGTTCGTGGTAAGGCTCGTCGAGCGTGGAGAGGGCGTCGTCGACCACCAGCGTGCGGCCGTCGACGTAGAGCTGGCGCACCGCCATGCGGTTATGGGTCAGGGTGCCGGTCTTGTCGACGCACAGCACGCTGGTCTGCCCCAGCGTCTCGATGGCGTTGAGGCGCCGTGTCAGCACACGGTCATGGGCCAGACGGCGTGCGCCCAGCGCCATGAACACGGTCAGGATCACCGGGAACTCCTGCGGCAAGAGGCCCATCGCCAGCGTGATGCCGGCCAGCAGACCCGCGAGCCAGTCGCCGCGGGTGATCCCGTACAACACCAGCACGACCAGGCTCAACATCAGCCCATAGATGGCCAGCTCGCGGACAAAACGACGCGTTTCCTGCTGAAGCGGGGAGATGGGCTGCTCGATCGTGCCCAGCATCTTGCCGATCTTGCCCAGCTCGGTCTCGAGGCCGGTGGCACAAACCCGCATCACCCCCTGCCCCTGCACCACCTGCGAACCGGCGTAGGCAAAGGGCGTATCGTCGCCCCCCGGGCCACCGGCCCGGCTCGTGCCGGCGAGACCCGCCAGCTTGCGCACCGGCACCGATTCGCCGCTCAGCAGCGACTCGTCGAGCGACAGCTCGTTGGCCACCAGCAGTTCGCCATCGGCCGGCACCCGGTCACCTTCGCCGATCAACACGATATCGCCCGGCACCAGCTCGGAGGCGGCGACGGCTTTCTGCACCCCGCCACGGCGCACCACGGCGCGCGGGCTCGCCAGTTCGCGCAGGGTTTCCAGCACGCGCTCGGTGCGCCGCTCCTGCAGCACCGTCATCAGCACGATGACCAGCACGAACCCCAGCAACAGCAGCGCCTCGCGAACATCGCCCAGCAGCAGGTAGATCGACCCCGCCACCAAGAGCAGCAGGAACATCGGTTCGCGCAGGATTTCGCACGTCAGCCGCCACAAGGTACGACGCGGTTCGACAAACAGGGTGTTGGGACCGACCCGGGCCAGCGTCGCGGCGGCCTCGGTGTCGCTCAGGCCATCTGGTCCGTGATTGGCGGCAGCAAGGGGGCTCTCCGGAGACATCGTGGCGGACTCAGTGCAGCCAGAGCACCGCCCCCCAAGCCATCAGCAGGGCACCGCTCAGGCGCCCTCCCCAACGGCCGAGCGGCAGCAGTTTTTCCAACAGCACGAAGACGCTGAGCAGCGCCACCCACAGCAGGTTCATCACCCCGACCACGAACAGCAGCCCCATCACCGCCCAGCAGCAGCCCAGGCAGTACAGGCCATGCAGCAACCCCATGCGCAGCGCCCCGGCGGCACCGGGACGCCAGTGCCCCATGACGAAACCCAGCGGAGAGCGGCAATGGCCGAGGCAGGCCTGCTTGAGCGGCAGCCACTGGTAGACCCCCGCCAGCATTAGGATGCCGCCGCCTAGCCAGACATTGGCACTGGCGAGTTCGGGTGTCAGCAGGGCGGCCTGGTCCAGCGCCCATTGCAGCGCCGTGGCGGCGATGCTGAAGCCGCTCCACACCAGCAGGTAGGCGGAGGAGAACAGCGCCACCTGCCCGGCGGCGGCACGGCGCGACTGCCGCTGGCCCGCCACCAGCTGGTAGAACAGGATCATCGGCAAGGCGCTGGGCAGCATCATGCCGACCATCATCGTCGCCCACATGGCCCAGGTCAGCAGGAAGTCGGCCGGCTGCCACGGCATCGCCATCGGCCCGGTCATCACCATGCCGGCCATCCCCGCCATGCCCATCGCCGGCATGTTCTGGCTCAGTCGCCACAGCGCCAGCCAGGCCAGCCCGGCCACCCCGAGCAGGCACAGCAACACCGGCCACGGCTCCGGGCGCAGCCGGCCGCGCTGCGGCGGCGCGGCTGCGGCCGGTTCGGATGGCGGCATGCCGTTCATCGACACGGGTTCAGCGCACCACACCGTGGCCCGTCATGTGCAGGCGCGCGAAGTGCGCATGCCCTTTCGGGGAAGCAATGGCAAGGGCACCGTGGGTGGCGAAGCGGCCGCTGCCCATCTCGGCCTCGGTGAACTCGAAGCCGTCCGGCAACGTCAAGCGCGCCCGCTGCGCCATGCCGGTCACCGGGTTGTGAATCGGCTCGCCGCTTGCCTCCAGCACGCCGGCAATCGACGTCGTGGCCAGCCGGTTATCGGGGTCGACCGCAAACGAGATCGGCACGAACTGCGGCTCGTACAACTGGCTCAGCGTGGTGCTGAAGATCTGGAACACGTTGGCGCCAGGGTCGGAATGCTGCCCGGAAAGAATGGTCAGCAGCGCCTCACGCTGCGCCGGATTGGCCTTGTCTTCGATATAGAGCTGGCAGCTGCCGTTACCCTGGTGGATGGCACCGGGCCAGGCGAAGACGCCGACCCAGCACAAGCCGTCCAGGTTGACCTCGCCAAACTGTCCCTGGTCGATACGCATCGACACCACCGCCTCGCATTTACCCTGCGTCGGCGGCGAACTGAACTGGCAGGGGCAGCCCCAGTTGCAATTGCAGGTGGCAAACTCGACGCCCTGCAGGCGCCATTCGATCATGTCCATCACACCCTCCTGTCCGGCTTGCGCCATCGCACTACGCTTTGGTGTTCACTTTAAAGCTAGCAGATGGCACCGCCGACAGCGGCCGGAACAAGGCGTGCCGGCAGGAAATATCGGGCGGCGGATGATACGCGCACGGGCAGCCGGCGGTGACCCTGCCCGCATCGGGCCATACGACGACGGTGGTGCTCAGAACGGTGCGGACAAGCCGCGCGCGGCGTAGGCTTGGCGCAGGGTGTCGCGCAGGCAGGAGGGGCACAGGCAATCGCCACCGCTCGGCACGAGCGGCAGCACCGCCGGCAGCGCGCTGCACCAGCAGCCCCCACCCGGCCCGCCTTGGCCACACCGGAACGCCGCCCCGCAGCGCTGGCAGTGCTTGCCGACCACCGGTAGCGGCAAGGCCAGCAGCCGGGCCCATACCGCCTGCTTCTGCATCTCGTCGAAGCCCGACCAGCCGGCAATCTCGTCCAGCGTGCGGCGGCAGCCGAGACAGCTCTGGCCGGCGTCGTCGAGCCGGCATTGCTGGATGCAAGGCGATGGAATCGGCTTGCTGGTGCTCATCGGCATCCTCCGGAGAAATTTTGGACATGGTCGCGGACAGAAGGCAACGCCTCGGGCGAGGTGGCCGGGCCCTGTTGCCATGACAGGGCATGAGGCATCGCTTATGCTGGAACGCCCCATCCCGGAGCAGCCCCATGACCGCGATCGCCCTGCCCGCCCCCAGTACGCTGTTGCTGATCGACCTGCAACGCGCCATCGACCACCCCGACTGGGGGGTGCGCAACAACCCGCACGCCGAAACCCGCATGCAGGCGCTGCTGACGCGTTGGCGCCAGCGCGGCTGGCCGGTGATTCACGTGCGCCACGACTCGCTGGAAACCGGCTCGCACTATCGCCCCGGTCAGCCGGGGCACGCCTTCAAGGCAGGCTTCGAGCCGCAAGCGGACGAACTGATCATCGCCAAGCACACCAACAACGCCTTCGTCGGCACCAATCTCGAACAGCGCCTGCGTCGCGCCGGCCTGCACTCGCTGGTGGTGCTCGGGGTCATCACCAACAACTCGATCGAGGCCACCGTGCGCATGGCCGGCAACCTCGGCTTTCGCGTGCAACTGCCGGCGGACGGCTGCTTCACCTTCAACCGCCGCGACTGGAACGGCGTCGAGCGCAGCGCCGACGAGGTGCACGCGATGAGCCTGGCCAACCTGGACGGCGAGTACTGCTCCGTCACCGATTGTGCCACGCTGCTGGCCGCACTCGGGCAATAACGAAGGTTGGCCGAAAGCCGCTTCGGCCAACCCGCGATGCCAAGACCCCATCAGGCCGCCAGCCACTCCGCGTGAATACGCTTCACCTCGGCCAGCCAGCGCTGCTTGTCATCCTCGGCGAGCCAGCTCGCCTCGAAGCTATTGTTGACCAGCGTCACCACCTCGTCCGCGCTCAGATCGAGCGCCTGGCGGCAGGCCAGCAGGTTGGCGTTGAGATAGCCGCCGAAATAGGCCGGGTCGTCGGAATTCACCATCGCCTTCAGGCCCGCCTGCAGCAGCTGGCGCAGATTGTGTCTGGCCAGCTCGTCCACCACCTTCAGGCGCATGTTGGACAACGGGCACACCGTCAACGGCATCCCGGCTTCGGCCAACCTTTTCACCAGTGCCGGGTCTTCCAGGCTGCGCACACCGTGATCGATCCGGCAGACCTTGAGCAGTTCCAGCGCCTCCCACACGTACTCGGGCGGCCCCTCCTCGCCGGCGTGCGCCACGCACGGCTTGCCCAGCTCGTGGCAACGGGCGAACAGCATGGCGAACTTGGACGGCGGATGGCCCAGCTCGCTCGAATCGAGCCCGAAGCCGTCGATCCGGTCGAGGTGCGGCAAGGCCTCGGCCAGGGTGGCGAAGCCCTCGTCCTCGGACAGGTGACGCAGGAAGGACAGGATCAGGCGCGAGCTCATGCCCCACTCGCGGCCGGCCTCGTCCAGCGCTTCGCGGATGCCGTCCAGCACGGTCGCGAAGGGAATGCCGCGTGCGGTGTGCGTCTGCGGGTCGAAGAAAATCTCGACGTGCACGACGTTGTCGGCGTGGGCACGCTGCAGGTAGGCGCGGGTCAGCTCGTAGAAGTCCTGCCGCGTCTGCAGCACGCCGGCCCCGGCGTAGTAAAGGTCGAGAAAGGACTGCAGGTTGCTGAAATCGTAGGCGGCGCGCAGCGCCTCGACGCTGGCGTAGGGCAGGCTGATGCCGTTGCGCTGCGCCAGCGCGAACATCATTTCCGGCTCCAGCGTGCCCTCGATATGCAGGTGCAGTTCGGTCTTGGGCAAACGGCGGATCAGATCGTCGACATCCTGATGGGCCATGATCGTTCTCCAATGAAAAAACGGCGCAGTATACACTGCGCCGTTGCGGTTTCCTGAGCCAGGAAGGATTACTGAGCAGCCGAAGCGGCGGCCGGAGCAGCCGGGGCCGCCCCACCACCGATGGTCTGCATGACCTTCCACTGGCCGCCTTCCACCTTGTAGACGGTGATGCCACCATCCTTCAGGTCACCCTTGTCATCGTAGGTCCAGTTGGACGACGTCACGCCAGAGTACTTGATCTTGGCCAGAACCGGCATGTACGCCTTCGGATCGGAAGAGTTGGCGTCTTTCATGGCCTGGATCAGGGCACGGGTCGCATCGTAGCCGTACGGGGAATAAGTGGCGACGTCCATCTTGAAGCGCGCCTTGTAGCGGGCTTCATAGTCCTTGCCCTTCGGCATCTGGTCCAGCGGCAGACCGGCCAGGGAGGCGATCGAGCCTTCGGCTTCCTTGCCGGCCAGTTGCAGGAAGGTCGGGGTCTTCGTCATCTCGCCCGAGATCAACGGGGCCTTCAGACCCAGACGCTTCATCTGCTTGGCCATCGGGGCGGACTGGGCGTCGGCACCACCGTAGAAGACCACGTCCGGGCTCACTCCCTTGATCGAGGTAAGAATGGCGGCAAAGTCGGTGGCCTTGTCGTTGGTGAATTCGCGCTTGACGACTTCACCACCGGCTGCCTTGACCGCCTTTTCGAACTCGTCGGCCAGGCCTTGGCCATAGGCCGTGCGATCGTCAACGATAACGACCTTCTTGGCCTTCAGGGTATCCACCACGAACTTGCCCATCACGCTACCCTGCTGGGTGTCGGAGGTCATCGAACGGAAGGTGTTCTTGAAGCCCTGGGCGGTGAACACCGGCGACGTCGCCATGGCGATCATCGGAATACCGGCATCGGAATAGATTTTGGAGGCCGGGATGGCGCAACCGGAGTTGAAGTGGCCAATGATACCGACCACCTTGTCGTCCACAAACTTCTGGGCCAGCTGGGTAGCGGTCTTCGGGTCAGCCTGGTCGTCCTGGGCATCCAGCTCGAAGGTTACCGGTTTGCCACCGATGGTCGGCTTCTCGGCGTTGGCGTCTTCGATCGCCAGCGTTACGCCGTTCTTGTATTCCTCACCGTAGTGGGCCTGCGGGCCAGTCAGCGGGGCAGCAAAGCCGATCTTGACCGTTTCGGCAGCCGGGGCGCCACCGGCAGCCTGCTCGGCAGCCGGTTCTTCTTTTTTGCCGCAGGCGGATACCGCGAGGGCGGCAGCTACGGCGAACGAGATCGTGGTCAGCTTGGTCACTTGCATCGTTTTTCCTCTGTTTGTAGTCAGGATTTTTTCCCACACCATGGGGTAACGTGGCGTAGATGTCACTGCAGTTAATAGAAAACGCTTTGTAAAACGTGTGGCGGCATTATTCCAACGCCGCCACCCAATGACAAGCCCGATCAGTCTCCCATGCTCATCAGGCTGGCATTTCCGCCGGCAGCCGTGGTATTTACGCTAACGGCACGTTCCACCACCAGCCGGTGCAAGTTGATAGCGCCCGGTTCCACGGCCAGCAGCTGGATCAGCGCGCCGTCACGCGCGGCCAGACGGCGCTGCAACTGATCCGCCGCCGCGGTCTCGCCGGCAAACAGCACCCCGGCCACCTCGGCTTCGGCCACATCGCGGCTCAACTCGACGTAACCGTTCAGCTTCGCGGCCAGCTTGCGTGCACCCTCGCCATCCTCCAGCACAGCCCGGTTGCCGGTGGCAAACACCGCGATCAACTGCTGCAGCAGACCTTCGGTCGAGGACGCCACGCAACCGATCTTACCGCGCGGAGCAAACAGCAACCCGTTATTCTCGCCGGTCGGCCCCGGCAGTTCCACCGCATGCGCCAGCGGTGTGTGCCGGCTCGCCTCGCCCAGCGCCTGACGCAGGCGGGACTGGGTCGACGCATCCAGCCCGAATCCACCCAGCTCGGCGTCGAGCTTCTGCAGCGCCGGCAGCTCAGCCGGTTGCGGGGTCAGCTTCAGCGCCGGCTGCCACTTGGCACGGGTCAGACGATACAGATAGAACGGCCCACCCGCCTTCGGACCGGTGCCGGACTTGCCCTCGCCGCCGAACGGCTGCACCCCGACCACCGCACCGACAATGTTACGGTTGACGTAGACGTTGCCGACCTTGATGCGCGACACGATGCGGTCGATGGTCTCGTCGATACGGCTGTGGATGCCGTGGGTCAGACCATAGCCGGTGCTGTTGATCTCGTCCACCACGCGGTCGATGTCGGATGCCTCGAAGCGCAACACATGCAGCACCGGGCCGAACACCTCGCGCGTCAGGTCTTTCAGGCTGTCGATTTCGAACATCGTCGGCGGCACGAAGGTACCCTGCCCGGCATCTTCGGCCAACTTGGTCTGATAGGTCCAGCGCGCGCGCGGCTTCATCTTCTCGATGTGCGCCAGCAGGTTCTGCTGGGCCTCGGCATCGATCACCGGCCCCACATCGGTAGTGAGGTGCGCCGGATTGCCCACGGTCAGCTCGTCCATCGCCCCCTTGATCATGCGGATCACCTTGTCGGCGATGTCGCTTTGCAGGTAGAGCACACGTAGCGCCGAACAGCGCTGGCCCGCCGAATCGAAGGCCGAGGACAGCACATCGGTCACCACCTGCTCCGGCAGCGCCGAGCTGTCGACGATCATCGCGTTCTGGCCGCCGGTCTCCGCCACCAACGGTACCTCGCCGCCACGTTGGGCCAGGGTGCGGTGGATGATCTGCGCCACTTCGGTCGAGCCGGTGAAGATCACCCCTTGAATGCGCGGGTCACGCGTCAGCGCCGCACCGACCACCTCGCCTCGGCCCGGCAGCAATTGCAGCACTTGGCACGGCACGCCGGCCTCGTGGAACAGGCGCACGGCAAACGCCGCGATCAGGCTGGTCTGCTCGGCCGGCTTGGCCAGCACCGGGTTGCCGGCGGCCAGCGCCGCGCTCACCTCGCCGGTAAAGATCGCCAGCGGGAAGTTCCACGGGCTGATACACACCACCGGCCCCAGCGGCGCATGGCTGTCGTTCTTGAACTCGGCACGGATCTGGGCGGCGTAGTAGCGGCAGAAGTCGACCGCCTCACGCACCTCGGCAATCGCGTTGGTCAGCGTCTTGCCGGCCTCGCGCACCGCCAGCCCCATCAGCGCCGGCATATTGTCTTCCATCAGCGTCGCCATGCGCTCGAGGCAGGCGGCGCGTTCGGCCACCGGCGTGCCGGCCCACGCCGCGGCAGCGCTTTCGGCCAGATCCAGCGCATGTGCCACGTCGGCCTCGGTCGCTTCATACACCTGGCCGACAACGTCGTTGCGATCGGCCGGATTGCGCACCGGCAGCGGCTCGGCGCTGGTCACCTCGCCATCGCCCAGCAACGGGCAAGCCTGCCAGCTCTGTTTTTCGGAGTCGATCAGGCCCATCTGCAAGGTTGCCAGCAGCTGCTCGTTGGACAGGTCGAGGCCACGCGAATTGGCCCGCTCGCTACCGTACAGTTCCAGCGGCAAAGCAATCTTGGCATGCGGCTGGCCACCATGACGCGCCGCCTCGGCCACCGGATCGCCCACCAGTTCGTCGATCGAGACCGACTCGTCGACAATGCGGTTGACGAACGACGAGTTGGCACCGTTTTCCAGCAGACGGCGCACCAGGTACGCCAGCAGCGTTTCGTGCGAGCCCACCGGGGCATAGATACGGCAGGCTCGGCCCAGGTTGGCCGAACCGACCACCTGGTCGTACAGCGTTTCGCCCATGCCGTGCAGGCACTGGAATTCATAATCCTTGTCACCGGCCAGCGTGTGAATGGCCGACAGGCTGTAGGCGTTGTGCGTGGCGAACTGCGGATAGATCGCGTCCTGGGCCGACAGCAGCTTCTTGGCGCAGGCCAGGTAGGACACGTCGGTGTAAACCTTGCGCGTGTACACCGGGTAGCCCGGCAGGCCATCCACCTGAGCGCGCTTGATCTCGGCATCCCAGTAGGCGCCCTTCACCAGACGGACCATGAAACGATGCTTGGTGCGGCGCGCCAGATCGATCAGGAAGTCGATGACATAAGGACAGCGCTTCTGATAGGCCTGCACCACGATACCGATGCCCTCGAAACCGGCCAGGTCCGGATCGTTGGCCAAAGCCTCGACCAGGTCCATCGAGATTTCCAGGCGGTCAGCCTCCTCGGCATCGATGTTCAAACCGATATTGTATTCTTTGGCCTGCAGGAACAGCTGCTTCAGGCGCGGCAGCAGCTCGCCCATCATGCGCTCATGCTTGGCGCGGGCGTAGCGCGGATGGATGGCGGACAGTTTCACCGAAATACCCGGCCCCTGGTAGACGCCACGGCCGTTGGACGCCTTGCCGATGGCGTGGATCGCCATCACGTAATCGTCGAGATAGCGCTGCGCGTCCTCCTCGGTCATCGCCGCCTCGCCCAGCATGTCGTAGCTGAAACGGTAGCCTCGCGACTCGCGCTCGACACCGTTGTCCAGCGCCTCGCCGATGGTCTCGCCGGTCACGAACTGCTTGCCCAGCATGCGCATCGCCATGTCCACACCCTTGCGGATCAGCGGCTCGCCACCCTTGGCGATCAGCTTGGTCATCGCCGCCGACAACCCTTTCGCACTGTGAGACGCCACCAGCTTGCCGGTCACCAGCAAGCCCCATGCCGCCGCGTTGACGAACAACGACGAGCTATTGCCCAGGTGAGCACTCCAGTCACCCTTGCTGATCTTGTCGCGGATCAGGCGATCGGCCGTCTCCTTGTCGGGAATGCGCAGCAGCGCTTCGGCCAGGCACATCAGGGCGATCCCCTCCTGGCTCGACAACGAAAACTCGTGCATCAAGGCGTCCACCCCGCTGGCCCGGGTCCGCTCCTTGCGAACACGCGACACCAGACGACGCGCCAGATCCTGAGCCGTACGCACCTCCGCCTCGCTCATCGCCGCCTGCGGCAGCAAAGCCTGTACACACTCCCGCTCGTCCCGGCGGTACGCCGCGGTGATCGCGTCCCGGAGAGGCGACTGGGTATGGGCAAACACCTCGAATTGCATCTTGAACTCCTGCTCTATGTATCAGCTTTGGCTAACAATGAATTTTTGCCTATTGTATACATTATTTTTTAACCTTGGCGAAATATAGCGGCGACACGTCAGGAAAGCTGGAAAATCGGTGAAAACGAGCGCAAGTGCCCAGCGAGCAACGCGTCAAATGTTGCATGAAGGCAACGAACAACGCCCTATCGTTGTAGACGAAAATATTGGGATGGGAACAAGGCAACAAAAACAAAGAGGGGAAAAAGCCGGGGAATGGGAAGTAGCGCTAAAGCCACCGGCACCAGCAAACTTGCCCGAACAGCCAAAAATCGATCGGCGCTGTCGTCCATGATCGAGATGCTGTGCCACCACGCCGACCTCGAGGTAATGGTGCACGTCACCGTCAGGGAGGCGAGGCGGGGCTGCATTTTCGATCCACCATACGATCAGAGTTTTATTGGTGTACCGCGCTGACGGGACGTCATGACCGGTTCTTCGGCCTTTTTTCTTGCCGTCTGCGGAGGGGGAATGAGAAGCCAGCGCCGCCCCCAAGCACCGCCTTGCCGGTAACACGGCGGAGGCCAGGGATGCATTCCGTCGCCCCAATACAAAAAGCCCAGCTCGGATGAGCTGGGCTTTTATAAGGGGAGTCTGGCGGTGTCCTACTTTCACACGGCA
>NZ_JBYSWM010000045.1:0-19832 GCF_058781125.1 Pseudogulbenkiania sp. FW507-F1 | reverse complement strand
ACGGCTTCGAACTGCGCACCGACCGCCACGGCGCGATCCGCGCCGGCCACGGCCTGCTGCTCAGCACCGAAGCGCAGTCCTCAGCCTCTGGCAAACAGCTGGCGCGCGACGGCGCCCAGAACCAGCTCGACGCCGCGCTAAGCCTGAGCCAGTCCCTCGGCGAGACCGCTACCGCGCAGCTGGCCGATACCGTTGAAATCGGGCCGGAGACGATTCAGCCGGACAACGGCAAGGGAGCGAAGAAAGCCGACGGCCACCTGCAGCACCACGCCGCGGCGCTGAAGGCGTGGGAAGCCGGAACTAACACTATTCCTTCGCGACGCTCCGCTACCTCGCTCAGTCATAAAGAATCCAACATCGCTCCAACAGGTGAGGGATTGGCTCAAGCCGGCCAGCAGCCACTGATGATCCTCAGCGCCCCGGCCGGCCTCGCCGCAACGACCGACAACAGCCTGACCCTGGCGGCTGGGACGAATATCGACCAAATCGCCCAGCGCGATATCCAGCAGACCTCGGGCCGGCGCTGGCTGCACAACGTGGGGCAGCACATCAGCCTGTTCGTGGCCGGGGTGAAGGACCGGATTGCGCTCAAGCTGATCGCGGCCAAGGGCAAGGTGCAGGTCCAGGCGCAGAGCGATGCGATGGAGCTGACTGCAGACAGGGATGTGACCATCACCTCCTGCAAGGGCAAGGTAGTGGTGATCGCCAAAGAAGAAATCCTGCTCACCAGCGGCGGCGGTTACATCCGGCTTTCGGGCGGCAATATCGACATCCACTGCCCGGATACCGTCAGCATCAAAGGGGCGGATCATGCGCTGACTGGACCGGCCACTCTGCCCGTCAGCTTTCCGCCACTCCCCCAACCCGGCAAGCACTGGATTGCCGCCAGCCTGATGGATGCAGAAGGCAAGCCCATTGCTGATGCCAAATACAAAATCCGCTTCGATGGCGGTATGACTCTGGCCGGCACCTTGGACCAGGCCGGGGTTGGCCAACGCCACCAGGCTGTCCCGCTGGAACCTGCGCAAGTGTCTTACGAATTGCCGCCACCGAAACCGGAAGCCGAAGTAGATCCACTCTCCCTGCTGCAGCAACAGATTGAACAAAAATTACCCGCTGGCGGTAATGGAGGGAATACGTAATGGATGAGCTGGAACAGGCTCTGGCCTGGTTTCAAAGCGCCCCCAAGAGTTGGCTAGATAGTGCCGGCGACAAATTGCAGGCAACTGGCCTATGGATTTGGGCGGTGATCCAGGGAGACTTCAACGACAATCAGAGCACTGGCCAAGTCGTCACCGGCACATTGATCTCCATGATCCCCTTCGTGGACCAGATCTGCGATGTGCGCGACCTGGTGGCGAACTGCCGCAACATCTCGAAAGACAGCAACAACACCGGTGCCTGGGTAGCGTTGGCACTGACCTTGGTCGGCCTGTTCCCTGTACTGGGCTCCTTTGCCAAGGGTGCGTGCAAGGTGATGTTCCTGTACCTGCGCAAGGCCGGTTTTAACATGGCCGGGAAAATCGCTGACAAGAAGGCCTTTGAATCGGCCATCGGAGGCCTGAACAAGCTGCTAGATCAGCCAGCAGTACGCAAGACGCTGAGTGTGCTGCACATTTATAACCCCTACCGTTACCTTGCCGAACAGGTACGTAAGCTGCAGGCCAAGATCAAGCTGAACCAGCTGCTGACGGCCTACGACAAACTGGCTGGGGTCGCCAAGGCCATCCTGCAGCGGGCGGCGGACTGGGGACCGGCGTCAATCAAGCAACCGGTACAAAACACCATCCAGTTGATTGCCGACGTGCGCAACAAGGCTAATGACGGCTTGAAGAAAGCCATCGGACCGCTGAATGAAACGCTGGGGCGGCTGGCCAAGAGGCTGGAAATCGAAGGCGATCTGTCACGCCGCGCCACCATTGGCCGCATCAATCCACACTCGGTCAAACCTATCAACGAGGGTGAGGAGGCTGTGTGGTTAAACAAGGTGAAGCCCTCGTGGGTGGATGTGGATGCACCTATCAAATATCCTCGACTGATAGACATAACAGCTGGCCAGCAAGCAGCCATACGCCGAGGCTGGCCGGACATTGCAATAGGCGGTACAAAGCGTCCAACGTTGAACGCAGTAAAGACCTTTAACACGCTCAAGGCCGTAGAGCTGCCTCCTGGCACCAAGCTATTCCGTGTTGTATCGCCACGCTCGACCGATAACAGCATCTGCTGGATGCGGGAAGAGGAATTCCACAAGCTGAAAGGTAAGCCCGACTGGCGGCGTCACTTTGCCGTGTGGAAAAACTGGAACGATAATGGTGAATTTGTCACCTACATCGTGCCACCGGGTAAACCGCTGAAAGTCTGGGAGGGGCGTGCGGCTACACAGCAGATGGAAGATACGGATCTTTCGCTGGAAGGCGGTTATCTGCAGATCGTGCTCGATCCCAAAGATATGGACAGGCGTTTTGCCAGTAAGCGCAAAGCTACCGGCTGGGGGTATACCGATGATGATCTGCCCGGCGATCTGGACGCCCATATCGGTATCCCGAAGCTGGAAAATAACTGGAGACAATAATGGCCCAACTGCACCCGCAAGAATGCTTCCTACTGGAACGCTACACCTCGCTGGAGTACATCGGTGAATTGCGCGATACCTGGCGCGAAGTGGTACGCCTGCACGAGCAGGCGCTGGATGACTATATGCGCCAGGCTCCGGCTGATCTGCGCTCCCGCCACCTATCAGAACAGCCCGACGTGAGCTGGGGAACAGTTGTATTGCCTAATTTCAGAAGCACCTTACAAAAGTTGATGAATGCGTTTATTTACCGTAGCCACGATGACCCCCGGGCTTTTCGTATAGGAGGGGGGGTCGGTTACGATCTGCATAAAGGCGCGGTGGAGTACTGGGATGGCTGGATAAGCCAGGATCTTCTTGATCAGATCGGCCCCTGCGAGAGCAAGGCCAGCAAAATGGACAGCAATATTCAAGCTACGAATCAGGGGCTATGGGGGGAAGGGGACCTCACCTATCTTTGCGAGGAAGTCCATAGGCATGGCTCGGATCTTCCTAATCGCATACCTGCTTACGAGCTGGATCACAGCGTGGTGATTCGCCCCGGCGATCCAGTGCTGGTCACGGGCCTGTACCTGCCCGATGTTGACAATGCGTGCGCCCAGTTCCTGCACCCGTACCGGACTAATCAATTGTCGCCTGACTCATTGAAAGAAAAGGGCATGCGTGAGATTGAAGTGTTCCAAGGCGTGCAAAAAGATGAGGATGGTTATTGGGAAGAAAGGCAGCGAGTCATCCCCACCTGGACCCTGATCCGCCGCGTATCCGACCGCTACATCGCAGTGCCGCAGGAAGGCTTCTACTCCAAGGACAAACCCAGCACCGGCCGCGTCGAAGCCGGCCACCCCTGCCCGCAGGCAGGACTCTGGTGGACCCCGGCCAAGCCTGACACTCGCCGTGCCTGTGCCCAAGGCGAAGTCATGCCCGATTTCCCCAACTCCCGCTACGGTGCCACCATCTGGTATCGCGAGGCAGAGTAACCCTGACAGATTGCAGTTTTTTCTTGTGGTGAAACTGATAGCCGCTCCAATTCGAATGCAGCCAGAAACAGAAAGCTTCCAGTCATGACTGGAGTGATTTTCCAATTACAACAGCTGTATCAACAGCCTATCAATTCAATATATACATGTTGATCATAAAGATATTTCTAGTATTTCTAATTGTATATATTTTGTTATCAATACATGGAGATAGGGAGATACGGAGACGGAGAATGATATTTGATGGGAGAAATCATTTCTTGGGCCTTCATATCAACGAGGCGATCAGATTAATAGGGCCTCCTTTAGGCAAGCATGATAGGCATCTAAATACAACAGGATACGCATGGGGGATTGGTGATCACTCTACTCTTCTTGTCACTAATGGTGATGGAATTGTAATTGACTACACCCCCATGCGATTTCCGGAAAAATATCTGGCAACTTATTTCTGTGAGAATGAATCAAAGTTAATAGGAAAAAACATTGAAAGCATAATTAAGCAAATTGGCCTCCCCCATAACTACTACCAATTTGATTTTGGCGATTCGGAACATATTTGGTTTTTGGGGAAAGATGCCAAGGTTGAGTTGTATTGTAAGGGTGGAATTTGCGTCAATGTTAATGTTGTTGGTAATGCTTTCAAAAAATAATCTGTCTGAATCCGATGCTCAAGGTGCACAGTGTAACCGAGCATTTTATATGCAGTCCCGCTGGAAGGCTTCTACCCCAAGGCTAAACCCAGCAGCAGTCGTGTCGAGGCTGGCCTGACCGGCCCCCAGGCAGGGTGGACACCAGCCAAGCCTGACGTACATCAATGCTTTGCAGCCGGCGACGTAATGCCGGGTTTCCCTGGCCCCCGCTCCGGTGCCACCATCTGGTATCGCGAGGCAGAGTTAAGCCTAAAGGTTAACCGCTGCATGCTCATTGTGACCAACCTTCTGCCTTCCCCATTGAGATTCCACATGGTTCACCTGTACCGGCGAGGATATTCCCTACTAAGCACCACGTGCTGCCGAGCCCCTCCTTTTGCCACAATTTAGCATTACGGATTTACGACATCACCCAAGGCAAACACGACACCCGCTTTTCTGTATACAAAATACTATTTTGAGCCACTCTCCATCCAGCAAGCTTCGCAGTCGAATGCCAAAAACATTAATGCCGAAGTCATTTTTTGACCAGAAAAAGAGCTATTGAGCCCCCACTCCCCCTGTGACACTCTGAGCCCGCCTACCCTCCACTAAAAGGGGGAGCGATCAAAGAGAACCGGAGGAGAATGACATGAGAAAGACTGCACTATCGCTGTTGCTGGCTGCGTCCATGGCCCCGCTGATGGCTCAGGCGGAAACGATCCGATTCGGTATCGACGGCAACTACCCGCCCTTCGCCAAGCAGGCAGCCGACGGCCATCTGGAAGGGTTCGACGTGGATATCGCGCTGTCGCTGTGCGAAGCGATGAAGGTGACCTGCGAGATCGTGCCGCAGGAGTGGGACGGTCTGATTCCAGCCCTCAATGCAGGCAAGTTCGACGCCATCCTGTCGTCGATGCAGATCACCGACGAGCGCAAGAAAGCCGTCGATTTCACCAACCGCTACTACCAAACACCGAGCCGTATGGTCACCAAGAACGGCGTGGTCAAGGTCACCAAGGATGACTTTAGCGGCAAACGCATCGGTGTGCTGCGCGCCTCGACCGAGGAACGCTACGCCAAGGACCACTGGGGCAAGAAGGGAGTGCAGATCGTCAACTACGGCAAGGTCACTGAGGCCTTCCTCGACCTGAAGACCGAGAGGCTGGATGGCGTATTCGTCGACCAGGTCGTGGCCGATACCGAATTCCTCAAGCGCGGCGGTGCGCCGGCCTACGCCTTCGCCGGACCGGGGATTTCCGATACCAAGTATTTCGGCTACGGTGCCGGCATTGCCGTGAAGAAGGGCAACAACATGCTGCGCGAGCGCCTGAACAAGGCGATCGAGACCATCCGTGGCAACGGCGTGTACCAGAAGGTGCAGAAGAAATACTTCAACTTCGACATCTACGGTAGCTGATAACGCCAACCGCACCGTAACCGATTCGACGTTCAACGCAGTGGAGCACAGGTATGGCAGGTCCTCGCATCATCATCGATCTTGATCGCATCGAAGAAAACACAAGCGTGCTGGTCGAGGCCTGCCGGGCGCAGGGCATCCAGGTTGCCGGCGTCACCAAGTCGGCCTGCGGCTCACCCCGGGTGGCCCGCGCCATGGTACGCGGCGGGGTGGCGCAGATCGCCGACTCGCGCCTCGACAACATCGTGCGGCTGCGGCGCGACGGCATCGCCGTGCCGCTGATGCTGATACGCGCCCCGGCCCCGGGCGAGGCGGAACAGGTGGTGCGCCACGCCGATATCAGCCTCAACTCCGAGCTGCCGACGCTGCAGGCGCTATCACGTGCAGCTTTGCAACTGGATGTAGTGCACGACGTGGTGCTGATGATCGACCTGGGCGACCTGCGCGAGGGCATCCTGCCCCACGAGACCATGGACTACG
This sequence comes from Pseudogulbenkiania sp. FW507-F1, assembly GCF_058781125.1. Lineage (NCBI taxonomy): Bacteria > Pseudomonadati > Pseudomonadota > Betaproteobacteria > Neisseriales > Chromobacteriaceae > Pseudogulbenkiania > Pseudogulbenkiania sp. FW507-F1. The sequence continues at coordinate 13,751 of NZ_JBYSWM010000045.1, read as the reverse complement.
TCGAACAGATCCTGGCGCTCGCCGGGGTGCGTCTGATCGGGATCGGTGCCAACCTGGCCTGTGTCGGGGGCATCCAGCCCACTGTCGACAACCTCTCCAACCTGGCCTATCTCGCCGAGGAGATCCGCCGCCGCCACGCCATCAAGCTGCCCATCGTCTCCGGCGGCAACACCTTCTCGCTGCCGCTGCTGGAACAGGGACAGCTGCCGCCCGGCATCAACCACCTGCGTCTCGGTGCCAGCATCATGCTGGCCGAATCGCCCACCCCGCCGGGGCTATATGAAAAGCTGCACAAGGACGCCTACACCCTGACGGCGGACGTGATCGAAGCCAAGACCAAGCCGTCGCGCCCCTACGGACTGTCCGGCGAGGACGCCTTCGGCCGCCGCCCGGTGTTCGACGGCGAAGACCGCCCTGCGCGCCGGCTGATCCTGGCCATGGGACGCGAGGACATCGCCCCCGAGGGGCTGCGTCCCACCGACGAGCGTCTGCAGGTGCTGGGCGCCAGCAGCGACCATCTGATCGTCGACGCCAGCGCGGCAGAGGCGACCTACCGACTGGGCGACAGCGTCGCCTTCACGCTGGACTATGGCGCGCTCCTGATGGCGATGACCTCGCCCTACGTGGCAAAAGAATACCGCCTGCACCGCGCCGAAGCGGCGAAGGCGACCGTGATCAAGCTGTTCAACCTGGTGGAAAAGCTGACCGATGCTTGCGAGCCGCTCGCGAGCCACCTGCTGCTCAACGGCCTGCGCGAGGAACTGGAGCCGATCGGGCACGAATGCGTCGAGCACGGCAAGAAAAGTGCCGACAGCTTCTTCTGGAAGGCGCCGGTCGACAACGACAACCTGTACGGCCTGTTCTACCGCTCGTTCCGGCAGATTCCGCTGATCCTGAGCGGCGGCACCTGGCACGACACGCCGATCCCGGTCGGCCACGTCGCGGGCCAGGACGCCGGCGCCATCGTGTTCACCTCGCGTGGCAACATCGACCGGCTGCTCACACTGAAGAAGCAGAAGCGCGGACCGAGCCTGGAAAACACCGTGCTGATCGGCGTGCGCCACACCAGCCTGGAGGACAAGGCGCTGCTCGACGACTACGGCGTGCGGCTGATCACCATCGACGAGATCGACCGCCACGGCCTGGCGAGCCTGATGCCGAAAACCATCGCCGCGGTCGGCCAGGGGGTGGTCGGGCTGCACGTGCACTTCGATATCGACGTCATGGACGGCCGCGACCTGGGACGCGACGATCCGACCCACCTGGGCGGGCTGACCTATCGCGAAGCGCACTTCGCGATGGAGCTGATCCACGAGAGCGGCCTGTTGCAGACCGTCTCGCTCGGCGGCCTGTCCGCCGAAGCCGACGCCGGCGGACGGCTGGCCCGTTTCGTCAACGGCCTCCTGGCCTCGCTCTTGGGACGCAAGGTAGTCAAGAAGATCGGTACGGCGACCGTGTAACACCGCTTCGCCATCCACGGGGGCGGCCTTTGCCGCCGCGCCCCTCCTGCACTCGGTCACCTTGCCCTTATAATGGACGGCTCCCTACCTGCCAGCCGAGACGTCCATGAGCCTGCAATCCGTCCGCGATTTCTTTGCCCGCGCCGGGCACGACATTCCCATCATCGAACTCGACACCAGCACCGCCACCGTGGCGCTGGCGGCCGAGGCACACGGCGTCGAGCCGGGGCGTATCGCCAAGACGCTGGCTTTCCGCCTCGCCGACGAGCGCGTGGTGCTGGTGGTGGCGCGCGGCGATGCCCGCATCGACAACCGCAAGTTCAAGGAGACCTTCGGCAAGGGCCGCATGCTGCCGGGCGAGGATGTGGAACGGCTGACCGGGCATCCGGTCGGCGGGGTCTGCCCGTTCGGCCTGGCCACGCCGCTGCCGGTCTATCTGGACGAATCGCTCAGGGACTTCGACGAGGTGATGCCGGCGGCCGGCGGCGTGCACACCGCGGTACGCATCAGCCCGCAAAGGTTGGCCGAAGTGGTCGGCGGCGAGTGGGTTGCGGTGTGCCAGACCATCACCGAGACCGCCTGAACCTCGTCCAACGACAAAACCCGACGCCGCCACAACGTCGGGTTTGTTGTTTGCCCAGCAGGCACCGCTCAGCCGAGGTAGCGCCGCTTCAGGTGGGCGCGGAAATAGGCCGGATTGAGCGCCTCGCCGGTGGCGCGTTCCACCAGTTCGCCGGTCTCCCAGCGGCTGCCCTGGGACCAGATGTGCCGGTCCAGCCAATCGAACACCGGGGCCAGATTGCCGGCGGCGATCTGTGCGTCCAAGTCTGGCTGTTGCCGGCGCAGGGCGGCGAAATACTGCGCGGCGTACATCGCCCCCAGCGTGTAGCTGGGGAAATAGCCGAAGCTGCCGTCGGTCCAGTGGATGTCCTGCAGGCAACCGTCGCGGAAGTTGCCGCGCGTGTCGACGCCGAGGTAGGCCTGCATCTTCTCGTCCCACAACGCCGGGATGTCCTCGGCCTCGATCTCGCCCTCGATCAGCGCGCGCTCGATCTCGAAGCGCAGGATGATGTGCGCCGGGTAGGTCAGCTCGTCGGCGTCGACGCGGATGAAGCCGGGCTGCACCCGGGTGTAGAGCCGCGCCAGGTTGGCCGAAGAGAACGCCTCCTGTTCGCCCAGATGCCGTCGCACCAGCGGCGCGATCAGTTCGAGGAAGGCCGGGCTGCGCCCGAGCTGCATCTCGAACGACAGGCTCTGGCTTTCGTGGATGCCCATCGAACGCGCCTGCCCCACCGGCTGGCTGAGCCAGTCGCGCGGCAGTCCCTGCTCGTAGCGGGCATGCCCGGTCTCGTGCACGATGCCCATCAGGCTCTGCACGAAGTCGTCCTCGCGGTAGCGCGTGGTGATGCGCACGTCCTCGGCCACGCCGCCGCAGAACGGGTGCACGCTGACGTCGAGCCGGCCGCCGTCGAAATCGAAACCGAGCAGTTTCATCACGTCGAGACCGAGCGCGCGCTGCCGCTCGACCGCAAACGGCCCGGCCGGGGCCAGCACCGTTTCCCCTTCCTGGCGTTGCCGCACCTGCCGGATCAGTCCGGGCAACCAGCCCTTCACCTCCTCGAACACCCGCTCGATCTCGGCACTGCTCATGCCGGGCTCGAACTTGTCCATCAGCGCGTCGTAGGGACGCACCCCGGTGGCTTCGGCCAACCTTTGCGCCTCCTCGCGCGACAGCCGCACCACCTCGCGGAAATTGGCGAGAAACCCCGACCAGTCGTTGGCCGGGCGCTGCGTACGCCAGGCGTGTTCGCAGCGCGAGCCGGCCAGCGCCTTGGCCTCCACCAGCGCCTCGGGCAGCAGGTTGGCCTGCTCCCAGCTGCGGCGGATCTCGCGCAGGTTGGCGCGCGCCATGTCATCCAGCGGCTCGTCCTCGGCGGCGGCGATCTGGCCCGCCAGGCCCGGCTCGGTCAGGGTGCGATGGATCAGCACCTGCAGCTCGGCCAACGCCGCAGCCCGGGCTTCGTTGCCCTTGGCCGGCATCATCGTGGCCTGGTCCCACGAGGCGATGGCGTGGAGGTGGTGGTAACGGTAGAGGCGGGTGAAGCGTTCCGCGAGCGCGGAATAGGCGGAAAGAGTGGTCATAGCGGCTCCCGGTGTCGTGCCGGACAGTGTAATTCCAAACCGCACGGGAAACGAGAACGCGGCGCCGATGGCGCATTCCACCCGCCTATGCGCGTTCAAGACGAGAAAGCAGCACGCGCGGCAGCGGCGGGCGAAGGCGACGCCCGCTCAGAATGGGGTCATCATGGTGCTGCGTTCGGCGGCGGGCGGGAACGACAGCCAGTAGTAGAAGTACTCGCGCGCCAGCTGCAGGAAGGCGACGCGCGACTCATTGTCGTCGAACGTCAACTGCAGCAGCATGGCGTCGACCACGATGCGGTAGTTTTCCGGCTTGTAGGGCTGGCCGTCGAGCAGGTACAGCATGGCCTTGAGAATCTGCTCGCGCGGCGCGATCTGGCGCTCCTTCATGCCCCCCTCGAACAGCTTGCCGAGGTAGATTTCCAACGACGGCGGAAAGCGGTCGAAACTCGCTTGCTTCATGCGCTGCAGCAGCTCGTCCAGCGAGGCCGCGATGTCCATGCGCGGGTTGTGGATAGTGAAGCCGGAACGGGAGGTCAGCTCGGCCAGCTTCTTTATGTCGCCCAGCCAGAAGTAATAGTATTCGCGCGCGCAGGTCAGCGCGGTGACCCGGTCCTCGTGCGGGCAGCGCTCGAGGTAGACGTCCACCGCCCGCCGGAACAACTCGATGTCCTTGGGGTGGCCGTTGAGCAGCGCCGTCAGCTTCTTCAGCAGCTGGCGGCGCTCCGATACCACCTGCTCGGTGGCCCCCTTGCGGTGAATCAGGTTCAGGTACGCCTCGAGGGCGTCCTCGATGTCCTTCATGCCAGCTCCTGTGCTTCGTCCAGCTGATGCGCCATCACCCCGGCCTCGAGCGCGGCGGTGCGGATGACATTCCATTCATTGTCGGAAAACTCGATGCCATTCGCCAGCTGATCGGCACGTCGGCGCGCCTCCGGCTCGCCCGCCATCTGCACCGGGTCGCCACCTTCCTGCGCCGGCGACGATTTGATGTACTCGGTCATGGCATCGTACTCGGCCTGCAGCCACGGCAGCGAGCCGGTTTGCGCCGGGTCGACCACGAACGCCGTCATCTGGTTCAGGATGCCACCCTGGCGCGGCCGCTCCGGCTGCGAGGTGCCACCGCCCGAGAGCAGCCCGGCGAGAAACTCGGTGGCGGCGAGCAAGCCGCCGCCCTTGTGGTGCGCCATCGGCCGCAGCGTGCCCTGCGGCTCCTCCCACATCACGCGCGGGTCATGGGAGGGATGGCCGGCATGGTTCTGCAGCACCGGCTCCTCGAAACGCTGCCCGGCCAGATAGGCCACCCGCGTCTTGCCGTAGGACACCCGGCTGGTGGCAAAATCGAGGATGAAGGCCGGGTGCTTGTCGGTGCCCGGAAAGGCGATGCAGATCGGATTACCGCCGAAGCGTCCGGCGGTCCCGCCAAACGGCGACACCATCGGCATGTGCACGTCGGTGACGTTGACGAAGAACAGCCCGACCAGGCCGGCGTTGGCCAACTGCTCGCCGTAGCAGCCGATGCGCCCCATGTGATGGGCGTTGCGCACCGTGAGCAGGGCCACCCCGGTTTCCCGCACGCGCCAGATGGCGGCGTCCACCGCCTCGCGTGCGACGCGCTGGCCGAAACCGCGCTCGCCGGAAAACTGCAGGATCGCCCCGGCGTCACGCACCAGCCGGGCAGCCTGATTGGGACGCAGCGTCTTGTTGCGGACGCTGGCGACGTAAAACGGCAGCATGCCGATGCCGTGGCTGGGGTGGCCACGCAGATTGGCCTCGACCAGGTGCCGGCTGACTATGACGGCTTCCTTTTCCTTGCAACCCAGGGCTTTCAACACCAGTCGGGACACATGCTCCAGCTGCTTTGCTGCCAGTTTCATCGTCATCCTCCGTTATGTTCTGATTTTTGTGCTGTTGCCACTTCCCTCATTGCCCGGCCCGCCACTCACCCTCAGCAGGACGGTATTGCCAACTCCAGTCGCACGTCCTGACCCACCATGCGCAGATCACGGACCACCACATTCCTTTTCCCGGCCAGCGACTCCAGCGCCGGCCAGCCAAACAAACCCTGCGCCGCGTCGCCCAGCAGCGTCGGCGCCAGGTACAGCACGATCTCGTCGACCAGCCCGGCCTGCAGCAAGGCGCCGTTGAGCCCGGCCCCCGCCTCGACCATCAGCTCACCCACGCCTTCCTGCGCCAGGCGCGCCAGCAAGGTAGCCAGATCGACCCGGCCGGCGGTATCGCCCAGCGCCAACACCGTCACCCCCTGCTCCAGGTAAGGCTGGTGGCGCGCCGCGTCGGCGACCGCCGTGGCAAGGATGGTTTCGCCGTCGCGGTAGATGCGCGCCCCAGGCAACGTCTGCAACCGGCTATCCACCACCACCCGCCGCGGCTGGCGTGGGGTAAACACCTCGCGCACCGTCAGCTGCGGATCGTCCGCCAGCACCGTCCCGCTGCCGGTCAGGATGGCGCAGGAACGGGCGCGCAGGCGATGCACGTCGCGCCGCGCATCGGGGCCGGTAATCCACTGGCTGGCGCCGTTCAACAAAGCGGTCTTGCCGTCCAGCGAGGCCGCCGCCTTCAGCGTCACCCACGGCCGGCCGCGCTCGGCGCGCGACAAGAAACCCTTGTTGAGGCGCCGCGCCTCGGCCTCCAGCAAGCCCACCGCCACCACGATGCCGGCAGCGCGCAACATGTCCAGGCCACGCCCGGCCACTTCGTGATACGGATCCTGCATCGCCGCCACCACGCGGCCGACACCGGCCTCGATCAGGCCCTTGGCACACGGCGGGGTGCGCCCATAGTGGCTGCACGGCTCCAGCGTCACGTAGGCGGTGGCGCCGCGCGCGAGCTCGCCCGCCATGCGCAGGGCGTGCACCTCGGCATGCGGGGTGCCGGCCGCGATATGCCAGCCCTCGCCCACGACCTCGCCGTCACGCACTACGACACAGCCGACCCGGGGGTTCGGCGTGGTGGTGTACAGGCCTTGTTCGGCCAACCTCAGTGCCTGCGCCATCATGGCGTGGTCAACCGCGGAAAACGTCATGGACTCTCTCACGAGGATTTCTGGATTTCCTTGATCGCCTCGGAAAACTCCGAGACGTCCTGGAAACTGCGATATACCGAGGCAAAACGGATATAGGCTACTTTATCCAGTTTCGCCAACTCATTCATCACCATCTCGCCGATCTGGCGCGAACTGACCTCGCGCTCGCCCAGTTGCAGCAGGCGGTGGCAGATACGGTCGATGGCGTCGTCGACCAGCGCGGTCGGCACCGGGCGCTTGTGCAGCGCGCGCAGGAAGCTGGTGCGCACCCGCTCGACATCGAACTCGGAACGATGCCCACCCGACTTCACCACCTGCGGCATGCGCACGTCGGCGGTTTCGAAGGTGGTAAACCGCTTTTCGCACGCCAGGCAGCGGCGGCGGCGACGGATGCTGGTGCCGTCTTCGCTGACGCGTGAATCGATCACCTGGGTGTCGGCGTTGCCGCAAAACGGACATTTCATGATGTGACGACCTGGCTAGTAATAATCCTACGATGGTATCAGCAAAGGTCGGGAGCGTTAACGCCACCGTTTCTGACGCTCGTCAAGAGAGCGCGTCGCCGCGCGGTGCCGCCGCGCCGCTCCACCTCGTTCGGGCCCACTCCAATCGGCCCACCAGGACAAGCACCGGACATCGCCGGGCCGCCTTAAACCCCTGTCCGAAAAAACAAAAGCGGCCCGAAGGCCGCTTTCAGTATCACACAGGCGTGACGATGGGCTTACTTGGCAGCGTACACCGGCAGGCGCTGGCACAGCGCCTGGACTTCACCGGCCACGCGCGCGGTCACGGCCTCGTCGTTCGGCGCTTCCAGCACGTCGGCGATCAGGTTGGCCAGCAGCTTGGCTTCCGCCTCGCCGAAGCCGCGGCTGGTCATGGCCGGGGTGCCGATACGGACGCCGGAGGTCACGAACGGCTTTTCCGGGTCGTTCGGGATGGCGTTCTTGTTGACGGTGATGTGGGCGCGGCCCAGGGCGGCTTCGGCGTCCTTGCCGGTAATGCTCTTGGCACGCAGATCGACCAGGAACACGTGCGACTCGGTCTTGCCCGACACGATGCGCAGACCGCGCTCGATCAGGGCCTCGGCCATCACCTTAGCGTTCTGCTTGACCTGCTGGGCGTAGGCCTTGAACTCCGGCGACGCGGCTTCCTTGAAGGCCACGGCCTTGGCGGCGATGACGTGCATCAGCGGACCGCCCTGCAGGCACGGGAAGATCGCCGAATTCAGCACCTTCTCGTATTCCGCCTTGGCCAGGATCACGCCGCCGCGCGGACCGCGCAGGGTCTTGTGCGTGGTGGTGGTGACGAAGTCGGCGAACGGCACCGGGCTCGGGTACTCACCGGCGGCCACCAGGCCGGCGTAGTGAGCCATGTCGACGAACAGGTAGGCCCCCACTTCGTCGGCGATCTTGCGGAAACGCGCCCAGTCGATTTCCAGCGCGTAGGCGGAAGCACCGGCCACGATCATCTTGGGCTTGTGTTCGCGCGCCAGACGCTCGACGGCGTCGTAGTCCAGCACTTCGTTCTCGTCCAGGCCGTACGGCACCACGTTGTACAGCTTGCCGGAGATGTTCACCGACGCGCCGTGGGTCAGGTGACCGCCGTGCGCCAGGCTCATGCCGAGGATGGTGTCGCCCGGCTTCAGCACCGACACGTACACCGCTTGGTTGGCCTGCGAGCCGGAGTGCGGCTGCACGTTGGCGTACTCGGCGCCGAACAGCGCCTTGAGGCGGTCGATCGCCAGCTGCTCCACCACGTCGACGTGTTCACAGCCGCCGTAGTAGCGCTTGCCCGGGTAGCCTTCGGCGTACTTGTTGGTCAGGACGGAGCCTTGGGCTTCCATCACGGCAGGGCTGACGTAGTTTTCGGAGGCGATCAGTTCGACATGGTCTTCCTGACGGCGGTATTCGGCGTCCATCGCCGCGGACAGTTCCGGATCGTACTTGGCGATCGTCAGATCGGCTGCAAACATCTTTGACTCTTCCAATCAAAGGGTTAATCGAGATGCGCGATTTTACCTCAAATGCGCGGCCCATTGGTATGAGCAATTCGGGACATGAGCATGAATCCGGCTCATGTCCCGAGACATCATTACTGCAGCGTCGAACCCGGCGCCGGGATATCGTCGGCGGTCAGGAACAGCGGAATGCCGTTCTGCTGATCCGGCTGTACCTGCGGCACCACGCGCACGTCGCTCACCCGGCACTCGGCCATCAGTTCGCAGAACTGCGACGCGATCAGCGGCACCGAATCCAGCGGCGACAGCTGCCAGACGAAGCCCTCCCAGTTTTTCTCGTCGCCCGGAGCGGAGATGGTGCAACGCAGCTCGCCATTCTCATGCGCGGACAGCACCGCCACCGGCTCCTGCCCCATATCGCGCAGCTTGCGGATCATGCTGCTGGCAAAGGCCTGCAACGTCACTTCCTGGCGCGCGCTGCCGCCCGCCACTATGGCCTGCAGCAGCGCCTGCGGCGGACGCGCGATAGGGAACAGCGTCACACCGTCGGTTTTCAGCTGCTCGCCGAGGAACTTCATCAGTGGGATGCCCCACGGCCCGACCGCACCACCGAGCTTGACCGGGGCCGGCTCGCCCTCCTCCTGGATCGCCACGCCGATCAGGTAACGCAGGAACACGCCATCGTTTCTGACCGTGACGGCGGACGGTTCGAGCTCCAGCGGCAGACCGCGCGCGGCATCGACCAGTGAGCGGGTGAAGCGGTAGAGCTGTGCCGAGGAGATGCCGGCCACCGTGTCCGGGTGCAGCAGCTTGCCCGACAAGAACACCTCGGCCCCCGGCGCGAACACGCCATGCTCGCGGAGTAGCGCGTTCAGTCCGTCCACATCCTCGATGCGCGCCGGCAACGCCGCCTCCGGCTTGGCCCCGGCCACCAGTACCAGCGGTACGGCGAAGATCACGGCATGGCGCCCTTCCGGCTGCTCGGCGGCGGCACGCAGGGCTTCCCACAGCACACGGTAGGCGGCCTGCGACGGCACCATCGCCAGCGCCACCGACAGCGTCAGCACATCGCCGCGCTCCAGGATGTCGGCTACGGCCTGCTTGAGCGAGACCCGGCACGCTTCCCGGTCGCTATCGGACGCCGCATTCAACACCGACAGGGTGTAATGAATCAGCATGTTGCTGGGCATGGGATCAGGGTACAGGCGGGGATCGGGGAGAGCGGGATGCAGCATGGACATGAGGAAATCCTGCGTCAGGGATAAAAGGAAAGATTGTCGCACAGCGGCAGGCCAGCGGGGAGAGGGCCACTCGATTTTCGATTAGTAACACTTGGATGTTCCAATGTGCGACATCGAAGCATCTTTTTCGTGCATTGCAACACTTTGCTGTTGACAGCCCCCGCACCAATCTGGATAATCTGTCCTTGTTGAGACGCAGCAATTGCTTCTTGATAGTTTCTCCTCTATTTCTCCTTTGTAGACTTGGCGCGGACAAATGTCCGCGCATTTTTTTTGCCTATTCCCCGCCTTTCCTCCCGACAAAGCCCTTGATTTTCATCAAATCAGCCTCACTTTGTTTAAAGTAAGCTGAAAACCCTGCCCCATCTGGCGTTACGCCGGCCGCAGCAAGAACCCGGCCCGTCATGCACCGTTACCCGGACACATCGGGAACGGCACCATTGCAGTGCAACAGCGGGGGCGAATAAATTTGTGCAATGCACCAATTTATTCTTCATTTCTTGTGCAACAAAAACAAAACCGAACATTTTCATGTTCGGTTGTGAATTGTTTGCATGTTATCTCTGCGCCTCGCAGACAGCACGATTGTGTCAGTCGAGTTCAGAGCAGCCGCGCCCAAAAAAGTTCCATGGCATAACGATACCCCGCGCCAAAATCGGATGAAGCAACAACTCCGCCACGAAAGTGACTCCATGCGACAACAGATACTGACGTATGCTCAGAGGGACCCAGAACCCGTTCACGATCTTGCTGCGCATTCCTGACCGGGGCTCATGTGCATTGCGTGCGAATCTTTCGCTGGATACCTCGAAAATGGGCACAACGGGATTCGCTCCGCGATCGGAAATCCTCATTTCTCCCGCACATTCCGGTTACTGCACTGCTCCTCACCCCGCTGAGGGCGGCTTGCGACAGATCGTGAACCGGCTCCAAGGCCTGATACTTCTTCTGACTCCCCGGCAACAGGCAATGGTTTAGATTGGCACTGCCGTCAGGAAAGAGAAGCCAGCTTCACGACTGCCGACGCGGCTTCCCATAGAGCGCGCGCAGTTCGTCCTTCGCCTGCTCCAGGAGCTGGCGCTGCGGTGCGGAGAGCTGGCGCCCGGCGCGGTTGATATAGAAGGAGAGCATCGACATCGCCGAGCGGAAGGGGTCTGCCTTTCGCCGGTCGCTTCGCTCGGCCGACCGCATCAGCGACAGGGCGATCTCTCGCGGGTTATCTAGCGTGAACACACCGGTCTCCAGATCCAGCGCATTGCTGCTCTCCGTCACTTGTCGTGACCACCGCTGTAGTTCCTGGGCCATCGTTCCCGCCAATCCGATCCATGCATGTTCCTGCCCCCAGCCTGGTGCATTCCACACACGAAGCGACCACCGGCGAGGTTCATCATCTCTTTAATCCAAGAGAAAACAACCGATATCCTTCACCAGCCGGCATGGGGCAAGACTCCCTCTTCCCCATTCTAGGCACGGAACCGAAGAGACGGGGACAAGCGACAGTTCCTTTGGAACGAGCCGAAAAACAAAAACGGCAGCTCATCCGAGCTGCCGTTCTGTTGCTGCCAAACAATTTGACCACCTCGATAATGGAGAGGCCGAAGTTTGCCAGGCTGGCGGCGGATCGCCCCGCCTTGCGGGACATCCGCCCTACTTACTTGTGCTCTACCTGCGACACGTCGCGCACCGCGCCGGTGTCGGCGCTGGTGGTCATCGCGGCGTAGGCGCGCAGCGCGGCGCTTACCGTGCGTTGACGGTCCAGCGGTTTCCAGGCGTCCTTGCCACGCGCTTCCATCTTGGCCCGGCGATGCGCCAGTTCCTCGTCAGAGACGGCAAGGCGGATGGTGCGGTTCGGGATGTCGATTTCCAGCGTATCGCCCTCTTCCGCCAGCCCGATCGCGCCGCCTTCGGCCGCTTCCGGCGAGACGTGGCCGATAGACAGACCGGAGGTGCCGCCGGAGAAGCGGCCGTCGGTCAGCAGTGCACACGCCTTGCCCAGCCCCTTCGACTTGAGATAACTGGTCGGATAGAGCATTTCCTGCATGCCCGGGCCGCCCTTCGGGCCTTCGTAACGGATCAGCACCACGTCGCCGGCGACGATCTGGTCGGCCAGGATCGCTTCTACCGAGGCATCCTGGCTTTCAAAGATGCGCACCCGGCCGGTGAACTTGAGGATGGAGTCGTCCACGCCGGCGGTCTTCACGATGCAACCGCGCTCGGCGATGTTGCCGTACAGCACGGCCAGGCCGCCGTCCTGGCTGTAGGCGTGCTCCTTGTCGCGGATGCAGCCTTCGGCGCGGTCGTCGTCCAGCGTCGGGTAGCGCATGCTCTGGCTGAAGGCGATGGTGGTGGCGACACCGCCCGGCGCGGCGCGGTAGAAGCGGTGCGCTTCGCTGTCCGGCGCGTTGCGACGGATGTCCCAGGCTTCCAGCCCTTCGGCCAGGGTCTTGCTGTGCACGGTCGGCACGTCGCGGTGGATCAGGCCGGCGCGGTCGAGCTCCGAGAGGATGGCGACCACGCCGCCGGCGCGGTGCACGTCTTCCATATGGTACTTCTGGGTGGCCGGGGCCACCTTGGACAGGCACGGTACGGCGCGCGAGATGCGGTCGATGTCGGCCATCTTGAAGTCGACGCCGGCTTCGTTGGCAGCGGCCAAAAGATGCAGCACGGTATTGGTGGAACCGCCCATCGCCACGTCCAGGCTCATGGCGTTCTCGAACGCCTGCTTGGAACCGATGGCGCGCGGCAGCACCGATTCGTCGTCCTGCTCATAGTAGCGGCGGGCCAGTTCGACAATGGTGCGGCCGGCCTTGAGGAACAGTTCCTTGCGGTCGGCGTGGGTGGCGAGCAGGCTGCCGTTGCCCGGCAGGCTGAGGCCCAGCGCCTCGGTCAGACAGTTCATCGAGTTGGCGGTGAACATGCCGGAACAGGAACCGCAGGTCGGGCAGGCGGAGCGTTCGACGCGGTCGACGTCCTCGTCGGATACTGCGCTGTTGGCCGCTTCGACCATGGCATCGACCAGGTCCAGCTTGCGGATGTCGTTGCCCCACTGCACCTTGCCGGCTTCCATCGGGCCGCCGGAGACGAACACCACCGGAATATTGAGGCGCATCGCGGCCATCAGCATGCCCGGGGTGATCTTGTCGCAGTTGGAGATGCACACCAGCGCGTCGGCGCAGTGGGCGTTGACCATGTATTCGACGCTGTCGGCGATCAGGTCGCGCGAGGGCAGCGAGTACAGCATGCCGCCGTGCCCCATGGCGATGCCATCGTCGACGGCGATGGTGTTGAATTCCTTGGCGACGCCGCCGGCCTTTTCGATTTCCCGCGCCACCAACTGGCCCATGTTCTGCAGGTGAACGTGGCCCGGTACGAACTGGGTAAAGGAGTTGGCGATGGCAATGATCGGCTTGCCGAAGTCGTCGTCTTTCATGCCGGTGGCACGCCAGAGGGCGCGGGCACCCGCCATGTTGCGGCCGGAAGTCGAGGTACGGGAACGGTATTGGGGCATTGCGAATCCTTCAGTCTCAATCGGTAGCGGAAAGCCGGCTCGCCAGGGACGCCAGCGGCGGGTAGCCGCGACGCAGTCCGGACATCGGGTGCCAGAATGCCGAACGGCCGCGTGGGCTGCCTTGCTTGCAGCGCGACGCGGGGGAACGCTTTCCGTATAATTTCGTCATCTCTCTTTTACCGCAAACGCACATCGCTGACAAATGTTCATTCATCCCCAGTTCGACCCGGTGGCGATCAAGCTTGGCCCGCTCGCCGTTCATTGGTATGGCCTGATGTACCTGTTGGGTTTTCTGCTGTTCATCGGGATGGGCAACCTCCGCCTGAAGCAGGGGCATGCCTTCCTCACACCCAAGCTGCTGGACGACCTCTTGATGTACGGGGTGCTGGGGGTGGTGCTGGGG
>NZ_JBYSWM010000044.1:0-21001 GCF_058781125.1 Pseudogulbenkiania sp. FW507-F1 | reverse complement strand
GATTTTTTTTGTGCTTTCGGGGGTGCAAAAGTGACTCGCAATTTCCGGCAGGTGAACTACGATAAACACTAGGTTCTCAATGGTTTATCGAAGGCAAACACGCAAGAATGTGTGGGCAAACCTTTCTTACTGGGGCGTTGCGGTTCCCCCTTGCCGCTCGTCCCTTTTTTTATGCCAAAACATGTATTTGGTATAAATCTAGTTCGCCGTTTCCGAGACGCACGGCCGGCCTGCCGCCGCACAAACTAGGAAGCGGGGCCATTACTGGCTACCATGCAAGGCCGTTCACCCACGACACCCGATCATGTCCGCCCCACTCTACGCCTTCAACTTCACCCTGCTGGATGGCTCTCCGGCCAAGCTTCAGGACTACGCCGGCAAGGTTATCCTGGTGGTGAATACTGCCAGCCAGTGCGGCTACACCCCACAATACGCAGGCCTGGAGGCGCTGTACCGGCGCTACCGCGATCGCGGGCTGGTGGTCATCGGTTTCCCCTGCAACCAGTTCGGCCGGCAGGAGCCTGGCAGCGATGCCGAAATCGGGGCTTTTTGCCAGAAGAACTACGGCGTGAGTTTCCCCATGGCGAGCAAGGTGGACGTCAACGGCGCCACCGCGCACCCATTATGGCATCACTTGGTGCGGGCCAAGCCGGGCCTGCTGGGCACACGCCGCATCAAGTGGAATTTCACCAAGTTCCTGATCGACCGCCAGGGCCACATCGTGGCGCGCCACTCGGCGCTGACCAAGCCGGAAGCACTGGCCAGCAAAATCGAAGCCTTGCTCTGACCGGATAGCCGCTGATCAAGGCGAGGCAGTAAGAACGACGCAAAAAAAAACCGGCAAGCCTGCCGGTTTTCTTGTGGCCAGTTCACTGCTGAAATGGTCGGGTACCGCTAGAGTTCCTCGCTGGCGATCCCGACGCACGGGTCGTTGACCAGTTGTTCGGCGGCCGCGGCCAGCTTGTCGAGGTCGTCGTCCAGATGTTCCTGCAAATCGATGCAGGCTGCCCGCAGGATGGCACTGGCCAGTTCGGCGGGCTCGCAGCTGAATACCTGCGCCAGCGCCCGCAATTCGCCGCAGGTTTCGTGATCGATCGGAACCGACAGGTCCCGCGTGGCCACCACATCCAGTACGGCCTTGGCACAACGCCCCTGCTCGCGACAGTGCTCCAGACGGGTGACCAGTTCATCCAACGCCTTTGCCATCATCTTCGCTCCTAAAACTGAAAGAAAATGCTTTGCAATGCCGAACAAATGCCCGGGCCGCGCAAAGCAGGCCGCTCTGCGCTGTTGTCCTGTATTGATTCAGATCTTTTCACGTCCAATACGGCAGCCATCACGGCCGAAAGCGCCGTCCGTGAGGTACCGGTACCGATGCGGGGCGGACAAGAAAAGCTCAAGTACCGCCGCTGTTGAAAACGACGCTGGGATTATTTTCTGGCCGGCTGGCGTCCAGAATGACCTGGCACTCCTGCTGCACCTTGCCGAGCAGCGCTTCGCCGAGATGATCTTCCAGATCGACGATGGCAGCATTCAGGATGGCGCCTGCCAGACATTCCGGAGTGGTGTGCAGCACATGCGCCATCGCCTCGAGCTGCAGACTCAGGTCGGCGCGCACGGGCGCCTTCACCAGGCGAATGGCTGAACTGGAAAGGTCGCAGGACGGCTCGTTCTGGCCTGTCGACTGCGAAAAACCGGACAACAACTGCTCCATGGCGTTACCCATTTTCCCCCTCTCACACGCTTTACTAAAACGTCCCTTCTAACAATAGGACAGCAGGAGGGAAACGCCACGATGGATAGGAAAAAAACGGGCGTGCCCTCCGGGCGATAGTATATGCCAATAGAATGGATTTAGTGCTCGTGCAGTGCGCCGTCGAGATAGAACCAGCGGCCGTCATCGCGCTGGAAACGGCTGGTTTCGTGCAGGCGATGGGCTCGCCCGCCCACCTTGTAGCGGGCCACGAACTCCACAATGCCGGTCTGGTCGTTCACCCCGCCCTGCTCGGTGCGGCGGATGTCCAGTCCCAGCCATTTCACCTTGCCGGCATCGTCGGCGAGGTCGAGCCCGGCCGGACGCGTGGCCTCCTGCCAGGTCGCCAGCAGATAGGTTTCGCATCCCAGGGTGTAAGCGGTATAACGCGAGCGCATCAGCGCTTCCGCCGTCGGAGCGCCGCACTCGGGGTGCTCGATGAAGCGGCCGCAACAGTCGGCATAAGGATGGCGACTGCCGCAGGGGCACAATGTCGTGGATGGCGTTTTGGCCATGGTTCATTCCAGAAGGGATGGGAAGCAAAATGCAAGGAAGCGAGAACACGTCGACGCGGTAGGAGCACGCTAGCGCCACGGGTCGCAGCGTGGCGGTCCACTCCCGCGCCGAGCCGATCACCCCACGCTACCGGCCGGGTTCGCGGCAACGACGGACACCGAATCAATAACCCAGCGGTGGCAAGCGATAGACCTTGAGCAGGAAGTTGGTGAAGGCCGGATCGGCTGGCTTCTGGCGCAGCTTGGGCCAGGCGCGCAGCCATTCGCGCAGTTTGACTTCCATCTTGTCCTGCGCCTCGGCTGGGTTCATGCGGCCGGCATCGCGCTCCACGGCAATGTATCGGTAGGCGGCGAAGGTATTGTCATCCACCAGGTTGGGGCCGGCGACACGCAAGCGGTAGGCATTGAGCTGATCGGCGGCGGCGGTGCGGCTCAGGCGCCCGGCTTTGACTTCTTCGGCCAACCTGTTGGCCTCCTTCAGCAGCAGGTCCACCTTGGTGGGAGCGGCAACCGGCGGCCGACGGTGCGGCTGCGGGGCGCCGGACTCTGGCAGGGTCGGGAGCACGCCGCAGGCGCTCAGCACCACGGCGGCCGCAAGGGGAAGGACAAGCTTCTTCATCGTCACGTTTCATGTCTCTCAGGAGCGCGGGCGGCACCGGGCCGCCCGCACCGGCCGGGGAACTCAGGCCAGGTCTTCGAACAGCGCGGTGGACAGGTAGCGCTCGCCGAACGAGGGGATCACCACCACGATCAGCTTGCCGGCGTTTTCCGGCTGCCGCGCCAGTTGCAACGCCGCCCAGACCGCCGCACCGGAAGAGATGCCTACCAGCAGGCCTTCCTGGCTGGCCAGCGCACGGGCGGTGGTGAACGCGTCGTCGTTCTTGACGCGGACGACCTCGTCGTAGGCGGAGGTATTGAGGATGGACGGCACGAAACCGGCGCCGAGGCCCTGGATCAGATGCGGCCCCTTGGCGCCCCCGGACAGCACCGGCGAGCCCTCGGGCTCCACGGCGACGATCTTCACGCCGGGCTTGCGCGCCTTGAGCACCTCGCCGACACCGGTGATGGTGCCGCCGGTACCCACGCCGGCGACGAAGATGTCAACCTGGCCGTCGGTATCGTTCCAGACTTCCTCGGCGGTGGTGTTGCGATGGATTTCCGGGTTGGCCGGGTTCTCGAACTGCTGCGGCATGAAGTAGGTGTCGGGGTCGGATTCGACCAGCTCGCGCGCCTTGGCGATGGCGCCGCCCATGCCATCCGGCCCCGGAGTCAGGATCAGCTCGGCACCGTACGCCTTGAGCAGCATGCGCCGCTCGCGGCTCATGGTTTCCGGCATGGTGATCAGCAGTTTGTAGCCGCGCGCGGCGCACACCATGGCCAGCCCGATACCGGTGTTGCCCGAGGTCGGCTCGACGATGATGGTGTTCGGACCGATCTTGCCGGCCTTTTCGGCGGCGTCGATCATCGCCACGGCGATACGGTCCTTGACGCTGTGCGCCGGGTTGTAGAACTCCAGCTTGGCCGCCACGGTGGCGCCACAATCGGCGGTGAGGCGGTTGAGGCGGACCAGCGGAGTATTGCCGATCAGATCGGTAACAGTATTGGCGATGCGCATTGCTTATTCTCCCTTAACCAAAAAGTGGCCACACGTTATCACCTGTCATCATATAGTTGCTATCGACCGTGACCAAGACCGTTTGTTTATATCGTAGGAACGCGCAGCCCGCCGCAGCGCGCGACGGCGGCGGCGAGAGAGTCAGACAAGACGATGGCCGGTCGGTTCACCCCGGGAGTGCCAAGACGGCCAGCGCCTGCTCCCATTGCTGACGGATCGCCTCGCCATAGGCGACGAAGCGCACCTCGGTGATGGTATGTTCGTGGCTCTGCAGCCAGGTGGCGACCGTCTCGCAGGCGATGGACAGGGCCGCAGGCACGGGGTAGCCGTAGACGCCGCAGCTAATCGCCGGGAACGCCACGCTGTGCAAGCCGTGTTCGGCGGCCAGCTGCAGGCTGGTCCGGTAACACGAGGCGAGCAATTCGGCTTCGCCGGATGCCCCGCCGTGCCAGACCGGCCCGACGGTATGGATGACGTGGCGCGCCGGCAGGTGGTAGCCCTGTGTCAGCCGCGCCTGGCCGGTCGGGCAGCCGCCCAGAGTGCGGCACTCGGCCAGCAGTTCCGGTCCGGCGGCGCGGTGGATGGCCCCGTCCACGCCGCCGCCGCCGAGCAGGCTGCTGTTGGCGGCGTTGACGATAGCATCGACGTCGAGCTGCGTGATGTCCCCCCGCCAGACTTCCAGCACGGTCGGCCCCATTTGCCGTTTCATGGCCCCTTCCTTCCCGCCAGCACCAGGCGCGCCAGCTGCTCCGCCGCCTGCTCCAGTAACGGTGCGGCCTGCTGTATCGCCACCTCCAGCGTCAACGGGCGGCTGCACAATGAGAAGCATCCGTCGAAATGCGCAGCCAGCTGTCCTTCGGCATCCGGCAGCACCGCCCCGGACAGCAGGCTGACCGGCACCCCGGCCGCCCGCGCCAGTTCGGCCACCCTGGCCGGTGCCTTGCCGGCCAGGGTCTGGCCGTCGCTGCAGCCCTCGCCGGTGAGCACCCAATCGGCCTGGGCGATGGCGTCGCTCAGGCTGGAGAGTTCCGCCAGCGCCGTGGCGCCGGAATGGCAGCGGCCGCCCAGCAGGTGCAGGGCGTAACCCAGTCCGCCCGCGGCACCACTGCCCGGCAGCTCGGCACAAGGTTGGCCGAAGGCATGATCGGCAACGGCCGCAAAGCGGGCGATGGCGGCGTCAAGCCGCGCCACGGCATCGGGGGCGACACCCTTCTGCGGACCAAACACCGCGGTTGCACCGCGCGGCCCCAGCAGCGGATTGTCGACGTCGGACCACAGCTCCAGCTTGGTCACCTCCAGCCGTGCGTCCAGCCCGGACAAGTCGAGCGCCGCCACGCGTCCCAGCTGATCGGGACGCGGCGCCAGAGTCTGCCCTTCGCGGTCCAGCAGGCGCACCCCCAGCCCGGCCAGGCAGCCGGCGCCGCCGTCGTTGGTGCTGGAACCGCCGAGGCCGACCGCGATATGGCGTGCCCCGGCGTCGAGGCAGGCGCGAATCAGTTCGCCGACACCGCGCGTGTCACGCTCATGCACGCTGGCGGCGCCGACGTCGGGCAGGCCGACCACACGCGCCACTTCCACCACCGCCACGCCATGCGGCAGCAGCAGCCACTCCGCCTCGCACGGACGCCCCTCGACGTCATGCACGCTGGCGCGGTGCCATTCGCCCCCGAGCGTGGCGTGGAGGGCGTCGAGTGTCCCCTCGCCGCCGTCCGCCATCGGGCACAAGCGGCAGTCGGCGGACGGCTCCGCGCGCCGGATGCCGCGCGCCATGGCTTCGGCCACCTCACGGGCGGCGAGCGAACCTTTGAAGGAATCAGGAGCGATGAGCCAGCGCATGCGTTTGTCCTTGGAAACGATCGTGAGAGAGCATCCTACCGCGGTTACGGCCTGCACCGGTTTCAGTGTAGACCCGGACATGAAAAAACCCTCCGGCCACAAGGGCACAAGGAGGGTTTTTTGCCGGCGCCGCAGCGTCTGGCTTATTCGGCCGGCTGCTCCGTGGCAGCGGCAGTTTCGGCCGGAGCCGCGACGGCGGCCACCTTGGCGGCCATCTGGCCCTCGGCGGCCTGCTTTTCTTCCGCCGTCACTTCGCCAGCCGGCTTACAGGCCAGGTCGAAACGCTTGCCACCGCGTGCCAGCGCCTTGACATAGCGCGGCTTGCGGCAATGATTGGCGACCACGCGGGCGATCAGCACGGCGTCGAACTGCGGCAAGGCGGCGATCAGGCTTTCGTGGATGCCGATGGCCAGAGGACGGAACTGGCGGAACACTTCGAACTTGCTGTACACATGCTCGGCGATCATTTCGGTCTGCTTTTTCTTGCTCAGACTCTGCACAGCGTTCTTGAGAGCAGCACCCAGTGCCGTTTCGGTATTTGGCTTCATGAACTTCAATCTAGTCGGTTGATGGCCGGCGGAACATCCTCCACCCGACCGAGGCTTGCTGATGCACGCCTCATTTTCCAAACGCTACCGCCGGCTACAGGACCGGTAACGCCCACAGAAGGCGTATCTTATGCCAGAACTCCGGCAAAAGTGAAACCCCAGCTCGTCCGGCGCCCATCTTCGTGGGCAGGAAAACATCACGTTGCAGGTGCCCACGGCGAGACAGTCTCGCCACGGCACCCCGGATACAAAAAAGCCGCAGCTGGCGCTACGGTCTCGTCTGTCACTCAGTTCAGTATGGTGCCCGGGACCGGGGTCGAACCGGTACACCTTGCGGCGAGGGATTTTAAGTCCCTTGTGTCTACCAATTTCACCACCCGGGCATGGAGGCGAGATTCTAGCCCAGAGCGCCCCCACAGGCAATCAGACTCAGGCCCGATCAGGCCCTGACGGGTGTTTGCGTCAGTCCGGGCCTCCCGGCCAAGGCCGGCGATCGCGTGCTTTCCGTCGCCCCTCACGGTTCGTGAGGCCCCATCCCGGAAGCCGGGCCGCACGTTCCACGGCCGGCGCGCCATGAACACGCACAGGGTAAAAAAGAAAAAAGCCCTGAATTATCAGGGCTTTTTATCTGGAGGCGGGGGTCGGAATCGAACCGGCGTCCACGGCTTTGCAGGCCGCTGCATAACCACTCTGCCACCCCGCCATTGACTGGCGTATCGACCCGCTAGGCGAATCGATGAAACTGGAGCGGGAAACGAGGCTCGAACTCGCGACCTCAACCTTGGCAAGGTTGCGCTCTACCAACTGAGCTATTCCCGCTTTGTCTTTCACTGTCTCGCTGCATTGCTGCGTCGAGAGACTGCGAATTATAAGGATTTATCGACCCCTGTCAACAGCTCAGAGATCGATTTTTTTACCGGCAAACTCGCGCGCCGCCATGCGCAGGTAGTAAACCATTGACCACAAAGTCAAAATCACCGCCAGCACCATGAACACGTTACCCAGCACCAGGGTACTCAATCCGGGCACGATCGGGCCGGCGTAAAGCAGGAGCAGGATCGCCACCATCTGCGCGGCGGTCTTGAGCTTGCCGATATAGGCCACCGCCACGCTCTTGCGCGTGCCCATCTCGGCCATCCACTCGCGCAGGGCGGAGATGGCGATTTCGCGCCCGATGATGATCATCGCCATCCAGCCGGGGGTGCGCGTCAGTTGCACCAGCAAGATCAGCGAGGCGGCGACGATGAGCTTGTCGGCCACCGGATCGAGGAAGGCACCGAAGGCCGAGGTCTGCCCCAGCTTGCGCGCCAGGTAGCCGTCGAGCCAGTCGGTCACCGCGGCCAGCGCGAAGATGACGGCGCCGGTGATGTTGCGCATGTCGGCCAACAGCAGCGAGTCGGGCAGAAAGAAGATGGCGACGAAGATCGGGATCAGGGCCACCCGGAGCCAGGTCAGAAATATCGGCAGGTTAAACGGCATCGTTCTGGTCTTGTTGTGTTCAGTGCAGGGCGTTGTAGATCTTTTCGGCCAGCGTCTGACTGATGCCTTCCACTTGGGCGAGGTCGTCGATGCTGGCCGCCATGACCCCGCGCAATCCGCCAAACCGGGTCAGCAGCCGTTGGCGACGCTTGGCTCCCACGCCGTTGATCTCTTCCAGCGAGGAGGCGGTGCGCGCCTTGCCGCGCCGGGCGCGGTGGCCGGTGATGGCAAAGCGGTGCGCCTCGTCGCGCACGGTCTGGATCAGGTGCAGCGCGGGATGGTCGTGCGGCAATTGTAGCGTCTTTTCCCGGTACGGGAGGATCAGTGTTTCCAGCCCCGGCTTGCGCTCTTCGCCCTTGGCCACGCCGACGATGGGGAGGTTGAGGCCGATGTCGGCAAACACCTCCAGCGCCACGCCGACCTGGCCCTTGCCGCCGTCGATCAGCACCACGTCGGGCAGCTTGCCTTCGCCTTCGGCCAACTTGCTGTAGCGGCGCGTCAGCACCTCGCGCATGGCGCCGTAATCGTCGCCGGCCTTGGCGGTGGTGATGTTGTAGCGGCGGTATTCGGAGGGCTGCATGTCGCCGCGGTCGTACACCACGCAGGAGGCGACGGTGGCCTCGCCCAGGGTGTGGCTGATGTCGAAGCACTCCAGCCGCTCCACTCCTTCCAGCTCCAGCACCTCGTTGAGCCGGGCCAGACGCTGGCTCTGCGTGGCGTGGCTGGCGAGTTTCTGCTGGATGGCGAGTTGGGCGTTCTTCTCGGCCATTTCCAGCCAGACGCGGCGCTCGCCGATGGGGTTGCCCACGATGGCCAGGCGGCGCTCGGCCTGCTGCTCGAGGTAGTCGCGCAGCGTGGGCGAGATCGTGCCGTTGACGATGATCACCGGCGGCAGCGGCGCCCCCAGATAATGTTGCGCCAGGAAGGCCTCGAGGTTGGCCGAAGCGTCGCTGCCCTCGCTGTTGAGCGGGAAGAAGCTCTTGTCGCCCAGATGGCGGCCGCCGCGCACCATCACCAGGTTGACGCACACCATGCCCTGCTGCTCGGCCACCGCCACCACGTCGGCGTCATGGCTGACATTGCTCGAGACGAACTGTTTCTCCTGCACCCGCGACAGCGCCTGGATCTGGTCGCGCAGTGCGGCGGCCTGCTCGAACTCCATCGCGGCGGAGGCGGCCAGCATGCGGTCGGTCAGGCTATCGATCAGCTCGTTCTGCTTGCCCTGCAGGAAGGCGACGGCGTTGGCCACGTCGGCGCGGTACGCGGTCTCGTCGATGTGGTCGACGCACGGTCCCGAGCAGCGCTTGATCTGGTACAGCAGGCAGGGGCGCGAACGGTTGGCGAACACCGCGTCTTCGCAGGTGCGCAGGCGGAACACCTTCTGCAGGATCTGGATGCTCTCGCGCACCGCGTAGCTGTTGGGATACGGCCCGAAATACTGGTGCGGCTTCTTCGGGTCGCCGCGGAAATAGGCCAGCTGCGGGTAGGCGTGCGCCGACAACATCAGGTAGGGATAGGACTTGTCGTCGCGGAACAGGATGTTGTAACGCGGCGCCAGCGCCTTGATCAGGTTGTTTTCCAGGATCAGCGCCTCGGCCTCGGAGCGCGTCACGGTGGTCTCGATGGCGGCGATCTGGCGCACCATGAGCTGGATGCGCGGGCTCAGGTCGTTTTTCTGGAAATAGGAACTGACGCGCTTCTTGAGGTCGATGGCCTTGCCCACGTAGAGCACCTTGCCGGCCGCGTCGAGCATGCGGTAGACACCGGGCAGGTTGGGCAGGTGGGTCAGGATGGCTTTGGGGTCGAACGTCGTGCTGCTAGTCACTGAAACTCTCGTCTTGGAGCGGGGGGAAGACATCGTCCCACGGGGATTTGCTGCGGTCACCGCCGCGCCGCCAGGCTGGTTGGAGAAGCGCTGCCGTACCTAAAGTACAGAGAGCTTCTTTGGACCGGGATGGCGGACGCCGCCGCTTTATTTACCCGCGCTCACTTGCACCAGGTTGCCACGTCCTGTTCGGACTGGCGGATCATGTCGTTGCGCTGGGCATCGCTGGCCAGCGCGTTGCTGCCCG
Source organism: Pseudogulbenkiania sp. FW507-F1 (assembly GCF_058781125.1). NCBI lineage: Bacteria > Pseudomonadati > Pseudomonadota > Betaproteobacteria > Neisseriales > Chromobacteriaceae > Pseudogulbenkiania > Pseudogulbenkiania sp. FW507-F1. Next base: position 11,183 of record NZ_JBYSWM010000044.1, on the reverse strand, counting down.
GCAGGCGGATGCGGCCGTTGAGCTGCAGGCTGGACAGGTTGCTCTTGGCGCGCAGGCAGTTTTCGGCACGGATCTTGCGGTTGAGCTCCTCGGCCTGCCGGGCCAGATCGGCCTTGTCGTTCCCCTTGTCCACGGCCTTGGCGGCGGGCGTCGACGCTTCGGCCTTGGGCGGCGGCGTCACCCTGATGTTCAGCTGGCTGGCCTTTTGTCCCGGCGGCGGCTGATCGGAATACACGGTGCGCCCGGTGGCGTCCTTCCAGGTGTAGACCTCGGCCCAGGCCGGCAAGGACAGCAGGATAAAAGTGCACAGCCACCAGCGATGTTTCATGTCACCCTCCCCCTCTTAAAATACCGCGGCAATGCCGGGCATTGTACGGTCACGTCGACGGCCGCGGCAAAGCGCTGCACGCGGCTTTTGCCAAGCGCCCCCGTCTTTCGATATAATGTTTATTTGCCGCAAAGGAAACGCCAGATGCGTATCATCGAGAAAGCCTATACTTTCGACGACGTTCTCCTCGTCCCGGCCCACTCTTCGGTACTGCCGCGCGACGTTCAGCTTCACACCCAACTCTCCCGCAACATCCGCCTCAACCTGCCCATGCTGTCCGCAGCCATGGACACGGTAACGGAAGCCCGACTGGCCATCGCCATGGCCCAGGAAGGCGGCATCGGCATCATCCACAAGAACATGTCGATCGAGCGCCAGGCCCAGGAAGTATCCAAGGTGAAGCGCTACGAGAGCGGTGTCGTCAAAGACCCGATCACCATCGCCCCGGACATGCTGGTGTGCGACCTGATCAACCTGACCCGCCAGCACCGCATTTCCGGCCTGCCGGTGGTACAGGATGGCAAGGTGGTCGGCATCGTCACCAACCGCGACCTGCGCTTCGAGACCCGCCTGGAACAGCCGGTTTCCTCGATCATGACCCCGCGCGAACGCCTGGTGACGGTCAAGGAAGGCGCCAGCATCGACGAGGCGCGCGAGCTGATGCACAAGCACCGCCTGGAGCGCGTGCTGGTGATCAACGACGCGTGGGAGCTCAAGGGCCTGATCACCGTCAAGGACATCATCAAGACCAGCGAACACCCGTTCGCCTGCAAGGATAGCCAGGGCCGCCTGCGCGCCGGCGCCGCCGTCGGCGTCGGGGCCGGCACCGAAGAGCGCATCGCCGCGCTGGCCGCCGCCGGCGTCGACGTGGTGGTGGTGGATACCGCCCACGGCCACAGCCAGGGCGTGCTCGACCGCGTGCAATGGACCAAGAAGAACTTCCCGCAGATCGACGTGATCGGCGGCAACATCGCCACCGCCGACGCCGCCCTGGCCCTGCTGGACATGGGTGCCGACGCGGTGAAAGTGGGCATCGGCCCGGGCTCGATCTGCACCACGCGTATCGTGGCCGGCGTCGGCGTGCCGCAGCTGACCGCGATCCACAACGTGTCGGAAGCGCTCAAGGGCACCGGCGTGCCGATGATCGCCGACGGCGGCATCCGCTTCTCCGGCGACATCGCCAAGGCCCTGGCGGCCGGCGCCAACTGCGTGATGCTGGGCGGCATGTTCGCCGGCACCGAAGAGGCACCGGGCGAGGTCGAGCTGTATCAGGGCCGTTCGTACAAGTCCTACCGTGGCATGGGCTCGCTGGGCGCCATGACCCAGGGCTCGAGCGACCGCTACTTCCAGGACAACGAGGCCAACGTCGACAAGTTCGTGCCGGAAGGCATCGAAGGCCGCGTGCCGTACAAGGGCCCGATCGCCCAGGTGATCCACCAGCTGACCGGCGGCCTGCGTTCCTCGATGGGCTACCTCGGTTGCCGCACCATCGAAGAGATGCACGCCAAGGCCGGCTTCGTGGAGATCACCTCCGCCGGCATGCGCGAGTCGCACGTGCACGACGTGCAGATCACCAAGGAAGCGCCGAACTACAACGTCGACCGCTAAGCAACTGACGTTTCTGTACGGCAAAAAACCCGCTTCTCCGGAAGCGGGTTTTTTCATGGCTTCGGCCAACCCTGTCGCCGGGGCGGGCGATGACGGTACACTACGCCCACGTCTGTGACCGATCGCCCGCGCCATGTCCCTGCCCGTCCTCCCCTCCCGCTCCGAAACCGTGATCCTGCGCCAGCACCGTTACCACGTGCGCTACTGGGGAGCGGACGGCGCGCCACGCTTGTTCATGCTGCATGGCTGGATGGATTCGTCCGCCACCTTCCAGTTCCTGGTCGATGCGCTGGGCGACGGCTGGCACGTCATCGCGCCGGACTGGCGCGGCTTCGGCGACAGCGAATGGAACCGCGGCAGCTATTACTTCCCGGACTACCTCGCCGACCTAGATGCGCTGCTACAGCACTACGCGCCCGACGCCCCGGTGACGCTGATCGGCCACAGCATGGGGGCGATGATCGCCGGCCTCTACGCTGGGGTGCGCCCGGAGCGGGTCGCGCGGCTAATCTGTGTCGAGGGCTTCGGGCTGGCGGCAACACGTCCGGAAGAGGCACCCGGCCGCTACGCGCGCTGGCTGCGCGAACAGCACACCACGCCGGGCTACCAGCCGCTCGGCACGCTGGACGACGTCGCGGCGCGCCTGATCGAGCGCAATCCGCGCCTGGACAGCGCCCGCGCCGGCTTCCTGGCGGCGGCGCTGACCAACGAGATCGACGGCGCACTCCGCTACCGCGCCGACCCGCGCCACAAGATGGTCAACCCGGTGCTGTACCGGCTGGAAGAAGCCAAGGCCTGCTGGCGGCGCATCGCCTGCCCGGTGCTGTGGGTGATCGGCGGCGACATGTGGGACCACCCGATGGCCAAGGGCGTGTTCGCCACGCTGGACGAGCGGCGCGCCTGCTTTGCCCGGCTCAGCGAAGTCACCGTCCCCGAGGCCGGGCACATGATCCAGTGGGAGCAGCCGGAAAGGTTGGCCGAAGCCCTGCGCCCGTTCCTGACGGCGTGAGTACGCCCCGGCGCCAAGCGTTCGGCATGGCGGCATGGCAGCCGCTACCCCGCCCGGCTAACGCCCCAAGCAGCACCGCCTCGATGCCACACAGGCAGTGAATTTGTCTGCTTTTCGGCCAAAAATCATGGCTTTTATGCTGCACTGCAGCGTCGTTACGCGGTAGAATTTATCCCATAGACCGCTCGCGGCCAGGGCACACGCCGTGGACGGTCCGATAACAAGCAAGCCCGGCACAGTCCGGGCCTTATCGTTTCAAGATCGATCGTTTGGAGATCCCATGACCCTCATCAAGATGAGTTGCATCGCCGTGGCCGTCGCCGGCCTCGCCGCCTGCGGCCAGAAGGCCGAAACCAGCGCCGACGCCGCCAAGACCGCCCCCGCCGCCGACGAGCTGGTGGTGAAAATCGGCCACGCCGGCCCGATCACCGGCCCGGCCGCCAACTACGGCAAGGACAGCGAGAACGGCGCGCAGGTTGCCGTGGACGAACTGAACGCCGAAGGCGTCTCGCTCGGCGGCAAGAAAGTGAAGTTCGAGCTGGTGTCGGAAGACGACCAGGCCGACCCGAAAGCCGCCACCCAGGTCGCGCAGCGCCTGGTGGACGCGCAAGTGGCCGGCGTCATCGGCCACGTCACCTCCGGCGCCACCATCCCGGCGTCCAAGATCTACTCCGACGCCGGCATTCCGCAGATTTCGCCGTCGGCCACCTCGCCCAGCTACACCCAGCAGGGCTACAAGACCGCGTTCCGCGTGATCGCCGACGACGCCGCCCAGGGCCAGGCGCTGGGCGCCTTCGCCGTGAACGAGCTGAAGGCCAAGAAGATCGCCATCATCGACGACCGCACCGCCTACGGCCAGGGCCTGGCCGACGAGTTCGAGAAGGCCGCCAAGGCCGGCGGCGCCGAGATCGTCAAGCGCGAGTTCACCAACGACAAGTCCACCGACTTCGCCGCCATCCTGACCACCCTCAAGGCGCTGAAGCCGGAAGTGATCTTCTTCGGCGGCATGGAAGCCCAGTCCGGCCCGCTCACCAAGCAGATGAAGCGCCTTGGCCTCTCCGCCAAGCTGCTCTCGGGCGACGGCACCCGCACCCCGGATTACCTGAAGCTTGCCGGCGCCGACGCCGAAGGCAACTACGCCTCCACCGCCGGCCAGCCGAACGACAAGATGCCGGGCTTCACCAGCTTCAGCGAGAAGTACAAGGCCAAGTTCAAGCAGGACGTGGCGGTGTTCTCGCCGTACAGCTACGACGCCGTACGCACCCTGGTGGCGGCGATGCAGAAGGCCGACTCGGCCGAGCCGGCCAAGTACCTGCCGGCACTGTCCAAGGTGGAATTCGCCGGCGTCACCGGCCCGGTGAAGTTCGACGCCAAGGGCGACCGCCTCAACCCGACCGTAACCATCTACCAGGTCAAGAACGGCCAGTGGGAAGTGGCCAAGGTGCTGGGTGGCGCGGCCGCACCGGCGGGCAACGCCTCCGCTGCGCAGTAAGCGTCGACGCACATCAGATCAGAACGGCATCCGGGAAACCGGGTGCCGTTTTTGTTTGCCCGCCCCCTCTTCTCCTCAGGCCCCGGCAAAGCGGATCAGCCGGCTGCGGTCGATGCCGAGCCCGATGTTCTGCCCGGCGCGCAGGCCCTCGGGAAACTGCGCCGCCTCGCGCGCCGACAGCGTCAGCGTGAAACGCGCCGCCTGCTGCGTCAGCTCGACGCGGATGCCCTCGCTGAGGCTGTCCACCCGCTCCACGCGCGCCGGGGGATGCGCCGGCCCGAGCAGGAAGGCCTGCTCCGGCAGCACGCCGTCGTCCAGCACGTTGTGGTAGCCGATGAACGAGGCCACCCAGGCGTTGCGCGGCGCCGCCAGCAGCTCCTGCGGCCGGCCGCACTGCACCACCTTGCCCTGCTGCAGCACCGCCACGCGGTCGGCCAGCGCGAACGCCTCGGCGCGGTCGTGCGTGACCAGGATCGCCGGGATGCGCGCGGCGGCCAGCCGGCGGCGGAACTCGGCCTGCAGGCTCTGGCGCAGGTGGGCATCGAGGCTGGAGAACGGCTCGTCCAGCAGCAGCAGGCGCGGCGATGTCACCAGCGCGCGCGCCAGCGCCACGCGCTGCTGTTCGCCGCCGGACAGCGTCCACACCCGGCGCGCCCCGTAGCCGGCGAGCCCGAGTTCGGCCAGCGCACGCTCGGCCCGGGCGTAGGCCTCGCGCCGGGGCAGGCGCCGCTCGATCAGGCCGAAGGCGACGTTGTCACGCACATCCAGATGCGGAAACAGCGCGAAATCCTGGAACATCAGCGCCACCTGGCGCGCTTCCGGCGCCAGGGCGGTGAGATCGACCCCGCCGAGCCGGATCTGCCCGGCGTCGGGCCGCTCCAGCCCGGCGATCATCTTCAGCAGCGTGCTCTTGCCGCAGCCGGACGGCCCGAGCAGCGCCAGCGTTTCGCCGTCGGCGACGGTGAGCGACAGGTGGTCGGCCACCACACGTTGGCCGAAGGCCTTGCACAGGTTGACGAGCTCAAGCATGGTCGGAATCCTTGGCCGGGCGCCCGGGCCATTCGATGATGACGAAGGCGCTCACGGCAAACAGCATCAGCACGCTGGACAACACCAGCGCGGCATCGAGGTTGGTGGCGCCGGGACGGCCCAGGCGCTGGTAGATCAGCGTGGTGAGCGTGGTCCATTCCGGGCGCGACAGGAACAGCGTGACGGCGAATTCGCCCAGCGCGGTGGCGGCGGCGAACGCCAGCCCGCGCCGGAACGCCGGCTGCAGCAGCGGCCACACCACGCGGACGAAGGCACGCGGCGCGCTGGCGCCGAGCGTGCGCGCCGCCTGTGGCCATTGCGGCGGCACGCCGTCCAGCGCCGCCGCCACGCTCTTGGTGACGAAGGGATAGGCCAGCAGGGCATAGGCACCGAGCAGCAGCGCCAGGCTGGCGCTCCACCCCGGGTACAGCAGCAACAGGCCGAACGCCACGCACACCGGCGACAGCACGAAGGGCAGGAAGGCGGCGGCGCGCAGCCACAGCCAGCGCTGCGCCGCCAGCGCGTGCGCCAACCCCAATACCGCGGCCAGCGTCAGCGCCAGCGCCGAGAAGCGCAGGGTGTTGGCCAGCGCCGCCAGCGTGTCGCCCTCGCCCAGCACCGCCCACGCCTCGACCCCGGCCGACAGCGCACGCACGGCCACCGCCAACAGCGGCGCCGCGGCGAACAGCGCCAGCAAGGCCAGCGCACCCGCCAGCAGCGCCCGTTCCGGCAGGGTTACCGCCGGACGCGGCGGCAGCGGCTCGACCTTGCCCGGCGTGGCCAGGCGCCGCTCCAGCCAGGCGTAGCCGAACGCCACCCCGCCGCTCAGGCACAGCAGCAGCAGCGCCAGCGCGCCGGCGTCGGCCAGGTTCAGCTCGTACGCCACCAGCGAGTAGATCTCCACCTCCACCGTGGCGTAACGTTGCCCGCCCAAGAGCAGCGCCAGCCCGAAACCGGAGAAGCAATACAGGAACACCAGGCACAACGCCGACGCCAGCCACGGCCGCGCCACCGGCCACTCCACGCGCCAGAAGGCGCGCCAGGCGGTGCAGCCGAGCGTGCGCGCCGCCGCCAGGCGCGAAGCCGGTACCGTGGCCAGCGCCTCGCTGGCGGCGCGGATCACCAGCGGCAGGTTGTAGAACAGGTTGCCGTACAGCAGCAGCCACGGCGTGTCCTGCAGGTTGAGGCCGGTGACGCCGTGCGGGCCGAACAGCGCCAGCACGCCGAGCGCAGCCACCAGCGTCGGCATCACGAACGGCAGCAGCAACAGGCGCAGGATCAGCGCCCGCCCGGGAAAGGCGAAACGCGCCAGCACCCAGGCCAGCGGCAGGCCGATGGCGAGCGCCAGCACACAGGTGACGACGGCCTGCGTCAGCGACCAGAGCAGGCGCCAGCGCAGGTAGTCGTCCTGGAAAAGGTTGGCCGAAAAGCCGCTGCCGCCCTCGTACAGCAGCCGCGCCAACGGCGCCAGCGCCATCAGGGTGAGAAACGCCAGCGGCAGCAAGGCCAGGGCCTGGCGGGAAAACACGGCACGCATCGCGGCCCTCGACAAAGACAAACGGCAGTTCGGCTGCCACATGAGAAACATCCATCAAGCCAAGCTGGAACCCCGTTGCAGTAAACGAGCGAGCCAAGGCAGGTTGAGTACTGCCGCAGCACCGGAACCGGAATGGACACAAGGTACATGAGGATTCCTGATCGCGGAGCGAATCCCTGCGAGCCAATCTGTCGCTGGGCAAATCAAAGATTTGCACACAGAGATTGGCTCAGCGATGGATGCGCACGCAGTACCGCCGGCACTCGAGACGCGCCGGCACGGCCGGCGAATGCAATGGGTTCTCAATAGCCGGACTTCAACACCACGCGGGTCCAGCGGCTCACCCAGCCGGCGCTCTTGGCGGCGATGGCCCGGCTGTCCGGGGTATCGTGCGCCGTCGGCTGTTGCGCCAGCGCGAACACCGGGTTCAGCTTGACGCCGGGCAGCACCGGGTACATCCACATCTGCGTCGGCAGGTCGGCCTGCACCGCGCCGGAGCGCAGGAAGTCGACGAACTGCCTGGCCGCCTGCTTCTGCCCGCCGCCCTTGACCAGCGCCACGCCCTCCACCTGCTGGAACACGCCGCCCTTGAGCAGCAGGTTGCCGGTCGGCGCTTCGGCCAACTTCTCCTTGCTGTAGAACACCTCGGCCGCCGGGCTGGTGGCGTAGCTCACCACGATCGGGCGGCTGCCGCCGTTCTTGCTGAAATCGGTGTAATAGGCTTCGCTCCAGCCCTTGGCGACCTTGACGCCGTTGTCGCGCAGCTTGCCCCACCAGGCGAAGGCCGGCTCCTCGCCCAGGCCCTTGACGGTGGCGAGCAGGAAGGCCAGTCCCGGACTCGACGTCGCCGGGTTTTCCACCACCACCAGGTTCTTGTAGGCCGGGCGCGTCAGCTCGTCGAGCGAGGTGGGCAGCGCCAGCTTCTGCCTGGCGAACCAGGCCTTGTCGTAATTGAGCGTGACGTAGCCGTAGTCGACGCTCACCATCCCCGGCAGCGTCTGCTTCACGGCGGCGCCGGCCGGGCTCGCGGTCGGCTCCAGCACACCGGCCTGCTGCGCTTTGCCGAGCAGCGTGTTGTCGATGCCGTAGACTACGTCGGCGATCGGATTGGCGCGGGTCAGGATCAGCTTGTTGACCATCTCGCCGGCGTCGCCGGCCTTGATCACCACCACCTTGACGCCGGACTGCTGCTCGAACCCCGCCAGCAGTTCCTTGGACAGCGCGAACGAGCTGTGCGTCAGCACGCGCAGTTCGGCCGCCTGGGCGCCCAGCGCGCTCGTACACAACGCCAGCCACAGCACTTTCTTGAACATAGGAACACTCTCCTTGCCGATCGCGGGGCCTCCGCCTCCGTCTTGCCAGGGCAAAACGGGGCAAACACGGCCCCGGCCTCGGGCCGCCGCCACGGCCGGCGCCGATGCCTGACGGCACCGTCACGCTCCCTCCGCTGGCACGACCCAGATCAGGTTGCGGGGTCTCTCTCAGCCGCGACGAATCGCGGCACCCCCGGTGACGAAAAACGGCAGTATAGCGCCAAGCCGTGCGGCACGGCAGGCCGGGAAGACGGGCAGGCGACGGGCAAAAAAATGGCCTGAAGGACGAATCCTCCAGGCGAGGCTTACACACGTAAAAGAGGCTAACGAAACGAGAGACCGACTCGCGCGGCCCCGAAACAACGAAGCCGCAGGAGAACTCTTTGCAAACGCCATGCCAGCTCTGGAGCCGGCTTGTGCCGCCGCCGGATTTGCGCAATGCACCACAAGAAGGCCGTGGCGCACCACAACATCACGGGGGTGCGCCACCCGAGCGCCGGTGGCCTGCGTTATGATTGCGCCATGGATAGCCTGCCCAACACCAAGAAGCCCGTCGTCGCGGCGGCCGAGAAACCGGCGCTGCCGGCACCCGAGAGCGAAGCCTACCTCGCCAGCCAGGCCATGCCGCTGGGCGAGACCGTGCTGATGCTGTCGCGCGATGGCGTGGCGATCTACGGCATACTGCACCGCAGCCGCGCCATGACCGGCCAGTCCGACTATTTCCGGCTGCAGTTCCGCGGCTACGCCGCCGCGGCCGGCACCCAGTGGCAGCCGTTCGGCGGCGACGACGCGCAATTCCACACCGTCTACAACAGCGCCTGGGTGCGGGCCGATCACCCCAGCCGCACCGCCACCTTCGGCCCCAAGGGCGGCGTCATGGCGAGCGAGACCTTCCGTCACGCCGGGCTCGACACCTTCCTGCTGGCCCAGGTCATCGGCTGGATCAAGGGCATCTACCCCGATTACGCCGTCAGCCCCGGGCTGGTCACCCTGCCCGCCACCTGCAGCGAGGACGAGCGCCTGCAGCGCAACGCCTTCTTTGCGCGCCAGGGCTTCGAGTTCGAATGGCAGGACAGCAACCAGAAGAACGCCCTGTTCTTCAAGGACAAGGTCAACAAGCTGCTCGGGGTATGGGACAAGGAACACATCACCGAATACAGCGGCGAAGCCATGCTGCAGAACATGGCGCAGCAGGAAGAGACGCGCGCCCACCTGGAACAGCGCGTGAGCGCCCTGGAGTCGCGCCAGACGACACTGCAGCAGGCGCTGCAGAAGGAGCGCAGCACCGCCCAGATCATGACCGGCGTGGTGATCCTGATCCTGATCATCGGCATGTGGGCGGTGCTGTAAGCGGGGACCGCCCGCGCCATGGCTGAACCCGTTTCATCCATGCCATGAGCAGCCATCGTTTGTCCGTCGGCGTCCGCTCTGGCCTAATACGGCCATTCGCCCTCCGGGCGCCAAGGAGCACGCCATGATTCACGGCAAAACCCTGCAACAGTGGTACCGCGACCATCCCCTGCTGGAAAAACTGGTCGCGCTGGAGGAATGCAGCTGGTTCAACCCGGCCATTACGCCATTTGAAGAAGCCCTGCCCCACGTCGGCCTCGGCGTGGACGACGTGGCCGAGGCCAGCGCCCGGCTGCAACGCTTCGCCGCCTACTTCCGCGCCGCCTTCCCGGAAACCCGCGACGCCGGCGGCATCCTGGAATCCCCGCTGCAGGCCATCCCCGCCATGCAGCAGGCGTTGTGCCAGCGCTACGGCATCGACTCCGTCGGCACCCTGCTGATCAAGCTCGACAGCCACCTGCCGATCTCCGGTTCGATCAAGGCGCGCGGCGGCATCCACGAGGTGCTCAAGTACGCCGAAGACCTGGCCCTCTCCGCCGGCCTGCTGCACCTTGACGACGACTACGCCCGGCTCGACAGCGACGCCTTCCGCGCCTTCTTCGGCCAGTACGCCATCGCCGTCGGCTCGACCGGCAACCTCGGGCTGTCGATCGGCCTGATCGGCGCCAAGCTGGGTTTCCGCACCACGGTGCACATGTCGGCCGACGCGCGCGAATGGAAGAAACGCCGCCTGCGCGAGCACGGCGTCACGGTGGTGGAATACCCCTCCGACTACAGCGCGGCGGTGGCCGAAGGACGGCGCCAGGCGGCCGGCGACCCGCGCTGCCATTTCGTCGACGACGAGAACTCGCCGCAGCTGTTCCTCGGCTACGCGGTCGCCGCCGAGCGGCTCAAGCGTCAGTTCGACCAGGCCGGCATCGTCGTCGACGCCGAGCACCCGCTGTTCGCCTACCTGCCCTGCGGCGTCGGCGGCGGCCCGGGCGGCGTGGCGTTCGGCCTGAAGCTGGCGTTCCAGGACCACGTGCACTGCATCTTCGCCGAGCCGACCCACGCGCCGTGCATGCTGCTGGGCGTGCTCACCGGATTACATGACCACGTCGCCGTACAGGACTTCGGCATCGACAACGTCACCGCCGCCGACGGCCTGGCGGTGGGGCGTCCCTCCGGCTTCGTCGGGCGGGCGATGGAACGGATGATCGACGGCTACTACACCGTGAGTGACGACGAGCTCTACCGCCTGCTGGCGCTGCTGCAACAGCAGGAAGGCATCGCGCTGGAGCCCTCGGCGCTGGCCGGCATGCCGGGCATGGCGCGCGTGCTGACGGAAGCCCAGGGCTACCGCGAGCGCATGGGGCTCACCCCGCAGCGCCTGGCGGCGGCGCACCACCTGGTGTGGGCCACCGGCGGCAGCATGGTGCCGGCGGAAGAAATGGCCGACTACCTGCAGCCCGGCCGGGAAGCCTGATCCCGCACCTCGCACGGACGACACGCCCTTGACCCGCCCCGGACACCCCACC